>DXFG01000074.1 GCA_019114545.1 Candidatus Blautia pullistercoris | reverse complement strand
TTTCCCAGGCTCCGGTTACGAAACAGTATCCCAGAGAAATGTATTACCGTCTTCTCGCTCCCTGTTTTCTGCCTCAAAAACTTCACCGGATCCTGTATCTGGACCCGGACATACTGGTGATCAACTCACTGAAGCCCCTCTGGGAAACAGACATGAAGGGAAGACTATTCGCCGCCGCCGCCCATACAGGGAAGACAAACCTGGCAAATAATATCAATCAGGTGCGGCTGGGAACTACCCATAAATACTTTAATTCCGGAGTGCTCCTTATTAACCTGGATCAGGGAAGAAAGGAAATTCTTCCGGAAGAGGTTTTCCGGTATGCCGGAGAACATGCAAAAGAGCTTCTGCTTCCGGATCAGGATATCTTAAATGCAGTTTTCGGCTCCAGAACCCTGGAGCTGGATGACTATCTCTGGAACTACGACGCCAGGAATTACAGTACCTACCTTCTGCGGAGTGGAGGCGTCTGTGATATGGACTGGGTAATGGAAAATACAGGGATCCTCCATTTCTGCGGAAAGACCAAACCCTGGCAGGCCGGCTATATACACAGGTTCGGGATCCTGTATAAACATTATATGCAGATCAACCGCCGTCTGGATCAGAGCCTGGCCTCCGGATTCAGGTGAAGCAGCTCGCCGGAGAGAATCTGTTCTAACTGCCGCACCAGCTTTTCCTGATCATAAGAGGGTGTTTTGCTGTATTCCAGCAGAACGCCCACCAATCCACAGGCGTTAAACTGGAGAAGGACCTGCATATCCTCATAGTTTACATACAGATCCGGATGGTTGTGCCGTGATACTTCTACCATATAGGCTTTGGCGGCATCAATTAATAATTCCTCTATCTGAGCACGTCTCTGAGAATTCAGGAGCTTCTGAAACTCAGAAAAATGTTCTGTACAGAAAGCAATAAAAACCTTGATGGCGGATCTAAGATCTCCTGCCTTCAGACTTTCATCCACCAGGCTATGGGTCTGCTGGCGTATGGACCATTCCAGAACATCCATGATATCCTGAAAATGATAATAAAAAGTCTGGCGGGAAATATGGCATTCTTCGATCAGGGACTTTACGGTAATCTTGTCGATGTTTTTTCGGCGGACCATTTTTATAAAGGTCTCAGCAATGATGCTTTTCATATCAGCAGGCATAAGTATGTCCTTCCTTATCTGTAAATTTTTCTGTTAATATTGATTATAAATTATCAGAAAATAATTTGCAAAGATAAAAAGTTGACAATTCCTGAAAAAATGTAGTAGACTAAAGAAAATAAGCAAAGGCGCCGAGAGCAGATGCTCTGGGCGCCTTTTCCATTTTAAGGAGGGAGCAGGAATGAGAGAACTGGTGGAACATACAGAAGGAATCAATCGTCTTATGGCCAGGTTCGGGGTCAAATTCGGGATTTATAAAAACGGAGAATTTCACGAACAGCTATTTCCCTTTGACGCCATTCCCAGGGTGATCACCGGGGAAGATTTCCGGATACTGGAAAAGGGCCTGATCCAGAGAGTGGATGCCCTGAACCTTTTCCTGAAAGACATATACGGAGAAAAAAAGATCATTAAGGATCAGGTGGTCCCGGAAGAATTTCTATTTATTTCTTCCGGCTACCTTCCGGAATGTGAGGGGATCTGTCCCCCTAAGGAAATTTACAGCCATATTTCAGGGATCGATCTGGTGCTGGGGAAAGATGGGGAGTGGTATATCCTGGAGGACAACCTGAGGATCCCTTCCGGCGCTTCCTATCCCATGATCGCCAGAGAGATCTGCCGCCGGGTATCCCCGAAAACTTTCAGCAGCAATCAGATCGTGGACAACCGAAACTATGCAGAGCTTTTGAAGGAGACCCTTGACTGGGTAAACACAGGGGGCATATCGGTGATCATGACTCCGGGAAGGTATAATGCGGCTTACTTTGAACATTCTTATCTGGCAGAGCGGACAGGGAGTGAGCTTGCTGCCTGCTCAGAGCTTTTTGTAGAAAATGATTATCTCTATTACCGGGACTACAGGAATACGAAACAGAGAGTAGGTGTTCTTTACAGAAGGATATCCGATGAGTATCTGGACCCATTAACATTCCTTCCCGAATCTCTTATCGGAATTCCAAATCTCATGGAGGTCTATCGAAAGGGACATGTGGCTATTGTAAATGCTCCGGGAAACGGGGTGGCAGACGATAAAGGGATTTATTATTTTGTGCCCAAGATGATCCGTTATTATCTGGATCAGGAGCCAATCCTGAAAAATGCACCCACTTATCTTCCTTATTATCCGGAAGACCGGAAATATGTACTGGATCATCTGGAAAAGCTGGTGGTAAAAGATGTGGCGGAAGCCGGAGGATACGGGGTGATCTTCGGAAATGAACTGAGCCGGGAAAAACTTTCCCAGATGAAGGAGATCATAAAAAAAGAACCCAGAAGATTCATTGCTCAGGAGGTCATTGATTTTCAGAATATGAAGGTTTCAGAAGGGGATGGGACGGTGCTGCGAAAGGCGGATCTGAGAGCTTTTGTACTGTCCGGAAAGGAGACGAAAGTCTGGGCCAGCGGCCTGACCAGGTTTTCCAGAAACCCGGATTCCTTTGTTGTAAATTCATCACAGGGAGGAGGATTTAAAGACACATGGGTATTATCTCAATAGAAAAAGCAGATCATCTTTATTGGCTGGGGAGGTATACAGAAAGAGTATATACCACGCTGCGGGTATTTTTTCATATCTATGACCATATGATCGAACAGCCGGAAGGCATTTATGCAAAGTACTGTAAAAGACTGAATATCCCGGATGTTTATACTTCTAATAAACAGTTTGCCCAGGCTTATCTTTTTGATGAGGATAATCCGGATTCTGTAGTATCCAATATGAAGCGGGCCTATGACAATGCTGTGGTACTTAGAGAAGAATTAAGCAGCAATGTGCTGTCTTATGTCCAGCTTGCCCTGGATACTTTTCAGGCCTGTAAAAAGACCACGGCACCTCTTCTGGAACTGCAGCAGGCCATTGACTATCTGCTGGCTTTCTGGGGCTGCGCAGACGATTACGTGGATCAGGAAGACTGCAGGAATATTCTGAAATGTGGAAAATACGTAGAAAGACTGGATCTTTTCATCCGGCTGGATTATCACAGAGAAGATCTGGAAAAAGAATACAGAAAGCTGGTTAACCGGCTTTATAAAGCAAATTTAGATTATAATAAGGAAAATCTGAAGCACCTGGAACAAATCATTATGGATAAGGGCCAGCAGAAATCTTATGATCAGGAGGCACTGGGCTGCCTGGGAGGTTTGATCTCCTGAGCAGCCGGCAGGTGATATGAAAAAATTAAGATTTATATACAGAATGGAAATCCAATTTTCGTCTCCGGTGAACAGCCATTATTTTGCCCTGCGCTGTATCCCCGGAGACTGTTCACGGCAGAGGATTGCTCTGACAGAACAAAACATTTATCCTGCAGACTATCTGGCCAGGACAAAGGACGGATTTGGCAACATCCGGCTCAGCGGGTGCTGCCAGGGACCTCATGAGACTTTTGGATATGCCATAGCCGGGACAGCTCTGACCAGGGGAATGGAAGCGGTAAAAGAGCCCCTTCACCCCATGTACCGGTATCCATCGGCCTATACCCGTCCTGTTCCGGAAATAGCCGTCTTTGCCGGGAAAGCGGAAAAACTATGCCGGAAACTTGGCAAAAAACAGAATCTGGAAAAGGCCGTCTGTGTTATGGGAATGCTCTATGAGGGCTTTTCCTATGAGCCGGGATCTACAGATATCAGCACCACAGCAGGGGAGGCTTTGAAACAGGGAAAAGGCGTATGCCAGGATTATGCTCATATCATGACGGCGGTACTCCGATATATGGGAATCCCTGCCAGATATGTGGCAGGATTGATGATCGGAGAAGGGTATACCCATGCCTGGGTAGAAGTTTATACCCGGGATGGCTGGTATGGACTGGACCCGACGAACAATCTGCATATTGACGAATATTATATTAAACTTGCCCATGGAAGAGACTACGGAGACTGTGTGACAGACCGGGGCTGCTTCCGTGGAACGGCTGGGCAGGTACAGAAAATTTATGTAAAGGTGGAGGAAATAAAAAATGACGGAAACAGTGGTGGCAATGAAACTGCCGGTGGATGAAAGCCTGCGGATCCGGAAAAACCGGGTCATGCCCACCCACCCCACAGGAGAAGAAAAGCGGATCGCAGTGGTAACCGGTACTCATGGAGACGAACTGGAAGGTCAGTTTGTCTGCTATGAGCTTCTTCGGAGGCTGAAGGCGGAGCCGGAAGGGCTGAAAGGGATCGTAGATGTATATCCGGCTTTGAACCCTCTGGGAATTGATTCTATCACCAGAGGGATTCCTATGTTTGACCTGGATATGAACCGGATCTTTCCGGGGAATGATGAAGGCCCTATGATGGAGTCTTTGGTCTGTGGACTGACGGAGGACCTGAAAGGAGCTGATCTCTGCGTGGATATTCATGCCAGCAATATTTTCCTTATGGAACTGCCTCAGGTGCGGATCAATGAGCTCACGGCAGAGAAACTGGTCCCTCTGGCACAGGATATCAATGTGGATTTTGTATGGGTGCATGCCAACACTACCGTGCTGGAATCTACTTTGGCTTACAGCTTAAACCAGGCTGGCACCCCTACTCTGGTGGTGGAGATGGGAGTAGGGATGCGCATTACAAAGGCCTATGGATATCAGCTTGTGGAGGGATTGTTAAATGTTATGAAGACCCTGGGGATCTGGGAGGGAGAAGTAGGAGAAATCCGAAAGCCTATCGTGTCCGCAGACCAGGAAATCGGTTATCTGAATGCAGACTGTGCAGGGATCTATGTTCCCCGGGTACAGATCGGAGAACAGGTAAAGGAAGGAGACCTTCTGGGAGAGATCCTCAATCCTCTTACCGGAGATGTGGAGCAGGCAGTGAAAGCCCCTATTTCCGGCATGATATTTACAAGAAGAGAGTATCCGGTAGTCTACAGCGGCTCCCTGCTGGGAAGGATACTGGGAGGTGGAAAAGCATGAAAAAGACAGAAATTTTTACCCTTGGCTCACCCTATAGGGAAGACCTGAAGATAACCGGGTATACTTTCGGACAGGGACAGAAGTCTGCCTGCATAGTGGGAAGCATAAGAGGCAATGAAGTCCAGCAGCTCTATGTCTGCTCTCAGATTGTAAGGAAGCTTGAAGAACTGGAGGCAGCAGGAAAAATCACCAAGGATAAAGAAATCCTGGTGATACCTTCCATAAACCATCATGCCATGAACATCGGAAAGAGGTTCTGGCCTGTGGACAATACGGACATTAACCGGATGTTTCCGGGATACGATCTGGGAGAGACTACCCAGAGGATCGCAGCAGGAGTATTTGAAAAGGTGAAGAACTATGATTATGGTATCCAGTTCGCAAGTTTCTACATGCCCGGGGACTTCATTCCCCATGTCCGTATGATGGATACAGGAAAGCAGAACACCAGCCTGGCAGGTCTTTTCGGCCTTCCTTATGTGGTCATTAGAAAGCCCCGGCCCATTGATACCACCACTTTGAATTACAACTGGCAGATCTGGGATACCAGCGCCTTTTCTGTCTATACTGCAGAGACGGACTTCATAGACGAAGAATCCGCCCGGCAGGCAGTCTCTGCTGTCCTTCGCTTTCTTACCAGAATGGGGATCCTGAAATATAATTGCCATAACGGCTATATTGCCACCGTGATC
>DXFG01000005.1 GCA_019114545.1 Candidatus Blautia pullistercoris | reverse complement strand
GATATGATTATGGAGACTATGGGAAAAACATCCGGAGAGGAGACCAAAGAGGATAAAAGTATGGAAGATCAGAGAAAAGAGATAGAAAACAGAGAAGACGATGAGATGGAAATTGACCTTGTCCTGCTTTTTGGGGCTTTCTGGAAAAGCTTTACCAGACTGTGGTGGCTGGTGCTGCTTCTGATCCTTGCAGGAGCGGGAGGATTCTATGCTTTTCAGAATCTGAGTTATGAGCCTCTGTATGCCAGCAGTGCCACCTTTACGGTAGCTACCGGAGACGGAGAAAACGGTACCTACAACTTTTATTACAACAGCAATACGGCGGATCAGATGTCCAGGACTTTTCCCTATATTCTGGACAGCAGCTTTTTCAGGAGCGCCCTTTTGGAAAGGCTGGGAACAGATACCTTAAACGGCACTATTACTTCAGAGACTGTGGAAAATTCTAATATGGTCACCATGCGGGTGGAAAGCCCGGATCCGGAGGACGCCAGGGAGATCCTGGATACGGCTTTGGAAATCTATCCGGAAACGGCACGGTTTGTCCTGGGTGACATTCAGTTTAATTATCTGAACGAGCCGGAGACCCCCACGGAGCCTTTTAATCACATCGGTCTTAGGCGTACCCTGGTTCTGGGGGGAGGAGCCGGTGCACTGGCGGGGATTTTGATCCTGGGCCTTATGGCTCTTTTCAGAAGAACTGCCAGAAACCCGGAGGAGATGCAGAAGATCACCAGTCTCCGCTGCCTGGCAATGATCCCTCAGGTTCGCTTTAAGGCAAGGAAGAAGCAGAAGAAACAGAAGATCTCTGTGCTGGACAAGAGGCTCTCCTTTGGTTACAGGGAAAGTCTCAGAGCCCTGGAAATCCGTCTGGAGAACATGATGGCAAAAGAGGGCGGCAAGGTTCTGCTGATCTCCAGTACAGCTTCCGGGGAGGGAAAATCCACCCTGGCGGTGAACTTAAGCGAGCTGCTGGCATCCAGAGGAAAACGGGTGCTCCTCATAGACGGAGATCTGCGGAAACAGGATGACGCCGGGATCATCGGGATCCGGGATGGCGCAGGACTTGCAGATATTGTCAAAGGAGAGAAAACCATTCGGGAAGGCCTGCGGAAGCTGAAGAAAAGCGGTATCTGGTTTCTGGGGAGCCGCAGGATTGTGAAGCAGCCGGCTTCTGTTCTCAGCAGCCCCCGGACAGGAGAACTGATACAGGCTCTGAAAAAAGAAATGGATTATATCATCATCGATACCCCTCCCTGTGAAATGTTCCAGGACGCAGGAATGCTGTCAGACTATGCCGACGGAATCCTCTATGTGGTGAAATATGATTTTATTCCCCAGAGACGGATCTGGGAGGGCCTGTCCTTCCTGGGAGGCAGAAGCGCCAGGATATTAGGATATGTGTTTAATTCTTATCCGGAATCAGTCAGTGAATACGGTTACGGCCGCTATGGTTACGGAAGATATGGCCGTTACGGCTATGGAAAATATGGTTACGGCGGCGGTTCCTACAGACAGCCTTATGGTCAGAAGAATGCTTATGAAGAGGAGGCAGGAAATGGTTGATCTGCATATCCACATCCTTCCGGGAATCGACGACGGTGCAAAATCCCTGAAAGAGTCCGTGGAAATGGCCAGGATGTCCGCCGCAGGCGGCGTCCGGGCCGTTTCCGCCACCTCTCACGGGGATTTTTCCTTTTATGAACCGGAAGAATATCTGGAAAATTATGGAAAAAAACTGGAGGACTTTTGCCGGGCCCTGAAAGAGGAGCAGATCCCCCTGGAAGTCCACAGAGGCATGGAGCTGATGGTCAATGAATCCCTTCTTAAGGCAGGGCGGAAAGGCCCCCTGCCCGGATACGGCGGCAGCCGCCGTCTGCTGGTGGAATTTTTCTTTGACATTTCCAGGACTACTGCATTAAAATGGACAGATGAACTCTTAGCCATGGGTTATCAGATTGTTCTGGCTCATCCGGAGCGGTATGATTTTGCAAAACGGCAGCCGGAGGCTTTGGAAGGATTCTGGAGAAGAGGAGTAATCCTTCAGGTAAACAAGGGGAGCATCCTGGGAGAACTGGGAAGAAGAGCTGCCAGGACAGCAGACTGGCTTCTTAGCCGGGGGATGGCAGGACTGGTGGCCTCAGACGCTCATGACCCGGTGCTGCGGACGCCGGATCTGGAAGAAACGGCCAGAGTCCTGGACATATACTACGGAAGCAGCGCTTCCCGGATCCTTCTGGAGAGAAATCCTGCGAGGATTCTGGAGGGGCGGGAGCTGTAGAAACAGTTTTTGTGTTTAAAGGGAAGCAGAATGCGCAATACTGGAGATAAAAGAAGACAATACAAGATAAGCAGAGTCATTCTGAGAAACAGGCGAGAAAGAGAATGCAGATAAAACAGGGAAAGGAAGGGCTGTATGGTACTGGAAAAATTTATAAAAACCTATACAACACAGGTGTCTTCTGCCTGGCTTTATATCCTGATACTGACGGTTGTGCTGTTTTGTCTGATGGTGTATCTGGAAAGGCGGGGAATGGCCCGGCGTCACAGCACTGCCCTGAAAGCATTTCTTTCCAGAGGGCTTATGGCAGTGTCCCTGGCCGGGATACTGGCGCTGACTCTTTGCGGCCGGGAGTGGGGCAGCCGGATGGGAGGCCGTTTCCAGTTCTTTCCATTCTGGTCCTATTGGAGAACCATTACCCAGGGAGATGAGGGACTGGGAATACAGATCGTGAACAACATCCTTCTTTTTATTCCCTTTGGATTTGCCCTGCCTTTGAACTTTCCACGGTTTAAAAAACTGCGGTATATTATACTGGCGGGAGCATTACTGTCTTTGACCGTTGAGCTGGTCCAGGGATTTACCGGACTGGGGCTGTGTGAGATTGACGATGTGATGGGGAATACCCTGGGAGCCGGGATCGGGGGATGGCTGTGGTTTTACTGTACAAAATCAAATAAAAATCCAAGGCGGCAGAGGGGAAATTTTTAGAAAAATTTCCGTCTGCTGTTATAAAAACAGATAGGATATCATAAAGAAAACAAGATAGAAAGTCTGAAAGACACTTCAAGAAACAATTCAAGAATCCGTTCGATATATCATTTCTCCATTTACCAATTGACAGAGAGCAAAAA
>DXFG01000073.1 GCA_019114545.1 Candidatus Blautia pullistercoris | reverse complement strand
TCCAGGGCCTCCGATAAGGCCTCCATTTCTTTTCTGTTCTGAAACTGAAACATCTTCTAATCTCCAAAAGTATAGCCCAGGCCGAATACATTCCGGATATACACAGGATTTTCCGGGTCCGGCTCAATTTTCTTTTTCAGACGGTTTAAGGTTACATTCACGGTATTTTCCTCTACAAAGGCTCCCTGATTGTCCCAGATCTGTTCCAGGATCATGGTCTTGGTCAGTACTCTTCCCCGGTTCCTGGCCAGCAGCTCCAGAAGGGCATATTCCTTTGGGGTGAGACGGATCTCTTGCCCCTCTCTTGCCACCTGTTTTCTTTCCGGATTTATGGTCAGTCCCCGGTAGAGAAAAACTTCCCGCTCTCCCTGGGTTCTGCGGAGGACCGCTTCCACATGCTTCAGCAGCACCGCCATGGAAAAGGGCTTTACCAGATAATCATCAGCTCCAAGATCAAAAGCCTGGAGCATATCTTCCTCCTCGTCTCTGGCTGTGAGGAACAGCACCGGGATCCTGCTGTACTCTCTGGCTGCCTGGCAGATCCTGGTCCCCTCCCCGTCGGGAAGGTTAATATCCAGAATGATCAGTTCCGGCTTCTGCCGGATAAGCTTCATCCCCTCTTCCAAAGTATAGGCCCGGAGAGGATGATATCCCTTCTTTTCCAGCATTCTGGCCAGGGCTTCATTCAAAAGTCTGTCATCTTCCACAATTCCGATGGTCGTCATCTTCATATCTCCATTTATGTAAGTTAAAATCAAATTCCTGTTTCAGTTACAGGGTATCCTAAGGGAAAATCGTTGTCAATACCATCCATAAATGATATTATTTTGGAAACAAATCTGAAACAGAAAGAGGGGGTAACATGAAAGCAATCAAGACTTCCGGGCTGACAAAATTTTACGGAAAAAATCCGGGAATACAGGACCTGAACCTGGAAGTGGAAGAAGGAGAATTCTATGGATTTATCGGCCCTAACGGAGCAGGAAAAAGCACCACCATCCGCACCCTCCTGGGACTTATCCGCAAAAGCAGGGGAACAGCTTCTATCCTGGGAATGGACATTGTAAAGGATCAAAAAGAAATCCTCTCCCAGATCGGTTATCTGCCTGCTGAGGCAGTCTTCTATTCAGGAATGCGGGTAAAGGAACTTCTCCGTCTATCTGCAGACCTTCATAAAAAAGACTGCCGGCAGGCCGGAAGGCTTCTATGCGAAAGACTTCAGTTAGATACTTCCAGAAAAATAGAGGAACTTTCCTTTGGAAACCGTAAAAAAGCAGCTATTGTCTGCGCCCTTCAGCATGAGCCCCGGCTGTGTATCCTGGATGAACCCACCAGTGGCCTGGATCCGCTCATGCAGCGTGAATTTTTCTCTATTCTCCGGGAGAAAAACCAGAAGGGCATGACCGTATTTCTTTCCTCACATATCCTGTCCGAGATCCAGCGCTACTGCAGCCGGGCTGCCATTATCCGAAAGGGACAGATCATAGCTTCAGGCAGCGTAGAAGAGCTGTCCCGGACCAGTGCAAAACGGATAACGGTTCATGGAAAATTTACTCCGGAAGGCCTTGACGGTATCCGGGACCTGCAAAGTACAGAGGAGGAAAGCAGCTTTCTTTACAGCGGTGATATCAATCTGCTGCTCCAGGTTCTTTCTTCCCAGCCCATAAAGGATCTGAATATCTCTGAACCAGATTTGGAAGAGATCTTTCTTCATTACTATACGGAAGGAGGCAACATTCAATGACAATCCTGAAACATGAAATGCGTCAGGGCAGAAATACTTTACTCATCTGGACGGCAGCTATTGGATTTCTCCTGGCAGTTTGTATCTTTCTTTTTCCTGAAATGGAAAGTGAGATGGAGGAAGTCAGTGATGCCTTTTCCTCAATGGGCAGCTTCAGCCAGGCTTTCGGCATGGATCAGGTCAGTTTTGGCACCCTTCTGGGCTTTTATTCCATAGAATGCGGGAATATCCTTGGACTGGGAGGAGCTCTGTTTGCAGCTCTCTGTGCTGTTTCCATGCTTTCCAAAGAGGAAAAAGACCATACCGGCGAATTTCTTCTTACTCACCCGGTAACCCGCCGCCGCATTGTTACAGAGAAACTGCTGGCTATAGTTTTTCAGCTCTTCCTGTTGAACATAATTGTCTTATTTCTATCCCTGGCTTCTGTTGTCTGGATTGGAGAAGAGATTCCATGGAAAGAACTGCTCCTTCTCCATCTGGCCTATTTTCTCCTTCAGCTTGAGATTGGCGGCATCTGCTTTGGCATCTCTGCTTTTCTGCGCAGGGGAAGCCTGGGAATCGGACTGGGCATTGCAGTTATCCTGTATTTTTTTAATATCATTGCCAACATCTCCGAGGCCGCCGGATTCTTAAAATATATCACTCCCTTCGGCTATGCAGAAGGGACCGATATCGTCACCAATGTAAGTCTGGATATGCATCTGGTCATTCTGGGCATGGGCTATGGGATCATCGGAATACTTCTTGCTTATTGGAAATACAGTCGAAAAGATATTTTGTAGGAAATAAATAGCCAGTTGCAGGACAATTGGTTTCACTACCTTCCGATTTTTCCAAAGTTATTCGCGAAAACTTTTTTGAGCCTCTTGACTCTGACGTTACGTCATAGTTTATGATATCTTTACATGGGAGGGATAATTATGCGAACAGTAAATGAAGTCAGCAAACTCACAGGAGTAAGTGTGCGCACACTGCACCATTATGATGCTATCGGCCTTTTAAAACCTACAAAAGTAACCGAAGCAGGCTATTGAGATTTACTGTTCCAAGGAGTAAATACAATAAATACAACAGAAAG
>DXFG01000004.1 GCA_019114545.1 Candidatus Blautia pullistercoris | reverse complement strand
GGCAGGTGTCTGCAAAGGTCTGGGACTTTCTCTGGAAGCTGAAGTCGGATCTATCGGTGGAGAGGAAGACGGTGTTGTAGGTATGGGAGAGTGTGCTGATCCTAAGGAATGTAAGATGATCGCTGATCTGGGCGTAGATATGCTGGCAGCAGGTATCGGTAACATTCACGGAAAATATCCGGAAAACTGGCCGGGCCTTCGTTTCGACGTATTAGATGATATCCAGAAACTGACAGGTGAAATGCCTCTGGTACTTCACGGCGGCACAGGTATTCCTGCAGACATGATCCGTAAAGCCATCGACCTGGGCGTATCCAAGATCAATGTAAATACAGAGTGCCAGTTATCCTTCGCAGCAGCTACAAGAAAATACATCGAAGAAGGTAAAGATAATCAGGGTAAAGGATATGACCCACGTAAATTATTAAAACCAGGTTTCGATGCTATCTGTGAGACAATCAAAGAGAAAATGGAACTCTTCGGTTCTGTTGGAAAAGCATTTGAATAAAAAATATGCAATAGAAAGGATTCCCCGGGCAGATGTCCCGGGGATTTTTCTGTCAGGGGTAAAAAACCGGACACTTCACGATCTTTCTGTGAAATGTCCGGTTTTTTAATTAATCTCTATGATTTTATAAGGTATCGTTTCTCTTAATATAGCCTGGACGGTCCGGTGTGGAGATGATCTCTTTTACATGGATCAGTTTGGCGTGTTTGTCTACTACCTGATTTTCCACATAGACATCTTTTCCGACTACAGAGTCAGGAAGGATCACACTGTTTTTAACCACAGCGCCTGCTTTGATCACACAGCCTCTTCCGATTACAGAATTCTCTACGGTTCCTTCGATGAGGCATCCATTGGAAACAACAGAATTCTTTACGCTGGCGCTTTCAAAATACTGGGTAGGACAGGAATCATTGGTCCTGGTATAAATGGGCCAGTCATCACTGAAAAGGCTCTGACAGTTTTTTATATCGATCAGAGAAATATTCGCATCGTAATAACTCTTAAAATCAGAAATTGAAGCAAAATATCCACGATGAGCTACCCCACGGATATCTAATTCACTGCAGGAATCGTTTATAATATCAGACAGGGTATACATGGAAGAAAGCTTGTGGGCTTTTTCTACCAGCTCGATGAACAGCTCTTTTTTCATTACATAGGTTTCCATGAAGATATTGCGGTTCTTTGCATTTCCGTGGTTCGGTTCCATGGAAAGAACGCCTTTCTGCTTGTTCAGATTCAGGATATTGCAGTTCAGGAAAGATTCTTTTGCATTATCTACAGAATGATATAAAAGGGTAATGTCTGCCCCGGATTCTATATGGGATTCCAGAAGCTGGCTGTAATCCATAGCGTAGATCATATAGCTGGGAGCAATTACTACATAAGGTTCGCTGGCCTGTTCAATGAACTCCATATTCTCGATAAAGGCGGCGATATCATTGTTGTAGATATCGTTGTCCATACCGTTCTCAGAATAGAGAAGATGAAGTTTTCCTCTTTTGGAGTTGATGTTGTAATGACGTCCGGTTCCCAGATGCTCGGTCAGGGAACGGGGTTTTCTGCGGATATATACCTGAATGCGGTCAATGCCGCTGTTACTCATATTGGAGATCGGGAAGTCGATCACCCGGTAACGTCCCAGAAAAGAAAAGGCTCCTACGGGACGGTATGTCTGCATGCCTTCTATATGCACATTCCTTCCGGCAAAATTTACAATTCCTAATGCCTTCATATTATTCTTCCCCCTTTACACGTTTTGCAACGAGTTCGATATGCTCGCTGTCAGCGCTGCCTACCTTGGCATTTTTACCGATATGTACGCCGTCTGCCACAATGGCTCTCTGTACCACAGCGCCTTCTTCTACTATTGCGCCGGGCATGATCACGCTGTCAATAACCTTGGCGCCGGTTCCAATCTTGGTGTCTGTAAATAATACGGAATTTTCTACGGTGCCGTCGATGATACAGCCCTGGGTAATAAATGCACGTTTGATCTCTGCATTGGGACCGATATAATGGGGAAGACTGTCAGAATCTTCGGTGTAGATCTTCCAGGAGGAATCGCTTAAGTCCAGAGGATTGTTCTTGTCCAGAAGATCCATGTTGGCTTCCCAGAGAGAGTCAATAGTTCCTACATCTTTCCAGTATCCTTTGAATTTGTATGCGTAAAGGGTCTTATTTTCGCTGAGCATAACAGGAATGATATCCTTACCGAAATCATGATGGGAATCCGGATTTTTCATATCAGCTGTTAAAAGTTTTCTCAGGGGTTTCCAGGTAAAGATATAGATACCCATAGAAGCCAGATTGCTCTTGGGATGTTCCGGTTTTTCCTCAAATTCTACGATCTTTCCTGTCTCATCGGTATTCATGATACCGAAACGGCTGGCCTCCCGCATAGGAACTTCGATTACGGCGATAGTTGCATCGGCATTCTGTTCTTTATGTGCGGCAAGCATTTTCGCATAATTCATTTTATAGATGTGATCTCCGGAAAGGATCAGAACGTATTCCGGGTCAAAGCTGTCGATAAAGTCAATGTTCTGAGAAATCGCATCTGCGGTTCCTCTGTATACGTCTAAATCTACATCCGCCTTTTCACGGGGAGCAAGTACGTAAACGCCACTGTTTTTTGCATCCAGTCCCCAGCGGCCGCCGGCAGCTACATAGCTGTTTAACTGAATGGATTCGTACTGTGTCAGTACGCCTACATTATCGATTCCACTGTTGGCACAGTTACTCAATGGAAAATCAATGATACGGTATTTTCCGCCGTAAGATACGGCAGGCTTTGCAACTTTTTTTGTCAGCTCATGCAGACGTGTACCACGGCCGCCGGCCAGTATCATTGCCAACATATTGTTTTGTTTCATAGTGAACCCTCTCTTTCTTAAGATGGCAATAGAGACAGGTGAATGGAGCTGCCGCTATTGCTTTGATGTCATATATTATACAATTAATCGCTGATTATTTCCACATTTTTAAGCAAAAAAACACAAAAAAGAAGAAAAAAACCAGAAATCATTATAGAGATAATGGCTAAAAATCCGGATGATACATTTTTAACGGAAATCTGGCATAAATTTTACAAAAACCAGGTGGAAAATCGATGGAAGAGTTGATTCACGGTCTTCAGCGTCTGGTCTGGGGACCAGGCATGCTAGTATTTTTCCTTGGGACGGGGATACGTTTTACAATACGTTCAAAATTTTTTCAGATCAGAAAAATACATATATGGATGGGAAAGACTCTGGGCGCAATAAAAAATGGGAGAAAGACAGAAAAGGAGCATTCCATTTCCCAGTTTCAGTCTTTCTGTACCGCTCTGGCGGCTACCCTTGGAACCGGAAACATTACCGGAGTGGCTACAGCACTGATCTTTGGGGGACCGGGAGCTGTTTTCTGGATGTGGGTCTCGGCTTTTTTCGGAATGATGACCAATTATGGGGAAAACTATCTGGGCATCCGATATCGATATAAAGACAAAAAAGGCCGATGGGTAGGCGGCGCCATGGTCTATATGGAAAGGGGACTAAACTCCAGATTCCTTGCGGTGCTTTTTGCGGTATGCTGCCTGATCGCTTCTTTGGGAATGGGAAATATGGTCCAGGGTAATTCTATGGCAAAAGGGCTGGAGACGGCTTTCGGCATCCCGCCTTTTATTACAGGAAGTGCCTGTATGATCCTGCTGGCAGTGATCGTTACCGGTGGCGTAAAAAGGGTAGCCGCCCTTACGGAAAAGCTGGTGCCCTGTATGGCCGGTATCTATTTGCTGGGGGCTCTGGCAGTGCTGGCAGCAAACTGGCAGGCAGTTCCGAAGGCCCTGGAAATGATCTTTACCCAGGCGTTCCAGATCCGGGCGGGAGTAGGAGGAGCGGCAGGCTATACGGTGCGGCAGGCCCTTCGGATGGGCGTGGCCAGAGGGATTTTTTCCAATGAGGCAGGCCTGGGTTCTTCGGTGATGGCCCATGTCCAATCCGATGTGGAAAGCCCTCAGATCCAGGGCATGTGGGGAATGCTGGAGGTGTTTATTGATACCATGGTGGGCTGTACGGTTACTGCTCTGGTGATTCTGGTAAGCGGTGTATATCAGCCGGAATTGTATCTGGATCAGATCAGCCGTGGAATAGAACCGGTGGATGGTACGACTCTGACCGGCCAGGCTTTTGCCGCGGTGATCCCATGGGGGGCACAGTTTCTGGCGGCGGCTACGGCATTGTTTGCCTTTGCCACCATTGCAGGCTGGTCCTATTTCGGAGAACAGACAGCGGCTTATCTCGGCAAAGAAAAAGGAGCCATGATCTATCGTTATGTCTATATCCTGCTCACCCTTCCCGGCTGCATTCTGGCGCCCAGCCTGATCTGGGACCTGTCGGATGCCTTTAACGGCATGATGGCCCTGCCTAATCTGGTGGCATTGTTTTTTCTGGGAAAACAGGTGAAATATGATAATGGTAGCTAATTGTAAATAAAAAGTCTTTTGAAATCTTTTTTTAAAAGAGCTGAGAATTTTATCTCAAAACAGAATGAAATTATTGTACCCTTTTTTAAAAAGAATTATAATATTGGAATATATTAGGACGATAAAAGAGATTTGAAATTTGGAGGGACTATAGAGAGCTGTAATAAAGGATAAAGAAGAGGAGGAAACTATAGATGCCATATATGATGAGCTACATCAAAAAAGGCTCTGATGTATACA
>DXFG01000072.1 GCA_019114545.1 Candidatus Blautia pullistercoris | reverse complement strand
AAGAACAGCAGAAGGTCATAGATACCAGGGACTGCAACATTCTGGTAAGCGCCGCGGCAGGAAGCGGAAAAACTGCGGTGCTGGTAGAGAGGATCCTGGAGAGGATCCTGGATAAAAACCGGCCGGTGGATATTGACCGTCTGCTGGTGGTGACTTTTACCAGAGCTGCGGCGGGGGAGATGAAAGAGCGGATCGCCAGAGCCATTGAGAAGCGGCTGGAGGAAGACAGCGAAAATGAACATCTCCAGCGGCAGAGCACTCTGGTCCATCATGCGCAGATCACCACCATAGACAGCTTCTGCGCCTATGTGGTAAAAAATTATTTTCATCTGATTGATCTGGATCCTTCCTTCCGTATGGGAGATGAAGGGGAAATGCGGCTGATGAAAGGGGACGTAGGGGAAAAGATCCTGGAAGAAGCCTATGGACGGGAAGATTATGAGGAGTTTTCTTCCTTTGTAGAAGGATTTGCCCGGGGAAAATCCGATGAGAATATTGAAGACCTGGTACTGAAGCTCTATGAGTTTTCCATGAGTTATCCCTATCCCCGGGAATGGCTGGAGGAGTGCCGCAGAGCTTATCAGGCAAAAAGCCGGGAGGAGCTGGAAAATGCCCCCTGGATGGAAGCCATAAAAGGAGAACTTCGGAAGCAGATGGAAGAGGCGGGGGAGCTCCTATCCCAGGCGCTGGAAATCGCCGGGGAAGGAGACGGCCCCGGATTTTATATGCCCCTTCTGGAAGAAGAAAAAAAATCTGTGGAACACCTGCTTTCTATGGAGAAATTTTTTCAGTGGAAAGAGGATATGGACCATCTGGAATTTAAGCGTCTTCCTCCCGGAAAAAAGGCAGAGAAGGAGCAGGTCACCGAGGAGAAACAGGAGCTGGCAAAGAACCTCCGCAGCCAGGCAAAAGATCTCTTAAATGATCTGAAAGAAAAATATTTTCAGGAATCAGCGGAAGAAATCCTGGAGCATCTCCAGGCGGCAGCCCGGCCTGTAGGGGTCCTGGTGGATCTGACCCTGGCCTTTATGGAGGCCTATAAAAAGAAAAAACAGGAGAAAAATATCCTGGATTTTTCCGATCTGGAACATTATGCCCTGGAGATCCTGGTAGAGCACAGTCCGGGAAAGGATGAACGGACTCAGGCCGCCAGGGAACTGGCAGACCAGTTTGCGGAAATCATGATCGACGAGTATCAGGACAGCAACCTGGTCCAGGAGAAGATCCTGACCTCTGTTTCCCGGGTGGAAGAGGGAGAATACAATATCTTCATGGTAGGAGATGTAAAGCAGAGCATTTACCGGTTCCGCCTGGCCCGTCCGGATCTGTTTATGGAAAAATTCCGCAGCTATCCCACAACTCCCGGGGGCAAAACTTACCGGATCGATCTTCACAAAAACTTCCGCAGCCGGGGTACGGTGCTGGACAGTGTGAATTATCTTTTCTATCAGATCATGGGAGAAGATCTGGGAGGGGTGGAATATGACGAGGATGCAGCCCTTTATCCCAAGGGACAGTTTCCCCCGCTGCCCCAAGAAACAGAACCGGCAGCAGAGGTTCTCCTTCTGGAAGAGGATGATCCTCTGTGGCAGGAGCAGGATAGTCCGGAAACTGCCAGGGAACTGGAAGTCAGGATGATCGCCATGAGGATCCGGGAACTGATGGACACAGGGCAGGTAACTGACAAAGACACAGGAGAGCTGAGAAAGGTAAAGTACTCAGATATTACTATTTTGCTCAGGACCATGTCAGGCTGGTCAGAGACTTTTAAAAAGATCCTGAATTCCTGTAATATCCCGGCCAGCGTTACTACAAAGACCGGATATTTCTCTGCCCCTGAGGTGGCAGCGGTGCTGGATTATCTCCAGATCCTGGACAATCCTTTTCAGGACATTCCCCTGGCCGGGGCTCTGAAAAACCAGCCTCAGGGATTTACCTTTGAGGAACTGGCTCAGATCCGGAATATTGGAAACGCCGGGGAAAAGACCAGCCTTTATGAGGCTCTGCTGGAGACAGAAAAGATCCGGGAGCCGCTGGGAGAGAAAGCAGGGGAATTTTTGAAAACCTACCGGGAACTGAGACGGGAAGTGCCTTATACTTCTATCCACCAGCTGATCTGGGATTTCTTTGATAAAACAGGGTTTCTCCTCTGGCAGCAGGCTTTTGTCTCAGGAGAGCAGAGAAAGGCAAATCTTCTCATGCTTCTGGAAAAGGCCAGGGATTATGAAAGCACCAGTTACCGGGGACTGTTTAACTTTGTCCGGTATATCGAAAATCTGAAAAAATACCAGGTTGATTTCGGAGAGGCAAATATCCTTTCGGAAAAAGAAGACACCGTAAAGATCATGAGTATTCACGGCAGTAAAGGACTGGAATTTCCTGTGGTGTTTGTGGCAGGCATGGGAAAACAGATGAATATGCAGGACGCCAGAGAGAGTATCGTACTTCACCCGGATCTGGGTATCGGGGCTCCCTGTGTAGATGAGAAGCTGCGGATCCGGACCAGGACCATTCTCCAGCGGGCGATACAGCAGGAGATCACCCTGGAAAGCCTGGGGGAAGAACTCCGGATCCTTTATGTGGCTTTGACAAGGGCAAGGGAGAAGCTGATTCTTACAGGGACTCTCACAAAACTGCTGGAACGGCTTTCCCAGCAGGAAATGCTGAAACGGCGGAGTCAGAGACGTCTTCCCTACGGGGTGCGGGTGAAAGGAAAAAGCTATCTGGACTGGATCCTGTCGGCCCTGGCCAGACACAGGGCTATGAAGGAACTGTATCAGTCTGTAAATCTGGGAGTCTATCCTCTGAATCCTCTCTATGAAGGCCCCGGAGATTTCAGGATACGGAAGGTCTCTCCTCTGGAACTGGTAATGGGAGAGCTGAACGCCAGGAGCAGAGAGATGGAAGAAAAGGAAGGTTACCTTCACTGGGATACAGAAAAAATCTATGATCCGGATACAAGAAAAGAGCTGGAAGAAAGCCTTGCTTATGTATACCCTTATGAAGACCTGGGAAGGATCCCCGCTAAGGTAACGGTGTCGGAAGTAAAAAGGCTTCAGGAAGAAGAGGAGGAAAGCCTGGAACTGTATCCGGCAGTCCGGGAATCCCGGGGAACAGCCGGAGAGACAGGGGAGCCGGTCAGAGAAATACAGGAATCGGCCGGAGAAACACAGGAGGCCCCGGAAGAAGGATATATTCCCTCATTTATTAGAACGGAGCAGGAGGAACTGAAGGGCGCTGAGAGAGGAACTGCCTATCACGCAGTTCTGGAACGATTGGATTATGAAAAGACAAACAGTCTGAAAGAGGTGCAGGGCCAGATCCGGGAGCTTTACCGCCAGGGGAAAATTTCAGAAGCGGTGAAAAATTCCGTCTGGGCCAGGGACATTTATGATTTTGCAGCCGGCCGTCTGGGCCAGAGAATGAAGAAGGCGGCAAAAGGAGGGCTTCTTAAGCGGGAGCAGCCTTTTGTCATAGCTGTGCCGGCTTCCTCGGTAAAGGAAGACTATCGGTCAGAGGAAGAGATCCTGGTTCAGGGGATCATTGACGCCTGCTTTGAGGAAGAGGGGGATCTTGTGCTGGTAGATTACAAAACAGACCGTATTCCCTCAGGAGATCCCAGGGAACTGACAGACCGGTATAAGATCCAGCTTCTGTACTATCAGGAAGCTCTGGAACGGATGACTGGTAAAAAAGTAAAAGAAAAATATATTTATTCCTTTTATCTTAAAAAGGCAATCCCGGTGTGAGAACACCGGGATCTTTTGTTTTTCTTTCACCAATCTTTAGAAATTCTTAATATAATATTGTTGACAAAATTATATTATATATCATATAGTATTGAATAAGAAATAGCAAAGGGGTGAGGATATGGTTTTCAATACAGGTGCAGCCCTTCTGGATGCTATCGTTCTGGCAGTTGTGTCCAGAGAGGAAGAGGGGACTTACGGCTATAAGATTACTCAGGATGTGCGCCGGGTACTGGAAGTTTCAGAATCCACCCTGTATCCGGTTCTGCGGCGCCTTCAGAAAGATGAGTGCCTGGAAACCTATGACCGGGAATTTGCAGGCAGGAACAGAAGGTATTATAAAGTCACAGAAAAAGGTATGGTACAGCTGAATCTATACAGGGAAGAATGGAAAAGCTACTCAACAAAAATCAGTGCATTGTTTGAGGGAGGGGACTGAAATGAACAGAACAGAATTTTTAGAGCAGTTAGAGAGACTGCTGTGGGATATACCGGAGTCGGAGAGAAAAGAGGCTCTGGAATATTATCAGGATTACTTTGAAGATGCCGGAGCGGAGAATGAAGGAAAAGTGATCCAGGAGCTGGGAAGCCCCGGGAAGGTAGCGGCCATCATCCGGGCGGATCTGGAAAACGAGGGGATACAGTACGGAGAATATACAGAGACGGGATATACCGATGAAAGATTCCAGGAGAAAAAGATGCCGGAACCTTCGGAAAGGAAAGAAAACAGTGAGAGATCTGAAACCGGATCAGAAACCGGCCAGGAAGAAAATAACTGGGACGGCACCAGATACAGAGATCCTCAGGGGGAAAGAAGGCAGCACAGTTATGACGGCCCTTACAGCAGAGCCGGATATGGAAGAAATTATGGACAGAATCCGAGACGTTCCAGAAGCGGAACCGGCTGGATCCTGCTGATCATTTTTGCTGTAGTGGCCCTCCCATTT
>DXFG01000071.1 GCA_019114545.1 Candidatus Blautia pullistercoris | reverse complement strand
TCTGGCTTCTTCGTCCTGTTCTTCGGCTGCCTGATCTACCAGTGGTTCATGGTCCAGAGGATATTCTTCCACAGTCTCGATCCGGAACAGGTCTCCGCCGATGGTCTGCTGGATCACATTTGCCATATACTCCAGATTTCCCATGACCTGACCGTCTCTTACCACAATGCTGGCGCCTGCATTGGCATCGATTCCTTCTGTATCCACATCCTCAGGCACAGAAAAATAAGCGATGCGGACATTGGAGCTTTCAGACTGGCCTTCCTGGGCTGTTCCTGTATCGGAAGAAGCTGTATCTCCCGTATCTTCTGGGGCCCCCTGGGCATTCGCACCGTCTGTCTCCTCCTGAGTATTGCTGCTGTCTGCTGCCTGTCCGGAAGAATTATCCTGGCTGCATCCGGCTACTGTCAGGGCAAAAATCGTTGTTATCATCCATGCTGCGATTCTTTTTTTCATACCTCACTGTCCTTTCTCCTCATGGGAATACCTTTTCTTTATTGATAATTATAAAAAAACGAGTCTCTGACAGAAGACTCGTTTAGTTTACCAGTAGGAACCTTTAGGTACATACTGCTATATTTTTTGTATTTGCGTTCTAGTGTCATCCACTTTAAATGCCTTATCGTTTCGCTGAGAATGCTTTTTTGAGAGTATAGTTGTAAAAACGTAGGCGTAGTGGGCTACGCTGAGGCTTTTACAACTATACTATCGGGAAAGCAGGCCAGCGAAACGTGAGGATATTTAAAGTGGATGACACTAGGTCAGCGCCTCGGCTGTAGCCTCTTTATGCCTCTCCCGCAGCCGTCTGTATACAGTAGACCGGAAAAGACTGTAGAACACAGAAGCCAGGGGGATGAAGATCACCATTCCTACTACTCCCATAAGGTTTCCGCCAATGGTCACACAGGCCAACACCCAGATGGAAAGCAGTCCCACAGCTTTTCAGCTACAGGTTTCCAGTTTTCTGCATACTGATCGCATTTTGCACAAAGGTGTTCTACAGATTCCGGAGACTGGAGGTCTGTGGAGTGCGCCTGGGTTCCTGCCACCATCTTTCTGAGTTTTTCCGGATTTTCCAGCATTGGACAGGGCCGGAACATATTTTCATTAAAAGGCTGTCATAGAATTCCTCTGCTGTGATGGATACAAAATTAGCGCTGGTATAGCAGGCGGAAATGCCGTAGATGATCTGTCTTGACAAAATACCAGAAATGTCAAAAAAACTGACTCTTTTGTGGTTTTGTAAAGATAAATTTAATAAATTGTAAGTATCTTTCCCCGCCTGTATATACTATCCTATAATTAGTGTTCTGCACGGTGTTTTTGGAAACTATATGATAAGAAAAGGATTTGGAATATTATGGATCATACAATCACAGAGCTTTTATGGCTGCTCCTGGTCTATTCTTTTCTGGGATGGATCATTGAGACAGTAGTAGGTACTGTAAAAAACCGCACATTTATAAACAGAGGATTCTCCACAGGACCTTTCTGCCTGGTCTACGGAATCGCTGCGGTCCTTATGACACTGACCACCGGGGATCTGCTGGAGGATACCTTTTTTCTCTTTATTGGCTGCGGGATCCTGGCTACCATGGTGGAATGGCTCACCGGAAAACTGCTGGAACGGCTGAACAGCCATAAGTGGTGGGATTATTCTGGAAAGAAATGGAATTTTGATGGGTATATCTGTCTCCAGTACAGCGTTCTGTGGGCTGTACTGGGCTTGTTTTGTATGCGGTATGGGAACCGACTCTTGCTTACGGTGTACCGTCTGATACCAAAGCCTTTCTCTCAGATCCTGGTATGGATATTGGGGATTATCGCCTTTCTGGACATTCTCCTTTCTCTGGCGGCGGTCCTTCACATCAAAAGAGAAATCCCCGGGGCAGACCGTGTAAGACATGAGATTTCCCTTTTTACCTACAGATTCGGTTCTTCCATCGTAGGACATGTAGAACGGCGTATGACAAAGGCCTATCCTGTAATCCTGGAAAAAACGGAAGAAATCCGCAGAGAAGGAAAATTCGCCGAAGGCTGCGGTTTCTACAAACTGTTCTGGCTGTTTTTCATTGCCTGTATCCTGGGGGATTTTGTAGAAACCATTTTCTGCCGGATCACTGCCGGGGTCTGGATGAGCAGAAGCAGTCTGGTCTGGGGGCCTTTCAGTATTGTATGGGGATTTGCCATTGTTTTTGCCACCGTGCTCCTGTATAAAGATAAAGAAAAACCAGACCGGCATCTCTTTTTCGTAGGTACCTTTCTTGGCGGCGCCTATGAATATGTATGCAGCGTGCTTTCCGAACTTGTTTTCGGAAAGGTATTCTGGGACTACAGCCATATCCCCTTTAATCTGGACGGAAGGGTCAACCTTCTGTACTGCTTTTTCTGGGGCATTGCCGCAGTAGTCTGGATCAGATGGTTCTATCCGCCTCTGTCTGCTTTCATAGAAAAAATCCCCAAAATCTGGGGATATGTTCTTACCTGGGTTCTGGCAGTATTTATGGCCGCCAATATGCTGGTCTCTGTTGCTGCTCTGGTCCGTTATGACCAGAGAGAAGGCGGGCCTGCCGCCCAAAGCGGCTGGGAAAAGATCATCGACCAGCATTTTGACGATGAGCGTATGGCGAAGATCTATCCCAATGCCAAATCAACAACCCCGCCGCAGGAATAAGTTCTTTAAGCTTCAAAAAGTTTCACCAGAGCCGGCACCATCTCTTTGATGACCATATGGGATGTGTTGATACACATATCAAAGTTCAGTTTATCTCCCCACTTATGGCCGGTATAGAATTCGTAGTATTTCGCCCGTTTTTTGTCGATGCCAAGGATATGCTGCTTTAGATCCTTATCGGTCATCTGCTCCTCCCGGGAGGCTTTTTCCCGACACCTTTTTATCTTGCTTTCCATATCTGCATAGACAAAGATCCGGAAAGGCTTCTGGTCCCTCAGGATATAATCTCCGCATCGTCCTACGATGACGCAGTCTGATTTCATGGCCATTTCCCGGATGATCCTGGATTGCTCCTGGTAGATGGTCATGGTCAGGTCAAAAACAGGGCTGGCTGTAGGATAAAAACTCCGCCCGATATGAATGGGAAAAGAGAAGTGGGGCTGATGTTCCACCACAGACTGGACATACTGCTCTGACATCTCTGTTCTTCTGGCAATCTCGCTGATAATCTCCTGGTCATAGTAGGCAAATCCCAGCTTTTCTGACAGCCGTCTGCCAAGTTCCCGGCCTCCGCTTCCAAATTCACGGCCAATGGTAATGATTCTGTTCATGGTCATCCCTTCCTTTCTGTACTCAGTTTTTTCGTATATTTTACCATTTCACTGATAACAAAAACAGCCACTGCTAATTCGGTGACCGGCATTGCAAACCAGATGGCATTTCCCCCCAATACTGCCGGCAGAAGGTAGATCAAAATGCCGCTGATCACCAGCCCTCTGGCCACAGAGGCGATGAATGCAATCTTCGGTTTCATCAGAGCCTGGAAATAATAGGTAGAAAACACGTTCAGCGGCAGGAGCAGGAAAGAAATCCCGTAACACCGGATAATGGTTGGCGCAATGGCCAGCACCTCTTCGGTAGGCGCCATGAACAGGCGGATAAAGGCATTAGGGATCAGCATGCCAAGGGCCGTCCACAGGATACTGAAAAAGGCAACAGTTCCCAGAGCATATTTCAGGGTTTCCCGGATCCGGTCCCCCAGTCCGGCGCCGTAATTGGTGGAGATGATGGGCTGGGAAGCCTGCCCCACACTGTAGGCGCAGCATTGAACGAAGGTGCTGATATTCACGATAACGCCATAAACTGCCAGAGCGTTTGTCCCCAGATAGATCATGATCTGACGGTTAAATAAAATGGTCAGGATCCCCATGGCCACATCTATAAAAAATGTAGAGAATCCGGTGACTGTGATCTCTTTTAATTTTCTCAGAAGTCCTTCCGGTTTTACCAGCCGGAGGGTATTTTTCTTCATAAAGAAATGGGACAGCATAGCCAGAAAACTGATAGCAGATCCGATGGCCGTAGCCAGTCCCGCTCCATAGGCGCCCATATCACAGGTAAATACAAAAAAATAATCCCCGAAAATATTGAAAATACCTCCGGCCAGAACCCCTCCTGTAGCCAGGGCAGGGTTCTTGTCATTCCTTAAATAAGCCGCCAGCATCTGGTTAAACAGGAAAAAGGGGATGGCAAATTTAATAGGTGCCACATATTCCCTTGCCAGGGTCAGCGTATTATCCTGCGCTCCGAAGAAAACCAGAAGCTGTTTATCAAATAGGATGATCAGCAGCCAGACGATTCCGGCCAGTATAACAGAGCCGATCACCGAAGCGGTAAAATACTGATTCGACTTCCGGATGTCTCCGTCTGCCTTTCCTCTGATCGTGCTGAAAAGAACAGAGCCTCCGATTCCCATCAGAAGCCCCAGGCTGTAGATGATATTCCACACCGGTGCCACTACCGCCAGAGCCGCCGAGCCTTCCGGCCCGTGATACTGGCCTACCATAGCCATATCCACAATGGAATAGATCGAGGTGATCAGCGCACTTCCAAAAGCCGCAGACAAGTACTTAAAATACAGGGTTTTAATCTTGCCGTTTAAAAAATCCATTTTCTTTTCCTCCAATCTGAAATTTTCGGGGTCTTTCCCCTATATTGAAAAATGTGCAGCTGTCTCCGGCAATATCTCCCGGACAGACTGCACATTTCTCCTGTTTGCCAGATTATTGCAGATGTTTACATACACTCCATCAACAGATCATAGATCTCATCCCGGCTCAGTTCTCTCGGATTACATTTGATCACGTTGCAGGTATCTGCCACATTTCTTAAAATCTCCGGTGTGATCTCCACCTTTGACTTTAATTCTCCCATTTTTGTAGGTAATCCACATTCTTTGATGAAATCAGCTAAAGCTTCCACACCGGCCTGGGCACTGTCCACACCAAAGACTTCTTTTCCGAATCTCTGGAATTTTTCCTCTGCGTCTTTCACAATGTGACGATAATAAGCCGGGTGGATCACTGCCAGACCCTGGCCGTGGTTACAGTCTGTGTAAGCGCCCAGCTGGTGTTCCATCTGATGAGCCTGGAAGTCTGTAACTCTACCCACTTTCAGGATACCGTTTTCTGCCATAGCAGAGTCCCACATAAGATTTCCTCTTGCCTGAACATCATTGATATCTTTCAGAAGCCGTCTCATATTCACCACTGTGTTGCGCATAATGGAAAGGGCTACATCGTCGGATACATTGTCCTGATCAGAGTTTCCGAAATACGTCTCCATAGCATGGCTCAGTGTATCAAAAGCTCCTGAGATTACCTGCATTCTCGGAACAGACAACGTATATTCCGGATCCAGAATGGCAAATCTGGGGGCTGCCGCAGCCATACCGGCCTTGGTCACTTTCTCTTCATTGGTGATTACCGCACCGCCGTTCATTTCTGCTCCTGTACCGGATGCAGTAACAATAGCTCCCATGGGAAGTACTTCTGTTGGGAATTTATGCTCTGTCATTTCCATCTCCCACAGATCTTCCTCTGTCTTTGCCTGGGCTGCTACGATCTTACAGCAGTCGATAACGGAACCGCCTCCCACAGCCAGAATAAAATCAATATTTTCTTTCTTTGCCATGCCGGCGCCTTCCTGTACTTTGGCATAGGTAGGGTTTGACATAACTCCTGAAAAATCAAAGACCTTTTTTCCGGCGTCCTCCAGGATTTTTTTCACCTCATCATAGATCCCGTTCTTCTTTACAGAGCCGCCTCCATAGGCCAGCATAACATTCTGCCCGTATCCGGAAACCGCCTGGGCAAGGTGCTTCTTTACTGCACCTGCTCCAAAATAAACCTTCGTTGCATATTCATATACAAATTTCTGCATTTCAGATCTCTCCTTTCCTGTCTGAAGATATTATAGAATAGTTTTCTTTTTCCTTGAAGAAACAATAAGTTCCGGGGTATATACCCTGAGGTTTTTTCTTTCTGTCCTGATATTCCGAAACCTGTTTCTTGGTTTTCTGTATTCCTGTATACATTTTCTTTTTCCTCTTTTGCCCTTTTGCAGCTCTGACATATCCCCTTTTTGAAAAATTATCCCCCGGGGAAGGACCAGCGTTCATTGAAACCGCTGGTAACTTGCACATTGACAAAAGGGGATTGAAGCATAATATACAGAATCTTGACATATAATATATAAAGCGGATGGTCTTCCGCCAGGGGATAACCTATTTTAAACGTTTTCTTGCAGAATCTCGCCGTATTTTTCCTTATACCGGTCAATGCATTCCTGGATTACTTCTATAGCTTCCGCAGCGCCGCCGAATTCCTTTACCGCCGTCTTCTTCCCTTCCAGATCCTTATACACTGTAAAGAAATGACGTATCTCGTCAAAAATATGCTTTGGCAGATCCGAGATTTCTGCATAAGACTGATAAGTAGGATCCGCCCATGGGATAGCTATAATCTTCTCGTCTCCGGCTCCTCCGTCTGTCATATACATCACACCGATGGGGTAACACCTCACCAGTGTAAGGGGTTCAAGTGCTTCCGTACATAAGACCAACACATCCAGGGGATCCCCGTCATCTCCTAAAGTACGGGGAATAAATCCGTAATTCATGGGATAATGGGTGGATGTATAAAGCACCCTGTCCAGAATAATCAGCCCCGTCTCCTTATCCAGCTCATACTTCTTTTTGCTCCCCTTAGAAATCTCCACAACAGAAATAAAATCTGTGGGAAATATCCTGTCCTCACTGATATCATGCCATATATTCATCCCGACGCTCTCCTTCCTTTTGCTATGCTTTTCTTTCTGAATTTATTGTAGAATAATTCAATTCCATACAGAATAGCCAATAAGTTTTTATGTATATACCGAAAGGTTATGTCGATTTTTGTTTTTCTTTTTTCCTATGAAATACCCGGCAGCTCTTGTTTTTAATCGGCACTACCTCCTATTTCCGGATTTTCCCTTTCCAGGCCGCATTCGCAAAAAATCCCTTAGATTGGAATATCTGAGAATACACATTCCATCTAAGGGATCGTTATTTCTTATTATCTATATTTCATGTATCACGATTCTGCCTCTTTTACCCCCGCATAAGGCCAGGTTGCTCCCTGGTCTGAGGACTGAAACAGGATCCCGTCCTGTTCTCTGTCCACATAGAAGTCAGATTCTAAGTCTAGTCTTGTTTTCTTTCGTTTTTTCTCAGGAAATATATTACCATGCAAATACAGTAGCACAGAGCAAATATCCAGGCCAGAGGATTGGCCAGGCACACTGCTGTAAAACCGGCTCCCCAGACAGCCAGGAAACCTCCCAGGCTTCTTCCTGCCAGTTCCCAGACTCCCGAGATAATCGCATGTACGCTGTAGCCCATTCCCTGAAGCGTATTCCTAAAGACCATCAAAGAGCCGTGGAATATAAACAGGCAGCTTACGATAAATAAATACCGACTGGCCTGGTCACTGATATCCGGCTGCGCATCTCCCAGGACAATCCCTACCAGCAGTCTGTTCAGCACCAGAAGCACCAGCCAGATCACGACACAGTAGACCATCTGTATCAACATACCCTGTTTGATCCCCTCCCGGATTCTTTTCAGCTTTCCTGCGCCGAAATTCTGTCCTGCATAGGTGGCAATAGCCATTCCCACACTCTCCATAGGCAAAGTAAACATCTGGCGGATCTTCTCCCCTGCCGTCTGAGCCGCCACAACTCCACTTCCCAGGGTGTTGATAGAGTTCTGGAGGATTACTGCCCCGATAGCAGAGACTGAATACTCAAATCCCATAGGAAGGCCCACTGCGCAAAGACGTCTTACATGCCTGATGGAAAGCTTCATTACTTTTTTCTCTGTCTGTTCCATGTCCATTCGCAAAAACAGCCACCATACATTTAAAACTCCACTGACAAACTGGCTGAACACCGTAGCCGCTGCTGCTCCTCCTACACCCATGCCGAAAAAGGTGATCAGTACATAGTCCAGGATTACATTCAGAACGCTGGAGAACAGCAGAAAATAAAAAGGATGTCTGGAATCTCCCATGGCTCTCATCACACTGGCAGAATAATTATAAAGGACACTGGCCGGTATTCCCCAAAACAAAATCACGATATATTCTTCTGCCATGGCGAAAATTTCCCACGGGGTATTCATGATCCGCAAAAGAGTTTCTGTCAGCAGTACAGATCCCAGGGACAGAACCAGGCTGAGGATCACGCAGATCCATGTTCCGTTCCATAAATACCGGCACATCTCTTCCCGATCCTTTGCCCCGAAACTTTGAGCTACCGGTATACCGAATCCCACACAAGCCCCCTGGACAAAACCCAATATGAGGAAATGAAGGGACGAGGTGGCTCCCACTGCCGCCAATGCCTCCGTACCCAGGCACCGTCCTACGATCACCGTATCCGCAAAGCTGTAAAGCTGCTGAAAGATCGTCCCGAATACCAGAGGTATTGAAAATATCAAAATCTGCTTCAATGGATGACCTGTGGTCAGATCCATGGTTTTTTGTCTGCTTTCCATAACACCATTCTTCCTTCTCTTCTTCAATATTTCATTGTCCTCTTCCAGCAAAGCTCTGGATTTACCCTCCATGTATAAAGGCTCAGACAGCCCCTTTTGCACGGAGAAACACATTGCTGAAAGAGCAATTTCGTCATAAGAGAAATTATAACATTGACTTTTTCCTCAGTAAAATATATCATTTTAATAAATTCATAGTTATAAACTATGAATTAAACTATGAATTTATTTTTATACAGCTGCAGGTTTTATCCTCACCATCTTCAGAAAGGAGCAATCATGACCCTCGATCAGTTAAAATATTTTGAAACCGCTGCCAGAACCCTCCATATAGGAAAGGCAGCACAGATGTTAAATATCTCTCAGCCCAGCCTGAGTATTTCCATAAAAAAACTGGAGACTGAGCTGGAAGTACCTCTGTTCCAGCCGGAAGGCAGAGGAATCACCCTTACCTCCTATGGGAAGAAGCTGCTTCCCTATGCCCGAAGTATCCTCCAGCAGACCGAAGCCGCCAAAGAACACCTGAAAAAAGAGGCAGACAAGCTGAATATGGAAATCCATTTCGCTTACACTGCCTCTATCGCTTATCTTTGTGTTCCCCGGCTTTTCCGCAATTTTATGGCCGCCTCACGGGAAAAATATCTGATCTACTCCGATGAAATGCCCAGTGATAAGATTGCCGCAGGTATCAAAGAAGGCCGCTTTGATCTGGGCATCTGTTCCCGGATAGAACCTGATCCGGATATTGTCCAGATTCCTATCATCTATCAGCCTTTTGTCCTGATCCTTCCGTCCTCTGCCCCCTATGCAGACCTGGACTTTTCCTCTCCAAAAGATATACAGGAGCTTCCCTTTGTTTCCTATCTCACCGACTATCCCATGTACCGCCAGGTCTTTTCTCTGTTTCAGAAACATGACCTGGCTCCTCAGATCACCCATTTTGCCTACAGCGAGGACTCCATAGCCCAGCTGGTCTCTCAGGAACTGGGAATCTCTATTGTAGCAGAGACAGAGTCCCTGGCTTCTTATGAAAATATCCGTATCCTCCGTCCTGCCTGGCTTACAGATGGGCGTTATCTCTATCTTACTTACCATCGCCTCCGTCATCAGGGAGACGGGGCCCGGGCTATGACAGAGTTTATTAAAAATTCCTTTTCGTAACCGTACTTTCAGGAAGCTGTTATTCTCTTTTTGTTTTTACAGATTGTTCCAGCTCTCGTGCATATAGA
>DXFG01000070.1 GCA_019114545.1 Candidatus Blautia pullistercoris | reverse complement strand
GGATGACAGTAAGATTCATGATCACAGCAGTTATGGGAGCGCTTTTATTAGGCTGGGTGATTTTCTGCGGAGTCCAGTTTATCTTTCAGGGCAGGAGACGGATAGCCGGGGCGGATTTCATCGGCCAGGTAAAATGTGAAAAATGCGGTACAGAATATACGGTAAGCCCCCAGGAGTTCAATAAAGGCATCATGACTAAAACCAGGAGCCTTACCAAAACCCAAGTCTACAGAGGGGCTTTTGTAGATACGCCTCATTATGCCTATTATGCAAAGAAATTTTACTGCCCCTGCTGCAAAAAAAGAGAATATGCTCAGGTTTTGAATATCAATGAGATAAACGAAGATATGAGACAGCAGAGATATGAAGAACTGAAAGAACGATATTTTCAAGAGGATACAGAGTAATATTTTACACTGAGGTATCCGTACATAAAAATTTTGCATATGGAAGGCAGGAAAAAGGAGTAAGATTTATGGACTTATTTGATTATATGAAGGAACAGAATCTGGAACAGGAGGCCCCTCTGGCCTCCAGGATACGCCCTTCCACTTTGGAAGAAGTGGTGGGGCAGGAGCATATCATCGGAAAGGATAAGCTGCTTTACAGAGCCATCAAGGCAGATAAATTAGGCAGCGTTATTTTTTACGGTCCCCCGGGAACAGGAAAGACCACCCTGGCGAAAGTGATCGCCAATACTACCAGTTCCCGGTTCCGGCAGATCAACGCTACAGTAGCCGGAAAAAAGGATATGGAGGAAGTAGTAAAAGAAGCCCAGGACTATCTGGGAATGTATGGGAAGAAGACCATTCTTTTTATTGATGAGATCCATCGGTTCAATAAGGGACAGCAGGACTATCTCCTTCCCTTTGTGGAGGACGGTACGCTGATACTTATCGGGGCTACCACGGAAAATCCTTATTTTGAGGTAAACGGCGCTTTGATCTCCAGGTCCATTATTTTTGAACTGAAGCCTCTCACCAGGGAGAATATCGAAACCCTTCTGGACCGGGCGGTGACGGACAAGGAAAAGGGAATGGGCAGCTACAATGCGGTTTTGGAAGAGGACGCCAGAAAGTTTCTGGCAGATATCTCCGGAGGAGACGCCAGAGCAGCCCTGAATGCTCTGGAACTGGGAATCCTGACAACAAAAAGAGGGGAAGACGGAAAGATCCATATTGACCTGGAAACGGCTTCCCAGTGTATCCAGAAGCGGGTAGTCCGCTATGATAAGACAGGGGACAACCATTATGACACCATCTCTGCCTTTATCAAGAGTATGAGAGGTTCTGACCCTGACGCTGCAGTATTTTACTTGGCAAAAATGCTCTATGCAGGAGAGGATATTAAGTTTATTGCCAGAAGAATTATGATCTGCGCCGCAGAAGATGTAGGAAATGCAGACCCTCAGGCTCTGGTAGTGGCTGTAGCGGCAGCTCAGGCAGTGGAACGGCTGGGAATGCCCGAAGCCCAGATCCCTCTGGCTCAGGCAGTGACTTATGTGGCCAGTGCGCCAAAGAGCAATGCTGCCTGTATGGCGGTCTTTGACGCTATGGAAGCGGTGAAGAATACCAAGACTACAGTACCTTCCCATCTCCAGGATGCCCATTATAAAGGCTCAAATAAAATGGGCCATGGCGTGGGATATCTGTATGCCCACGATTATCCAAACCACTATGTGGAGCAGCAGTATATGCCTTCGGAGCTTTTGGGAAAGAAATTCTATCACCCTACAGAGAATGGATATGAGAAGAACATACAGGAATATTTTCGGAAAATCCATGGGGAAAATGATTGAAGTTAGCAGTGTAAAGTGGTAAAATCTGTAGATAATATTGAGCGCCCGTAAAGGATTAAAACAGATGGAATTTTTGAAAATCCATCATCAGAAAAACAAAAGAAAGACAGGGAGTGGAATCATGCATTTTTTTAAAAATCATCATCAGGTCAGAGAAGAGGAGCATGATTTTTCTAAGGGAAGCGTGGCGGGGATCATCCTTCGCCTTGCCCTTCCCCTTATTGTAGCTCAGTTTATAAATGTGTTATATAACATCGTAGACAGGATTTATATCGGGAGAATACCGGGAGCCAGTTCGGCAGCCCTTACAGGAGTAGGGGTTGCTTTTCCTGTTATCACGGCGATCACGGCTTTTTCAAATCTGGTGGGCACCGGGGGGCCGCCTCTGTGTTCCATCGCCAGGGGAAAAGGAGATGAGGAACGGGCAGAAGGGATCATGGGGACTTCTTTTACTATCACCCTGATCACAGGGGGAATCCTGATCCTGGTGGGAATGGCGGTTAAGGAGCCCCTTCTTTACGCCCTGGGAGCCAGCGATGCAACCTTTGGCTATGCAGATGATTATATCAGCATTTATCTTTTGGGAACGGTCTTTGTTATGATCAGCCTCAGTATGAATGGTTTCATTAACTGTCAGGGCTTTGCCAGGACCGGTATGTTTACGGTGCTGATAGGAGCTGTCATCAATATTGTGCTGGATCCGGTTTTTATTTTCGGATTTGGCATGGGGGTGAAGGGCGCTGCCATTGCTACGGTGATCTCCCAGGCGGTTTCTGCTATATGGGTGGTAAAGTTTCTTACAGGAAAACACACCCTTTTGCGTATCCGGCTTTCCCGGATGAAAATAAATCTGGGGTATGTGAAGGAAATCCTGGCCCTTGGACTTTCCGGCTTTATTATGGCGGCCACCAACTGCGGTGTGCAGATCGTCTGCAATGTCACCCTTCAGTCTTTTGGTGGGGATGCCTATGTGGCGGTGATGACTATTGTAAATTCTGTCCGGGAGGTACTGAGTGTTCCGGTAAACGGCCTTACCCAGGGATCTCAGCCGGTGATCGGATTTAACTATGGCGCCGGAGAATACCGAAGAGTAAAGGCAGGAATCAAGGTTATGGCGGCTATCGGTATCGCCTATACTACGCTGGCCTGGATCATCACCCTGCTGATCCCCGGGGTGTTTATTGCTTTGTTCAACGGGGGAGAAGAACTGATGAAGATCGGCGTGCCGTCCATGCGGATCTACTTCTTCGGATTTTGCTTTATGTCCCTGCAGTTTGCCGGACAGAGCGTGTTTACCGGACTGGGTAAAGCGAAACACGCCATTTTCTTTTCGCTGCTGAGAAAAGCAGTGATCGTCATCCCCCTTACTCTGCTGCTGCCTCATGTGGCAGGTCTGGATGTAAACGGGGTTTTCCTGGCGGAACCGATCTCTAATTTCATTGGAGGCACCGCCTGTTTCGTCACCATGCTCTGTGTGATGTGGCCGGCTTTATCAGAAGAGAAAGAGCGGGAAATGAAAAGAAAAAAACAGATGGATAGGAAGAAATTATGAACCAATTAGAAAAATACAGAGAAGAACTGATGGCCTGCAATGAGAAGATACTGGAAGGACTGCTCCAGCGTAACGCTGTGGTGGAAGAACTGATGGCCTATAAAGAGGAAAATAAAATGCCTATGCTTCAGCCGGAACAGGAAGAGCGGCAGCGCATCTGGCTGGAAAAACAGATGGAAGGTCATAGACACAAACAGGAAGTGGAGACGGTCTTTCAGGCAATCCTGAAAAGCAGCAAGAAAATACAGGCCAGAAAATTATTTTCCTACAATATTGTGCTGATCGGCTTTATGGGATCAGGAAAATCTACGATCTCGGAATATCTTCATACCCTTTTCGATATGGAAATTATTGAAATGGATCAGATGATTGCCCAAAGAGAAGGCATGAGCATTTCAGATATTTTTGAAACCAGGGGGGAGGAATATTTCCGGAATCTGGAAACCAGTCTGCTTATTGAAATGCAGGAACGGTCCAATGTGGTGATCTCCTGTGGCGGCGGTGTTCCCCTGAGAGAACAGAATGTAGTGGAAATGAAGAAAAACGGAAGAGTAGTGCTTCTTACCGCCAGCCCGGAAACCATCCTGGAAAGAGTCAAGGACAGCCATGAACGCCCTCTTCTGGAAAACAATAAGAATACAGAGTTTATAGCCGGTCTGATGGAGGCAAGACGGGAAAAATATCAGGCAGCGGCAGATATTATTGTGGCTACAGACGGAAAGACAGAATTGGAGATCTGTGAGGAACTGGTAAAGAAGCTGATGGATTTCGACAGAAAGGAAGGGTGAAAAATATGGAAAAGAGAATATCGGGATATACAGGTCTGATGGGACTATTTGGTTCACCTGTAGGTCATTCCGCTTCGCCGGAAATGTATAATTTCTGTTTTCAGCATGACGGACTGGACTATGCCTACCTGGCCTTTGACGTAAAAGCTGAGGATATGCCTGAGACAATTAAGACTATACGCCTGCTGAAAATGAGAGGTGGAAATTTTACCATGCCTTGTAAGAATATCGGGGCAAAACTTATGGACCGCCTGTCTCCTGCCGCACAACTGGTAGGAGCCTGTAATGCCTTTGTCAATGAAGAGGGTGTTCTTACCGGCTATATTACAGACGGAATCGGGTTTGTGAAAAATTTAAAAGAACATGGCGTGGAAGTCAAAGGAAAAAAGGTCCTGGTCCTAGGCGCAGGAGGCGCGGCCACAGCCATCCAGGTCCAGCTCGCCCTGGAAGGAACGGAAGAGATCCAAATTTTCAACCGGCGGGACGAATTTTATGAGAGAGCACTGGAAACCAGGAAAAAACTGGAAGAAAAAGTCCCTCAATGCAAGGTAGCGGTAAACCGGTTGGAGGATAAAGAAAAGCTGCAAAAAGCAGTGGCAGAAGCAGATATCCTGGCAAATGCCACTATTGTAGGAATGAAGCCGGATCTTCATGAGGAAACTCTGATCCCAAAAGAATGGATGCGAAAAGACCTGGTAGTGGCAGACATTGTTTATAATCCGGAAGTTACCAGAATGCTGAAAGAAGCCGGAGAAGCCGGCTGCCAGACCATCGAAGGGAAAGGCATGATGCTCTGGCAGGGGGCAGAAAATTACAGGCTCTTTACAGGAAAAGAAATGCCGGTGGAGGCTTACAAAGATGCGATGCGGACAGCCGCTGCCATGCCTCCGTCTCCATAAGTGGGGTGCTCCATGAAATCACCGGAGGCTTTGCTCAGAGACTGCTTCTTCTCCAGGCTATGGCAGATTTCTTCTTCCCAGCCCCGGAGCCTGGACATGGAGATGGATTCGATGCCCAGTATGGCCCGGACCATGTGGTTCTGATAAGCTGTCTTGTGTTTATTGATAAGAAATTCCATCAGCTCCAGACGTTTCTCCATGCTCCTCACGTTAAAAGAGGAGGGAGCAGTCCGGTAGTCGATCAGTGCTTCTTCCAGGATTCCGATGTGTGCGTCAGTGCTGGTTTCCAGCATGCCAAGAAAGAAATCCCAGTCTTCAAAACCGGAACGCATAGATTCATCATAGCCTCCGCACTGCTCCCATATTTTCCGACGGAGTATATGGGTGGCAGGACAGCAGTTCCGGGAAAGAAAGGCAGATATGCTGCCCCCCTGAGGACGGACTACAGAGTCAAGAACACCGAAGGTATGGAGCCAGGAAGAAGCTGCAGAATTCTTTCTGGCAGCAGAGTCTGTTCACATAAGGAACGGACTGCCTCAAGGATCATAGATCCCTGATTGAAGCTGGTGATGACTGCTTCTACATCTTTGGCCACAGAAGGCCTGTTCTTATTCAAATCTTTCATGATACCCTCCAAAACGAATTTTAGTCCGGTGTTTAGTATACCACAAAGCAACGAGCAAGCAAACGCATTTGACGACTGACGTCTGTAATAAAAAAATCCAATTCATGTAATTTTACACAAAAGTTAGTTAGCTAATTAAAATTTTGTGAATTAATCATAAAAATTGTTAAAAATAAGGAAATAAGGGTTGATATTTTAAGGAGATTGCCATATTATAAATTAGCCGACTAACTAATGGAAGGAGATGAAAAAATGGAAGCAGAGAAAAGGGAAGAGGATCTTCAGAATCTGTTTATCAGACTTACCCACCTGTATTTTAAAAAAGCTTTTGCGCTGGTTAAGGACACCGGGATCCATCCCAAGCAGGTTCCGCTGATCGGCCTGGTATATTGCCGGGAGGGAATCAGTCAGAAGGAAATTTCCCAAGCGCTCAGGATCAGCCCTCCCACCGTGGCAGTATCCATCAAAAGACTGGAAAAGGCCGGGATCATTGAACGGCGGGCAGACGAAAAAGATCAGAGACTGAGCCGCATATTCCTTACAGAGAAGGGCAGGGCTGTGACAGGAAAAGTCAGAGAATGCATCAAAGAGAAAGAGAAGGCCCTGTTTCAAGGATTTTCTGAAAGCGAAGTTTGTCTCCTTCGGCGTTTCTTTCTTCAGATGATCCAGAATCTGGAGGAAGACGACAAGGAAAAAGATATAGAAAGACACAATAAGGGGTGACAGTATGTTAAAAATGTTTCGTTACATGAAGGAGAGATGGTATTATCTTGTGATGATCCTCCTTCTTTTGTTTGTCCAGGCTTTTTGCGATCTGTCCCTGCCGGATTACACATCGGATATTATTAATGTGGGGATCCAGCAAAAGGGCATAGAAGACGGAGTGCCGGAAAAAATCCGTGAGGAATCCATGGACCGGCTTTTCCTGTTTATGGATCAGGAGGACCGTGAACTGGTCCAGACGGATTACAGCCTGACAGATGGAGTTTATGAACTGAAAGACATAAATGAGGAAGAACGGGAAAACCTGAACAGTATCCTGGGGATCCCGGAACTGATCGTAACCGGCCTTTCGGATCCGTCCTCCCAGGAAGTGACGCAGATAAAAGAACAGATGGGGCTGGATCAGGAAGCAGATATTTTCCAGGTTCTGGAACAGCTTCCTGAGGAACAGCTTTCTCAGATGCTTTCCGGCATGGAAGGACAGTTTGAAGAAATGCCGGATTCTATCGTGACCCAGTCAGCGGTGCTTTTTGTACAGGAGGAATATAGTGCCCAGGGAGAGGACCTGGATCAGATGCAGATGAATTATATCCTTCTCACAGGAGGAAAGATGCTGGGCCTTGCTTTTCTGGGAATGGCAGCAGCTATAACCGTTACTTTCCTTTCTGCAAGAGTTGCAGCGACTTTGGGAAGAAACCTGAGAAATAGTGTTTACCGTAAGGTCCTTTCTTTTTCAGGGGCAGAGCTGAATCACTTCTCAACGGCTTCTCTGATCACCAGGAGTACCAATGATGTGCAGCAGATCCAGCTTCTTTTTGCCATGATCTTCCGTATCGTTCTTTATGCGCCTATCCTGGGGATCGGCGGCGTATATAAGGTATTCCAGACCGACGCCTCCATGACCTGGATCCTGGCTCTGGCGGTCATTGTGATCATGCTTTTTGTAGGGCTTCTGTTTAAGATTGCCATGCCTAAATTTACCAAGCTTCAGTATCTTATTGATAATCTGAACCTGGTGGCAAGAGAGATCCTTACCGGTGTCTATGTGATCCGTGCCTTCAGCACAGAGAAGCATGAGGAAGAGCGGTTTGAAGACGCCAACCGGAGATTAATGAAGACAAATCTTTTTGTAAACCGCTGCATGACTTTTATGATGCCGGTGATGATGCTGATTATGAACGGCATTACCGTGCTGATCGTCTGGAACGGCGCCCATGCTGTAGATCAGGGAACTATGCAGGTGGGAAATATGATGGCCTTTATGCAATACGCTATGCAGATTATCATGGCATTTCTGATGATCACTATGATGTCTATCATGATCCCAAGGGCCGGTGTTTCTGCAAAACGTATCAATGAAGTTATGGAGACAGAAGTAAGCATCCGGGATGGAGAAAGCCACACAGAACCTTCTGCAGACAGAAAAGGCGAAGTGGTCTTTGACCATGTAGGCTTTGCCTATCCGGGGGCAGATGAAGAGACCATTTCAGATATCAGTTTTACTGCGAAAAAGGGAGAGACGGTGGCATTCATCGGAAGTACCGGAAGCGGAAAAAGTACGCTGGTAAATCTGATCCCCAGGTTCTTTGATGTGACCAGAGGAAAAATCCTGGTGGACGGCGTGGATATCCGGGAAATGGATCTGAAGAGTCTCCGGGATAAAATCGGCTATGTGCCTCAGAAGGGAGTACTGTTCTCTGGAACCATTGATTCAAATATCCGTTATGGAAATGATGATGCCTCTCCGGAAGAGGTAGAGAGAGCTGCCAAGATCGCTCAGGCCTGGGATTTTATCCAGGAAAAGGAAGATGGACTGGAAGATCCTATTGCCCAGGGAGGAACCAACGTGTCCGGCGGTCAGAAACAGCGTCTGTCGATTGCCAGAGCCATTGCCAAGAATCCGGAAATCTATATATTCGACGATAGTTTTTCCGCTCTTGACTATAAGACAGACGTGGTTCTGAGAAGAGCGCTGAAAAAAGAAACCAGGGACGCTACGACACTGATCGTTGCACAGCGTATCAGCACAATCCTTCACGCAGACCGTATCCTGGTACTGGACGAAGGACATGTAGTTGGTCAGGGAACTCATAAAGAGCTTTTAAAATCCTGTGATGTATATCGCCAGATTGCCATGTCACAGTTGTCAGAGGAGGAATTAGCCAATGAGTAATGGGAGACCAAGAGGCCCCATGGGCGGACACGGACGGGGAATGTCCGGAGAAAAAGCCAAGAATTTTAAAGGGGCAATGAAAAGACTTTTTATCTATATGGAGAGATACCGTATCCAGCTTTTTGTGATGTTGCTCTTTGCAGTGGGAAGCACCATATTTAATATTATCGGCCCTAAGATCCTGGGAAAAGCAACAACTGAGCTTTTCAACGGTCTTGTGTCAAAGATCGGAGGCGGGGCAGGGATCGATTTCGGGAAGATCGCCCAGATTCTTGCAGGTGCCATGTGTCTGTATCTGGTAAGCGCTCTGTTTTCCTTTATCCAGGGATTTATTATGTCAGGAATCTCCAACAGCGTAACCTATAATCTGAGAAAAGATATTTCCGGCAAGCTGAACCGGCTTCCATTGAAATACTACGAGACCAAGACCCACGGAGAGATCCTTTCCCGTATCACCAACGATGTGGACACTCTTCAGACCAGTATCAACCAGAGTTTTACCCAGATGATCACTTCTGTGACTACCCTGATCGGTGTCTTTGTGATGATGCTGTCCATTAATGTATGGATGACCCTGGCTTCTCTTCTGATCCTTCCGGTTTCTATGGTGATCATTGGAAATGTAATGAAACACTCTCAGAAATATTTTCGTGACCAGCAGAGATATCTGGGGGAGGTCAACGGACAGGTAGAAGAGATCTACGGAGGACACAATGTGGTGCAGGCTTTTAATAAGCAGGAAGATGTGATCCGTGATTTTGAGAAGACCAATGATATGCTTTATACTTCCGCATGGAGATCTCAGTTTTTCTCCGGCATGATGATGCCGATTATGCAGTTTGTAGGAAATCTGGGGTATGTGATGGTCGCTCTTCTAGGAGGATATATGGTGATCCGTGGCAGTGTTGCCGTAGGAGATATCCAGGCTTTCTTCCAGTATATCCGGAACTTTACCCAGCCGATCCAGCAGATCGCTCAGGTGACCAATATGCTCCAGTCTTCGGCAGCAGCAGCAGAAAGAGTCTTTGAGTTTCTGGACGAGGAGGAAGAAGACCAGACGGTGGAGCACCCTGTGGATATCCATAATTTAAATGGAAATGTACAGGCGCGTCATGTGGCATTCGGCTATGATCCCAGCCATGTGATTATCCATGATTTTAATATGAAGGTCCAGGAAGGCCAGAAAGTGGCTATCGTAGGTCCTACAGGAGCCGGAAAAACCACCATGATCAAGCTTCTCATGCGGTTCTATGATGTGAATTCCGGTGAGATCCTGATCGACGGCCATAATGTAAAAGACTTTAACAGAAGCGAGCTTAGAGAAATGTTCGGTATGGTCCTTCAGGATACCTGGCTGTTCCATGGAACCATTATGGAAAATATCCGGTACGGCCGGCTGGACGCCACAGATGAAGAAGTTATCGCTGCAGCCAAGGCAGCCCATGTCCATCACTTTATCATGTCCCAACCGGGAGGATATCAGATGGTTCTCAATGAGGAAACCAATAACATTTCCCAGGGACAGAAGCAGCTTCTTACTATCGCCAGAGCAATCCTGGCAGACAATAAGATCCTGATCCTGGATGAAGCTACCTCTTCTGTAGATACCAGAACCGAGGAGCGGATACAGAGCGCTATGGATAACCTGATGAAAGGAAGAACCAGCTTTGTGATCGCTCATCGTCTCTCTACCATTCGGGATGCAGACCTGATCCTGGTCATGAATGAAGGAGATATTATAGAACAGGGAACCCATGAGGAATTGCTGGCAGCCGGAGGGTTCTACGCAAATCTCTATAACAGCCAGTTTGAAAAGGCGGAAGCGGTATAAGCCGCTTCCGGAGTGGCAAAGTTCTCAGGAACCGCCGTCTGTTTTATTGCTCAGCCTGCGCTGCTTTTAGTCTGCAGTCTCAAAGCGTGCTCGGCAAATTCGCATAAAACAGATGGCGGTTCCTTTAGTTTTCTGGGGCCGGAAGAGGTTATACCGGCAGTGAGAAGAGGTTATATCAGCAGGCTGGAGAGTTTTTCCAGTCCTTTTTTTCCGGCAATATAGGTTTTCCGCTGCCGCAGGTAGTAACGGCGGAGATTGCCAAGCTGGGCGGGGGAAGGTTTTTTCTGACCATAGGCGAAGGCTTCTGCGTCCGTGTACAGAGCGACAAGTTCTTCTTTCAGAGGAGCAGGGAGTTTTTCTGAAAGAAAACGGAAATATTCACGGTCTGTGGAAGTCTGGATCTCTATGGAAAATTCCAGCTCCCAGAGTCTTATCAGATTTTTGAACACAGTCAGGTATGCCTGAGTGGAATTGCCGGCAAAATAGCCCAGCCGGAAGCGAAACAGCAGGCGGCGGACAAACAGCAGGAGGAGAACCAGTACACCCAGGACTAAGATGGTGATAAGAAGGCCTTTTCCCACCGCTGCAAGAGTATCCAGAACACCGGGATCCTTTTCTCCGCTTCCGGCAATGCCGCTGTTTTCTTCGCCGGTATTATCAGGAGCTTCTTCCTCAGCCGTATCCCGGGGAGCAGTCTCATTGGTCTCTGGAGTCTGAACGGCAGAACGCTGGGAACCTGGGGTTACCTCTACGGGGATCCAGCCTGCACCCTGAGTATAGACTTCCACCCAGGCATGGGCCCGGGAATCCGGGATATCCCCGGTGAAATTTCCCTGGGAATTTTCAGTCACCATATCCGGGAGAACGAAATAACCGCTGACATACCGGGCAGGGATGCCATACATGCGGAAAAGCTGGGTCCCCACAGTGGCAAAGTGTATGCAGAACCCCATTCTCTGTTCATAGAGGAGTTCCTGGGCAAGAGGAGCATCCGAAGAAAAGGAATCCAGGGCCAGACTGTAGGAAGCATGATCCCACAGAAAGTTTTGGATCTCTTCTGCGGCGTTTCGGATATCCTGATCAGAGGGATCTTCCGGTATGGAGGAATAAACCGGGAGCTGGTCCAGTTCTTCCAGAAGGTTTTCCGGTATCTGCTCTTCCCAGGAGGTATAGCGGTTTTTGCAGAAAGTATCATATGTCCCTAATAAGTCCTGACTGAGTTGATCAAAATTTTCCATAGATACTTCATTCATAGTATCTATGGTGAGAGGAAAGCACCGGGCATCGATATTTGAGGAAGTTCTGCCGCTTAGGCGGTTGCTTTCGGACAGGGAAAAGCCGCTGCTGTTACCGGCCAGAGGCAGATAAGTGAAGGCAGGGGAGGCAGGAAATTCCATGAACAGGGAAAAAGTATCTTCCACAGGAATCCCATACAGGGGCATATTATAGACGTCCCCGGCCTGTTGTCTCGAGAAACCGCTGCCCTGAGCGTAGGTATACCACTCTTCATCCCCCGGAGGACTCCATTGATAATCTCTGTAATCGGCCCCTACAAAACCTCTTAAATACAGAGGCTGAGAAATTTCTCTATCCATTTCCAGGGACAGGACATTCTGGGAAGTGTAGGAGGGCGGGTTGCTGGTAATCATCTGGGTGTCAGTCTGAGCCTCGTAGGAAAAGCCGCCTGCACCGGTCTCTCCCTCCCCATGTTGTGAAGGGACAGGAGCTGCTTTTCCTCCGAATAACAATTGATTTCCCACTGCGTTAATTCGGGCAGAAAAAACCTCGCTGGATTGAAAGACCCAGGGAGAGAGAAGGGGTGTAAAAACACAGGCGGCAGTCAGAAAAAGAAGTCCCTGAAGGGGAAGGGCAAGCAGCCACAGCCGGGATACACTTTGGGGGAAGAGAGCCCCTCTCCAGAGGATAAAGGCGCCTAAAGGCAGGGCGAAAAGGGTAACAGGAACAGAGACTTCCAGAAGGTAAGAGAACAGTCCAGGAAGTCCCAGAAGCAGCACAAAGAGAAGGCGTTTTTTCCAGAGCATGGATAGAAGGATCAGGAGCATATAAAGAGTGATCAGGAAAAAACAGAGGATCCATTTATCCTTTATGCTGTCTTCGTATCCGGGAAAAAAACGGAGATTATAAACAGTGTTGACTAATTTTTCTACGGCTCCTGCGGCGCTGGAAAGCTGCTGGGAAAAAGCTTCCCGGAAAAGATACAGGAACAAGAACAGCAGCCCCCAGCTGCCAAGGAGTGCTGCCGGAAATCTTCTGCTTTTCCGAAGGGAAAAAAGCAGGGAGCCCATAAGCCCGGGAATCCCCCAAAGGCCTGCTGAGGCAGTAAGTGAGAAACCGGGAGAAAAAATAAGGGAAAAGTTCAGGAGAAAGCTGCCGCAGGCAAAAAAGAACAGAAGAAGAGAACAAAGGAATCCCAGCAGAGGGCTGCCTTTGCTATGACCGGAACTTTCGATCTGGATCGTAAGGGGAAAATTTTGCTTTTTCTTCATGTCCATCCTCCAAAGTTATAAAATGATTTCTGCCAGGGCCATATCCTCTTCTAAAGTTTCCGGAGAGGAAGAGAACAGCTTTTTCTCCTCCTGCCAAAGATTCAGGCCGGTATCCAGTAAAAGTCTGCAGGCCCAGGTATCGGTAGGATGTTCCCTGGAATAAAGAGAATACAGATTTTGGGAGGACTGATAAAAATCTCCGTGAAGGAGACAGTACACAGCAAAATTCAGTTCTTCTTCATTCCGGACAGGAAAACGTCTCAGGCACTGTTCTTTCTGGTCAAACCAGATCATCAGATGGCTGCATTTCAGCTCCAGCATGGAAAAAGAGAGAGAGGCGGCACACTGGAAAAAGGCACTGATCTGTCTGGCAGAATCTTTCTGATCCGGGGCTGCCAGATCTAAAAACAGCAAGACCAAAAATCCTTCTTCGGAAGCGGGGATCCGTACAAGCAGCTCCCCGTTTCTGGCACTGAGCTTCCAGTGTACCAGTTTTATGGAATCCTGGGGACGGTAACTGCGGATATCTTCCCCGAAACTTCCGGCAGCGGAAGGGGACAGAAAGGGAGTTTCCAGATTGTCCTCGCCTTCAGGAACAAAATACCGGGTTTTTTCACTGATCTTTACAGGAACAGGAGAAGGCTGGGGGAAAAATACGGCTTCCCCCAGGAGATTGATTTTTCGAGTAAGACTGACCAGAGAAAAAAAGCTGTAAATCCGGAATTTCTTCAACTGTATATGAAACCTTCCACTGTAAGGGGAAGAAAAGGTCAGAGAATATTTTCTGCGGCTTTTGGGGCCGAGAGACAGAAACAGCCTTTTATCTTCGACTTTTTTTCCGCTTTGATCCAAAAGCAGGAGCCGCAGCCTGACCCTGGATAAAGGAAGAAATCCGGTATTTTTCACAGTAAAGGTAAAAATTGCCTGCTGTTCTTTTTTGCCGGTATAAGCAGAAAAAGGAAAATCAATCTGGACCTTTCTGAGGTTATACAGAACATGAAAAACCGAGGCAAGGAACCAGAAGATAAAAAGGACACACAGTGTCAGGGCAGCTCCGCTTTTATACAGGACTGCAGTATAAAGCAGGACAAAGAATAGCAGGAGAAAAAATGGATGGATCATAACTTTACCTCAGGATTTGCGGAGGGATGGAGCGGGAACCGATTTCAGGATCTCTTCCAAAACGCCGGCAGAAGTCAGATGGCTGATTCTTGCCTTGGCGTTCAGAAGGATACGGTGGCCCCAGACGTCCATCAGGATTTCCTGTACATCATCAGGAGTTACATAGGTTTTATCCCGCAGGTAGGCGCTGGCCTGGGCCATGCGGGCAAGAGCCAGTGAACCTCTGGGACTGATACCCAGCTCAATCATGGGATTGTTTCTGGTGGCCTGGGCCAGTCTGCCGATGTAGTGATAAATACGATCGTGTATGAAGACATCCCGAACTTCTTCCTGCATAAGAAGAAGTCTTTTTGCATCAGCAGCCGGCTGTACCTGTTCAATGGTATTTCGGGCAATACGGCCTTTCAGGATGGAGATCTCTTCTTGCATGTCCGGATATCCCATAGTGAGACAGACTGTAAAACGGTCCAGCTGGGACTGGGGAAGAAGCTGGGTGCCTGCAGAGCCTGCCGGATTCTGAGTGGCGATCACGATAAATGGCCTGGGAAGAGGATGAGTTACACCGTCTACACTGACCTGTCCTTCTTCCATGACTTCCAAAAGAGCAGACTGGGTTCTGGGAGATGTACGGTTGATCTCATCTCCGAGAAAAAGATTGCACATTACTGCTCCCGGCTGATAATAGAATTGACCGGTTTCTTTTCGGTACATGGTGAAGCCGGTAAGATCAGCGGGGAGGACATCGGGAGTGAAAGTCAGGCGGTTTTCTTTAAGGTCCAAAGCTTTGGAAAAAGCCAGAGCCATGGTGGTCTTTCCTACTCCGGGGATGTCTTCCAGAAGTATATGGCCGGAACTTAAGATTGCCATCATGACCTTCCGGATACATGCTTCTTTTCCGATCACGGCCTTCTGAACCTGGCGTATCACCTGATAGGCCTGCCGGCTGTGGGTCTCTTGGCTGTTCATGCTGATTTCTCCTTTGACAATGCTTCTAAAAAGCGTTTTGTATTCTAATACCATTATAAAAGACCTGTCCTGTACTGACAATTCTTTTTTCGTTAAATCTTGTTGCTGTTTCACTTTAAATTGCTAAAATTTCCGGTTGACAAAAAGATCTTTACGGGATATGATAGGAATAACTTAAAACAGAAGGGCTGGTACAGTGAAATGATGCAGCAAATACTTGGCGGAAATAGAAATTCTTATTTTTATTACTGCTTCCTGGGCTTTTATGGCGCAGGTTCTTTTTGCTGCAGGAAAATCCCCTGAGGGGAAGGCGCTGTCCGTAGAGATAAGCCGGTGTCTGCAGCTGCAGGCACCGGCTTTTTTAACTTATAGGAGGGAAAAATATGATTCTTGTATTAAAGAACAATGCAGACCAGAAAAAAGTAGAAGATCTGAAAAAACAACTGACTGATATGGGGCTGAAGCTCCATCTTTCCGAAGGAATGAATACCTCTCTGATCGGTCTGATCGGAGATACCACAGAGGTAGACGAGGAATGGCTGGGAGCTCTGGATGTGATCGAATCAGTAAAAAGGATTAATGAGCCATATAAGAAAGCCAATAAGGCCATGCACCCGAAAGACACGGTCATAGAAGCCGGAGGCAGAAAGATCGGCGGGGGATATTTTCAGGTAATCGCCGGCCCTTGTTCCGTGGAGACCAGGGAACAGATGACAGAGGTGGCCTTTGACGTTCAGAAGGCAGGAGCCGGGTTATTAAGAGGAGGAGCTTTTAAACCCAGAACTTCTCCATACTCTTTCCAGGGACTTGGAAGTGAAGGCCTGAAAATGCTTCTGGAGGCCAAAAAGGCTACCGGACTTCCCATTGTAACCGAGATCATGAGCGCTGAACATCTGCCTCTTTTTGAAGAGGTGGACGTAATCCAGGTGGGAACCAGGAATATGCAGAATTTTGAGCTTCTCAAAGAGCTGGGAAAGATCCGCAAGCCCATTCTTCTAAAGAGAGGTATGGCAAATACTCTGGAAGAACTGCTTATGAGTGCAGAATATATCATGGCAGGAGGAAATGAGCAGGTGATCCTCTGTGAAAGGGGCATCCGCACCTTTGAGACTTCTATGAGGAATACCCTGGATATATCTGCCATTCCTATGCTGAAGTCTAAGACACACCTTCCGGTGATCGTAGACCCCAGCCATGCGGCAGGCATCCGTTTCATGGTAGAGCCTCTTACCATGGCAGCTATTGCCGCAGGAGCAGACGGAGTCATGATCGAAGTACACAACAATCCGGAAAAAGCCCTCTGTGACGGAAAACAGTCCCTGACTCCCCAAAGCTTTACTGACTTGATGGAAAAGGTAAAGAAGACAGCGGGATTTTTTGGAAAGATTATGTAAAAATCTGTCTATGAGCAGAGTATTGTTCAGCTCCTGGACAGAGCTGACATAGCCGGAATATGTTACAGGAATCCTTTCTATGAGCTGGTAGGTACCCTTTTCTTCATTTACAAGGTACTTGACATAGTAGGATTCCTCCCCTTCGGTGCCGCTGTAAGTCCCGGTATAATTTTCGTCCTGTGAATAATC
>DXFG01000069.1 GCA_019114545.1 Candidatus Blautia pullistercoris | reverse complement strand
CCACGATATCCGGAATCGATGGGCGGCAGTTCGCATACCAGACCTTTGACGGCCAGGCTACTTCTGGGAAACACATATCCTGCGTATCCGTCAGGGATTTCCAGTCCAAATCCAAGAGGTATTTTTATGATATCACCGGGGTTCAGGGTACAGTCAAAGGGAACATATACATCCGCTCCGGCATCATTTTCATGAGGCCGGAAGGGACAATGTTCTTTGGAAACGCCAAAATCAATCAGTCGTATTTTCATGAGAGTTCACCTCCCACGAGAAGCGGATAATCCTGTAAGATGATATCAGCCGGAGTTAATGATACGTCGAGAGGATTTCTGCAGCTCATTTTCCCTTCCAGGCATTTTCCGCGCTGGCAGAATGGACCTGTCAGTTCCGGAAGAAAAAGTACCGGACTTAATTCGTACAGATCTTTCCAGATATTCAGGATCACGATCCTCATTTCATCCGTGTTGCGTCTGCAGGAACGCTGTCCAATCATATGTTTCCACTGGTAAGGTGTCGCACTGATAAGCAGAACATTTCTTAATCCCTGTGGCGTCAGATATCCTGCCGAATCGTGGCTGATGCCGGTTTTGCAGAGACGCTCATAATTATCCATATCGGTCCGGCAGCTTTTTTCATATAATTCTTTGATAGCTGCTGGCGCGGTGAGAATCTCATAGGGTATTGCGAAATCTGCTTCCCCGGAATAATTGCTGTACTGGAGGGATGCGCTCATGAATTTTACCTCATTCTGATGACGGGTGATCTGGGAAAGAAATCTCCGACTGGCGCCTACTACAGCTACTGTGATCACGGCAAATTTCTGTATTGCAGGATGCGGGAGTTGTCCCATGTTTTTTATCGTATCATTAGTAAAGGACTGATTGTACAGTCGGATCAGATCTTTCATGTTGTGGATCAGATGCCCGCGCTGTGTCAGCCTGGCTGCAAATACCATCGTTTTTTCAGCTTCGCTAACGGCGGAGCAGTTCAGGATCTTCGTTTCAATTCTGTTCATAGGTACCCTCCTCTTTGATGATCGCTGCCAGCAGGAAGAGATAGTTCAGGCTGTCGGTGATTTTCTCATCCCATAATTCTTTTGTGAAGGAAGTGTTCTTGGCATAACACATATCATATAAAGATACGATATGCTTTGCCATCATCCCGACAAGAGCCCGCTGGGGCGTGCAGTCCTGAAGAGAAGCGGCGATCCGGAAAGCGCTGAGTCTGTCTTCGCGGTCGCCGGTATATTCTTTTTTCTTCATCCGTAATGTTTCTTCGCATTTATTGACCTGATCTGCAAAGATCAGTCTAAATTCTGATTGTGTCATAATGATTCTTCTTTCCTTTCTTTCTGTGAGTTGTGATGTGCTGCTGATTGAATGGGAACTTTTTCTGTCTCCATTGCCGTTCTGTCAAGAATGGCATCTACGTTATAGGAAACAGTCTCCAGTTCTGTGCAGCGGCTTCTTAGTTCTTGTAATGCCTGTTTCTGGGAACTGATTTTATCCTGCAGGTTCTGTTTGCGGGATTTTAATGATTTCATTGAAAGCATTTTCCCGTCAGTATAGAAGCTTTTCAGCCAGTCCCTGGCCTGTTCATATGCCTGCAGTTCAGAAGCATGCTCACTGCGGAATTTCTTTTTGCTTCTGGATCGTATGAATTCTGTATATGTTCCTTTAGATGAAAAGTACTGTCCTGTGTAGTGGATCTGCGAATTTAATGTCTTCAATTCTGCAGAGAGTTCATCTAAACTTTCTTGTGCCTCATTCAGTTTTGCACTTGCCTCCGATATGATCCTGGACAGGTTTTCTCTGGTGTCATAACCATGTTCCTGAATATAGATCAGGGTATTCGCCATTTGCTGCAGATTGGTGATCTTAACTTTACGGGCATAAGCTTCACTCTGCATAGCTTTAACATTTGTCTGCAAATCAACCACAAGACGTAGATGTGTCCGATAGTAGAAGATAGCAGTTGGATCTTTGTGGTAATCGCCATGGACAGAATGATGTGTAGTTGTTCTGTGTTCTGGCTGGATCCCATTATCGTTTTGGAGAAATCTCTTTTCCAGGTGTTCCATGCCATAGTCTGTTCCCAGTGCTTTTTCAGTGATCCTGAGATCACGATCCGGATGCAGATATCTATATCTTCCTCTTTGCAAAATCACGGATATATTGTAATTTTCCAGAAGAAGAGATTGAAACTCTTTAAAATTTCTGGCTGATCCAGAGCATTCATCAATCGCCTTCCGGAGAAAATCCTTCTTTGTCTGGAATGTTGTGGCCGTTGGTTTGAGACCTTTCTGTACAATTTCCTGATTAATCTGTTCCAGTTTTTTCTGTCCTCTGGTTATTGCACGAAACTCTGCTTCTGTCACTTTTTCCGGAGCAGGAGAAAGAAGATCAACCTGATGTAGTCCTTCCCGCTCACACATGGCCATGACTTCCTTTTTCAGATGTTCCAGAAATCGGTTTGTGGACCGATGCTTATAGCCGGCCTTTTCTTCATTTGGCTTATCCATATAGTTCTGGCGTGCCACGGCATTTTTGCGGACACTGTTGATCACGATATGGGTATGGATGTTGCCGGAATGGTTTCCGCCGTCTGTGTGGGTAACCACCACCGCCTGATAGCCTGGGAAATTCTTTTTTGCAAATTCCAGGCAAAGCTCCTGTGCCCTTTTCCCAGTAAGCCCACATTCCGATACGTCCGCTGGATCGAAACTGATGATGTAATGGTGACTTTTTAATTCGTTTCGCCTGCGGTTTTTCTTAAATGCTTCATTTGTCATTCTGCATTCAATATCAAATGTATCAGGATTACAGTTGAGCCCGTCCAGATAGAATTCATCCCGGAGAATTTTCTGTCCCAGTTCATTTTGAAGCATCTTGCCGGTTTTCTCATCATGCTGAAACAG
>DXFG01000068.1 GCA_019114545.1 Candidatus Blautia pullistercoris | reverse complement strand
TTGAAAAAGCCCGGTACCTTATGTATCGGGTTTTTTTCTGTTGCTTTTCTCATCTTCAGCAGATATAATGTTCTTATCTTCTTCTTATGAACGGAACGTTATAAGAAGAAACTGGGTGCAAACATAGAAGGGATCAGATGGATCCCGGAAGAAAGAGGTATAACACTATGACAAGAAAAAAAGTCGTCGTGGCCTTAGGCCATAGAGCGCTGGGCACTACCCTGCCGGAACAGAAGACCGCAGTAAAGGCTTCCGCAAAAGTTCTGGCAGATCTGATAGAGGCCGGAGCCGATATTATCATTACACACAGCAATGCTCCTCAGGTGGGCATGATTCACACAGCTATGAATGAATTTGGAAAAGTACACCCGGATTATACAGCCGTTCCCATGTCTGTATGTTCCGCTATGAGCCAGGGATATATCGGTTACGATATCCAGAACACTCTCCGTGCAGAACTCCTTCGCAGAGGGATCTACAAGCCGGTAAGCACCATTCTCACTCAGGTAACGGTAGACCCTTATGACGATGCTTTCCATGAACCGGTGAAGATCATAGGAAGGACCCTTACCGAGGAAGAAGCCGAAGCTGAGGAACACAAAGGTAATTATGTAGTAAAGACAGACACTGGATACCGGAGGATCGTAGCTGCTCCCCAGCCGGAAAATATCGTGGAGATCGATGCTATCAAAGCCCTGTCTGATGCAGGACAGATCGTGATCGCCTGTGGCGGCGGCGGCATCCCTGTATTAGAAAGAAATGAAGAACTCATCGGCGCCAGCGCTGTTATTGAAAAAGACCTTACCAGCGGAAAGCTGGCTCAGGCCTTAGGTGCCGACGAACTGCTGATTCTTACCAGCGTGGAAAAGGTTTCCGTAAATTACGGTTCTGACTCTGAAGAGTATCTCTCTCAGATCACTGTTCAGGAAGCCAAAACATATATGGAAGCGGGACATTTCGGAGATAACACCATGCTTCCCAAGATCCAGGCCTCTGTGGAGTTTGTAGAAGGACATCCGGACAGACGGGCCGTGATCACCTCCATCGGAAAAGCCAAAGAAGGTTATCTGGGCAGGACCGGAACTATTATCACAGCCTGAATCCAGTGAAAAAGCCAGAAGAATGGGACAGTCAAAATTTCCATTCTCCTGGCTTCTTTTATTTCTGCGGCCTCTTCTGGAAGACCCGGTTAATGGTCTTCTGAGGTATCTCAAATACAAGGATGATCCCCAAAACCATAGCAATGGCAATTCCCAAAGTCTCTCTCCCGTAGTGGAGACTTAGCTGGTTATTTTCCAGTAATGTATAATAGATGGTCCTGTATATTCCGATCCCCGGCACTTCCGGGAAAATTCCTGCGATCAAAAACAAGGTTACCGGACATTTCCTCACCGTGCTTCCGATCCTGGAAGCCAGGGTAATAAACACCGTAGCCGCAAAATTTCCTATAATGGCTCCTGCACCAAATCCATGGACAAAGATCCAGCAGATCAGCCAGCCTGTCCCTCCGATAAACCCGCAGAGAGGGTAATGTTCTCTGGGTACAGAAAATAATACAGAAAAGGCCACGGTCCCCACCGCTGCCGCCAGAAATTGTAAGATTCCCTCCAGGATCATAAAAGTATCCCTCCCGTCAGATTATAGTAAAGAAAATACATGATCCCCACGCCCATGGCGATCCCCAGGGCTACCATGAGAGCATCCAGAAACCGGACGCCTCCTCCGATATAATCTCCATCAGCAAAATCCCGGACTGCGTTTACCAGAGAGACCCCGGGAACCAGAGGCATCACAGAACCCACCAGGATACTTCCCGGAGCATTTCCCAGTCCCAGGCGGTAAAAAAGCACTGCAAAAAAAGATACGCAGAAGCCCCCTGCCAGGTTGGTGACGATCTTTGATGTTCTCTTTTCCCGTTTTCCAAAGCCCAGTATCAGGGCATAGAGAAGAAAACCGGAAAGAAAAGCTGCTGCCATATCCTCCAGATTTCCTCCCAGAAGATAGCAGAAACTGCCGGAGCCCACTCCGGAGGCAAACATCTGTACGATTCCCCGTTTGCCCGGCATATGCTTAATAACCTCCAGCTTTTCTTCTGCTTCTTTCACCGAATATTTTCCCTCCACAATCTCTCTGGAAAGCTGGTTTACCGCCGCTATACGATGAAGTTTTGCTCCGCTTATAGGAATATGTTTTACGCTGGCATAGATCTGGCCTTCCTGATTCTCCGCTGTAATAAAAATTCCCGTACTCAGCACAAAGGTGCTGCACTTTTCAATCCCAAAAGCTTTTGCAATCCTCTGTATGGTCTCCTCCACACGGAAGATCTCTGCACCTGCATCCAGAAGAATCCTTCCCGCCTCCATGGCCAGATCCAGCACTTCTTTATCATAATTTTCCATTTTCCTGCTCTCCTATCCTCCAGGCTTGAAACTGTCGCATTCTTTAAAATGAAAAACGGAACTGTTTCTGCGGACCAAAAGGCCCTGTGAAACAGTTCCGCAATTTCCGCCTATCTGAAAATTGTAAAGAAAAGGATCACGACAATACCTAAAGCGATCCTGTACCATCCAAAAACCTTAAAGTTATGCTTTTTAATATATCCCATAAGGAATTTAATAGCAAGGATAGATACTATAAAGGAAACCAGCATACCGGTCACCAGGATCACCACTTCCCAGGAGGTAAAGTTCAGGCCGAATTTTACAATCTTTAAAAGGCTGGCACCGAACATTACCGGAATGGCCAGGAAAAAGGTATACTCTGCCGCCACTGTCCTGGAAGCTCCTACCAGAATACCTCCGATAATAGTGGATCCGGACCGGGAAGTTCCGGGAATCAGCGAAAGAACCTGGAATATACCGATGAATAATGCAGTCTTCCAGGTAATCTCACTGATAGAATTATATTTCGCCTGACGTTTTTCATTGTAGTCCTCTACAATAAGAAACATCACACCATATACGATCAGCATAACGGAAACTACAAACCAGTTGTTAAACTTTTCCTCGATGAAATCGTTAAAAGGCAAACCGATCACAATAGCCGGCAGGCAGGACACCAGGATCTTAAACCACATGATCATCTTGTCGATCTTTACAAAACGGCATAACAGTCCTGCTGCCTTTTCCACTTTTGTCACATTCTCATGTTTCGGTTTTTTATTCCGGAAAGGCCACAGATCTTTCCAGTAAAGGACCACTACTGCCATAATGGCCCCTAACTGGATCACCACCATAAACATATCCCAGAATTCCTGAGATACATCCAGTTTCACAAATTCTTCCACCAGGATCAGATGGCCGGTACTGCTGATGGGAAGCCATTCCGTGATTCCCTCTACAATACCCAGGAAGATTACCTTTAATATTTCAATAAAGTTCTCCATTTGTCACCTCTCAGATCTCGGCAATATTCACCAGTTTCAGTTTCTGAATATCGGTATTTTCCAGACTTGTTACCAGAGCTTCCGCCGTATCCAGAGCGGTAAGGACATTTACACCTGTCTCAATAGCATTTCTCCGGATGATAAAGCCGTCTTTGGACTTTTCCACACCCTGGGAAGGCGTATCGATAACCAGATCAATCTTGTGACCCAGGATCAGATCCATCAGGTTCGGAGAAGGCTGCTCAATCTTATTGGTACGGATTGCCTTTACCCCGTTTTCATTCAGCACTTTTGCAGTGCTTCTTGTAGCATAGATCTTATATCCCAGGTTCTGGAATCTCCGGGCAATCGGGATGATATCCTGCTTATCTTCATCTCTTACCGTAATGATCATGTTTTTATACTTAGGCAGATTTACCCCTGCGCCCAGGAATGCCTTATACAGGGCTTCGTTAAAGCTCTCGGAAATTCCCAGACACTCTCCCGTAGACTTCATCTCCGGTCCCAGGCTTACATCGGCGCCCCGGATCTTCTCAAAGGAGAATACAGGCATTTTAATGGCATAGTGCTTTGCTTCCGGCTGAAGTCCCGGTGTATAGCCCAGATCTCTCAGCTTATGTCCTAAGATCACCTGGGTAGCAAGAGGAACAATGGGGATTCCTGTTACTTTGCTGATGTAAGGCACCGTACGGCTGGATCTTGGATTTACCTCAATCACATAAACCTCTTCTCCACACACGATAAACTGAATATTGATCATACCCAGCACATGCAGGGATTTTGCCAGTTTTCTGGTATAGTCCTCGATGGTCCGTTTTGCGCTCTCGCTGATGGTCCGGGCAGGATATACCGAAATACTGTCGCCGGAGTGGATACCAGCTCTTTCAATATGCTCCATGATTCCCGGAATCAGGATATCTTCTCCATCACATACAGCGTCTACTTCAATTTCTTTTCCCTGGAGATATTTATCTACCAGGATGGGATGTTCCTGAGCAATCCGGTTAATAATACCGATATACTGGTCTACATCCTCGTCGTTAATTGCAATCTGCATGCCCTGTCCTCCCAGAACATAGGAAGGACGAACCAGTACCGGATACCCCAGCTCATTGGCTGCCCGGATAGCTTCGTCTGCAGTATATACTGTATGTCCCTTAGGTCTTGGAATATGACACTCTTCCAAAATCCCATCAAAAAGCTCCCTGTCTTCTGCAGCGTCTACATTTTCTGCAGAGGTTCCCAGAATCTTCACGCCCATTTTAATAAGGGCTTCTGTAAGCTTGATGGCTGTCTGTCCGCCGAACTGGACCACCGCTCCGTCAGGCTTTTCTATATCTACCACATTTTCCACATCTTCCGGTGTAAGAGGCTCGAAATACAGTTTATCTGCAATATCGAAGTCTGTACTTACGGTTTCCGGATTGTTGTTAATGATAATAGTCTCATAGCCTTCCTTTTCAAAGGCCCAGGTACAGTGTACGGAACAGAAGTCAAATTCAATACCCTGGCCGATACGAATCGGACCGGATCCCAGGATGAGAACTTTTTTCTTATCTGTAGTTCCGTCTGCCTCATTCTCTCCTCCATATACAGAGTAGTAGTAAGGAGTGGTTGCGGCAAATTCTGCGGCACAGGTATCTACCATCTTATAGGAAGCAGTAATTCCCCACTCTTTTCTCAGATCATGAATCTCATCTGTAGTCTTTCCTGTCAGCTGTCCGATCACGTTATCCGGGAATTCGATCCTTTTGGCCTCTCTCAGCAGCTCCTCTGTCAGCTCCTGCTCTTTCAGAGCCTGCTCCATTTCTACCAGGATAGCAATCTTATCAATAAACCAGATATCGATCTTCGTAATCTCATGAATCGTCTCGTAAGAAATGTTTCTTCTCACAGCCTCTGCAATACGCCAGATACGCATATCATCTACAATATGGAGTTCTTCCATCAGTTCTTCTTCTGTCAGCTTTGTAAAATCATAAGACATAAGAGAATCCACATGCTGTTCCAGAGAACGGATAGCCTTCATAAGAGCGCCCTCAAAGTTATTGCAGATACTCATAACCTCTCCTGTAGCCTTCATCTGGGTGGTCAGAGTCCTCTTGGCACTGATAAATTTATCAAAGGGCAGTCTGGGGATTTTTACAACACAGTAGTCCAGCATAGGTTCGAAGCTGGCATAAGTCTTGCCTGTAATAGCATTTTTGATCTCGTCCAGGGTATATCCCAGAGCGATTTTTGCCGCCACCTTGGCGATAGGATATCCTGTGGCCTTGGAAGCCAGCGCAGAAGAACGGGACACACGGGGATTCACCTCGATAACACAGTATTCAAAGCTGTCCGGGTTCAGGGCATACTGTACGTTACAGCCTCCGGTGATCCCCAGCTCTGTGATGATGTTCAGAGCAGAAGTTCTCAGCATCTGGTATTCCTTGTCTCCCAGAGTCTGAGAAGGAGCCACTACAATGCTGTCTCCTGTGTGAACACCTACCGGATCAATATTTTCCATGTTGCAGACAGTGATACAGTTTCCTGCACTATCCCGCATTACTTCATATTCGATTTCCTTCCATCCGGCAATGCAGCGCTCCACCAGAACCTCTCCCACACGGGAAAGACGGAGACCGTTCTCCAGAATCTCAATAAGCTCTTCTTCATTATTGGCAATACCGCCGCCGCTTCCACCCAGGGTATAAGCAGGACGCAGCACCACCGGATAGCCGATCTTATTACTGAAGGCAATACCGTCTTCCACATTCCGGACAACCAGGGAAGCTGCGATAGGCTCGCCGATCTTCTCCATGGTATCCTTAAATTCCTGACGGTCCTCTGCTTTCTTGATCGTTTCAGAGGTAGTTCCGATCAGGCGCACATTATGCTCCTTTAAGAAACCTCTCTCCTCCAGTTCCATAGCCAGGTTCAGTCCCGCCTGGCCGCCCAGGGTGGGAAGGACGCTGTCCGGTTTTTCCTTCAGGATCAGCTGCTCTACCACCTCTACTGTAAGGGGCTCTATATAAACTTTGTCCGCAATATCTTTATCCGTCATAATGGTGGCAGGGTTGGAATTCAGCAGAACAACCTCGATTCCTTCTTCCTTCAGAGAACGGCATGCCTGGGTTCCCGCATAGTCAAACTCTGCTGCCTGTCCGATCACGATAGGGCCGGAACCGATCATCAATACTTTTTTAATATCCGGATTTCTTGGCATTACTCTGTCACC
>DXFG01000067.1 GCA_019114545.1 Candidatus Blautia pullistercoris | reverse complement strand
GAGATCCTAAGGGCCATCAGGCAGGAATTTCCCGACTGTGCCATTACCTTGTCTATAGGAGAAAAGGAAAAAGAAAGCTACGCTCTTTTTAAAGAGGCCGGAGCAGACCGGTATCTTCTGCGCCATGAAACCGCAGATGAAGAGCATTACCGAAAGCTTCATCCGTCGGAACTGTCTCTTTCTCACAGGATAAACTGCCTGGAGACTCTGAAAGAGCTGGGATACCAGACTGGTGCAGGGATTATGGTGGGCTCTCCGGGCCAGACCATAGAGACTCTCATAGAGGATATGGAATTTCTGGATAGGCTGCAGCCGGAAATGGTGGGGATCGGCCCTTTTATCCCTCATCATGACACGCCTTTTAAAGGGGAACCCCAGGGTGGGCTGGAGCTGACGCTCTATCTTTTAAGTCTGATCCGGCTGCTGCTTCCCAGGGTGCTGCTGCCTGCTACAACAGCTTTGGGAACCATTGATCCTATGGGGAGAGAAATGGGGGTGCTGGCAGGGGCAAATGTGGTCATGCCCAATCTGTCACCGGAAAATGTCCGGGAAAAATATCTCCTGTATGACAATAAGATCCATACAGGAAAGGAAGCGGCAGAATGTCTGGACGCTCTGAGGAAATCTATGAAAGCAATTGGCTATGATGTAGTGGTGGACAGGGGAGATTTCCTGGGGAGGACATGAAATAAGATACAAGTTATTAAGGGAAAACGGAGGAGGAATAAAAATATGTATGATCCAAAATCAAAATGTGCAGATGACTTTATTAACCATGAGGAAATCATGGAAACACTGGACTATGCAGAGAAAAACAAACATAACCGGGAACTGATTGATCAGATCCTGGATAAGGCCAGACTGAGAAAGGGGTTAAGCCACAGAGAAGCGGCAGTCCTCCTGGATTGTGATCTGGAGGATAAGAACCAGGAGATCTATGCCCTGGCAGAGCAGATCAAAAAAGATTTCTATGGGAACCGGATTGTGCTTTTTGCACCTTTATATCTGTCTAACTACTGTGTAAACGGCTGCGTTTACTGTCCCTATCATGCCAAGAATAAACATATTCCCAGAAAGAAACTGACCCAGGAGGAGATCCGCCAGGAGGTTATCGCCCTTCAGGATATGGGCCATAAGAGGCTGGCTCTGGAGACAGGTGAAGATCCGGTAAACTGTCCTATTGACTATGTGTTAGAGAGTATTAAGACTATCTACAGCATTAAGCATAAAAACGGTGCTATCCGCCGGGTAAATGTCAATATTGCAGCGACTACCGTAGAGAATTACAGAAAGCTGAAAGAAGCCGGAATCGGAACCTATATCCTGTTCCAGGAGACTTACCACAAGGAAAGCTATCTGAAACTTCATCCCACAGGACCAAAGCATGATTATAATTATCATACAGAGGCTATGGACCGGGCTATGGAAGGAGGTATCGACGATGTGGGCTGCGGTGTACTCTTCGGATTGGAAATGTACCGCTATGAATTTGCCGGTCTCCTGATGCATGCAGAACATCTGGAAGCAGTATACGGAGTAGGTCCCCATACCATCAGTGTACCCAGAGTGAAGAGGGCAGATGACATTGATCCGGATACCTTTGACAATGGTATTGATGATGATATCTTTGCCAAGATCGTGGCCTGCATCCGTATTGCCGTGCCTTATACCGGTATGATCATTTCCACCAGAGAAAATCAGAAGTGCAGAGAGAGAGTCCTTCATCTGGGAATCTCCCAGATTTCCGGGGGCTCCAGGACCAGTGTGGGAGGCTATGCAGAGCCGGAACCGGAAGAGGAATCTTCCGAACAGTTTGAGGTCAGCGACAATCGTACGCTGGACCAGGTAGTGAACTGGCTTATGGGAATGGGATATGTACCCAGTTTCTGCACTGCCTGTTACAGGGAAGGCAGGACCGGGGACCGGTTCATGTCTCTTTGTAAATCCGGACAGATCCAGAACTGCTGTCTGCCAAATGCTTTAATGACTCTTAAAGAATATCTTATGGATTACGCTTCTCCTGATACAGTGGAAAAGGGCCTGAAACTGATCCAGGAACAGATCAAAGAGATTCCCAGAGAGCGTACCAGGGAGATCGTACAGGAGCGGCTTATTGAGATCGAGAAAGGAAACAGAGATTTCCGGTTCTGATACAGACAGGAGGTTTTACATGGGAATGAATCAGACACCTGCAGCAGAGCGGGTACATATCGGCTTTTTCGGAAAAAGAAATGCAGGAAAATCCAGTGTGATGAACAAGGTCACCGGACAGGATCTGGCGGTGGTATCTGATGTTAAGGGAACTACCACGGATCCGGTGTATAAGTCCATGGAGCTGCTGCCTCTGGGACCGGTGGTGATGATGGATACTCCGGGCATTGATGATGAAGGAGAACTGGGCAGTCTCAGGGTAAAGAAAAGCTATCAGGTGCTGAATAAGACCGATGCGGCTGTGCTGGTCATAGACGGAAAGGCAGGGATAAGCCGGGAGGATCATGCCCTTCTGGAAAGAATCCGGAAGAAAAAGATACCAAGTATCCTGGCGCTGAACAAGAGAGACATACTTACACAGGAAGAAGTCTGTCAGACGCTCTCGGGGCTCCCGGAAGGATATCAGGAAGGCAGGGATTTTCTCTGGGTAAGCGCCAGAGAAGGGACAGGGATCCATGAACTGAAAGAACGGCTGGCTGTTCTGGCCAGTACGGAAGAAAACCAGAAGAAGATCGTGGGAGATCTCCTGTCTCCTGGAGACTTTGTGGTGCTGGTAGTGCCTATCGACAAGGCGGCCCCTAAGGGAAGGCTGATCCTTCCCCAGCAGCAGACCATCCGGGACATTCTGGATTCTGATGGGGTATCTGTGGTCATAAAGGAAGACCGGCTGAAAGACACTCTGGAAAGCCTGGGGAAAAAACCCAGGCTGGTCATTACAGACAGTCAGGTATTTGGCAGGGTTTCCAGGGATACGCCAAAAGATATCCTTCTGACCTCTTTTTCCATTCTCTTTGCCAGATATAAAGGAAATCTGGAGACGGTGGTAGAAGGAGCCAGGGCTCTGGAAAAGCTGAAAGACGGGGATAAGATCCTGATCAGTGAAGGCTGTACCCATCATCGGCAGTGCGGAGATATCGGTACAGTGAAGCTTCCTGCCTGGATCCGGAAACATACGGGGAAGGAGCTGGAGTTTTCTTTTACCTCAGGGACAGAGTTTCCTGACGAACTGGAAGGGTACAGCCTGATCGTCCACTGCGGCGGCTGTATGCTTAATGAAAGAGAGATGAAGTACCGTTTAAGCTGTGCCGAAGACCAGGGGGTGCCTATGACCAATTATGGAATCATCATCGCTTATATGAACGGAATTTTAGAGAGGAGTCTGGAACCTTTCTCATAAGTATCGCACAGGTGATCCTGGTTTTCCGGCAGATATCCTGACGGATGGTTGTAAGCGGCGGGATTACCTTGCTGCTCATGGAATTATCATATTCGGAGATGTGAAATGAAACAGGAGGAGAGACAATGAATAAAAAATGGAATATTCAGGTAAATCCAAAAGCAGTTACAGAGAATATCCTTCAGGGAGAAAAATACAGGATTACCATGCTCACAGAAGGTCTTATCAGGCTGGAGTACAGTGAGAGCGGCATTTTTGAGGACCGGGCTACCCAGTGCGTGTGGAACCGGAACTTTCCCAAGGTGGCGTTTACTTATAAAGAAACGGAAGAGCAGCTGGAGATTTTTACCTCTATGATTCATCTGATCTATGACAAGAAAAAATTTTCACCAAACGGACTTTCTATCCAGGTTGTGGGAAATTTCAGCGCCTACGGAAGTATCTGGCATTATGGACAGGACTTCCAGGATCTGAAGGGAACCGCCAGGACTCTGGATGAGGCGGATGGAGAAATTCCCCTGGACAGAGGAATCATCGGAAGAAATGGATTTTCTGTGCTGGATGACAGCAGGTCCCTCCTTCTTTGTGAAGACGGCTGGATCGAACCAAGGACCCACCAGGAAGAAGATCTGTATTTCTGGGGATATGGGCATGGGTATAAAAAGGCCTTGAAAGATTTCTATTATCTTTGTGGAAAAAGCCCTATGATTCCCAGGTATGCTTTAGGAAACTGGTGGAGCAGGTATTATAAATATACAGAGGAATCCTATAAAGAGCTGATGAACCGATTTAAAAAGGAGAAGATTCCTTTTTCTGTGGCGGTTATTGATATGGACTGGCATCTGGTGGACATTGATCCAAAGTACGGTAGCGGCTGGACAGGCTACACCTGGAACCGGGACCTGTTTCCAGACCCGGAGGAGTTCCTTCAGTGGCTCCATAATCGAAATATGAGGGTGACATTAAATGTTCACCCGGCAGACGGCGTTCGGGCTCATGAAGAACAGTACCGGGCAATGGCAGAAGAAATGGGTGTGGACTGGGGAGAAGAGCAGCCGGTAAATTTTGATCCGACAGACCCCTGCTTTTTGGAAGCATGCTTTAAGCACATTTACCGGCCTATGGAAGAGCAGGGGGTAGATTTCTGGTGGCTGGACTGGCAGTCCGGAGGCCTCAGCAAGGTGGAAGGACTGGATCCTCTCTGGGTGCTGAACCATTATCATTATCTGGACAGCGGCAGGGAAGGAAAACGTCCGATGACCTTTTCCAGATATGCAGGACCGGGAAGCCATCGTTATCCTGTAGGATTTTCCGGAGATACCATTGTAACCTGGGCCTCCCTGGCTTTCCAGCCTTACTTTACAGCTACGGCCTCGAATATTGGATACGGCATGTGGAGCCACGATATCGGCGGCCATATGATGGGGATCAAAGATGACGAGATGGCAGGCCGCTGGCTCCAGTTTGGTGTATTCTCTCCGATTATGCGACTTCACTCCAGCAACAGCGAGTTTAACGCAAAGGAGCCCTGGAGATACCGGAAAGATATTGCAGATATGATGAAAGATTTCCTCCGGCTGAGACACCGGATGGTGCCTTATCTTTATACTATGAACCGCCGGGCTTATGAAGAAGATCTACCCATTGTACTTCCAATGTATTATGATCATCCGGAAGAGCGGGAAGCCTATGATGTGCCGAATCAGTATTTCTTTGGCAGCCAGCTTCTGTGCGCACCCATTACAGATCCTCAGATCAGCCGTCTGAATGTGGGAAAGATAAAGACCTGGCTTCCAAAAGGAATCTGGTATGATGTATTTACCGGTATGAGATACCGTGGCGGAAGAAAGATGAATATGTACCGGGGACTGTCTTCTTTCCCGGTGCTGGCAAAAGCAGGGGCCATCGTTCCCATGACAGAGGAACTGGATAGTATTCAGAAGAACCCGGAAAAGATGTGCCTTCACGTTTACCCCGGGGCAAATGGAAGCTTTGTGCTCTATGAAGACGACAGTGAGACGGAAGACTACAAAAAAGGAAAGTTTGTAAAGACTTCTATAACCTTTTCCTGGAACAGTGAAGAAAAGACAGCAGAGCTGGTGATCAAGGCTCCTCAGGGATGTCTGGAATTTCTTCCGGAAAAGAGAAGCTGGAAGGTGATCTTCCATGGTATAGAGCCCTGTCAGACTGAGGCGGCGGCAGAGCTTTCCAGGGAAAGCTTCCCCGAGACAACAGTGAGGATCCTGGCAGCAGGAGAAAACAAGCTGGGAGAGATCACTTATGACAGAGAAAAAGCAAGCCTTTGCTGTGAACTGGGAGAGCAGGATCCTGTACAGGAAATCCGGATTCTTTTGAGAAATATTAGAGAGAAAGAAAATGATACGGCGGCTTATGCTTTTGATTTCCTGAATCAGGCAGAGATTGAATTTGTATTAAAAGATACTCTCTATCAGATGGTCAGAGAAGAAGAAGATAAAATTATGCTTCTATCCCAGCTTCAGGCTATGGAACTGGATCCGGAGCTGCTGGGCGTGCTGACAGAGATCATAACGGCGTAGAAGGGATGATAAAGAGAAAACAGGACCGGGAAATCCAGATTCCCGGTCCTGTCTGTCGTGCGACGATTTATGGACTTTACTGCAGAGCAGTCTGTTTTACCCGGTTCAGTGCCTTGGACACTGCGGGTATAGAGATGATGATCACAGTAATGATTCCCTCTGCAACCAGATAGCTGTAGTTGTATACAATGGGATATACGCTGGTAAGTGCCTTTGGAAAATTATCCGGCATATAGTCCATCCAGTAGAGATAACCGCCCAGAGCATGGAAGGCGCCTCTGGCGATGACGGCAGCTATGTAGCCTTTCAGCAGACCGTGTTTGCTCTTTGCAAAAAATCCTGCGATGCCCAGAGCTGCAAAAGCAAGGATATAGTCGCAGCATACCTGGAAGAAAGAAAGCACATAAGGTTCCTGGATAAACTGCAGGATACCGTATGCCAGACCTACTAAGACACCGGTTTTCGGACCATACCAGTTTGCTACAAGAACAATGAAAAGCATGCTGCACAGGGTTACGCTTCCGCCCCAGGGCATATTAAACAGTTTCAGATAAGAGGTGATAAAGGCCAGGGCCATAGCCATGGCACAGAATACAAGCTGCCTGGTTCCCATCTTTTTCTTTTCTGAAAGCCTGCCTGCAAAGATAAGGGCAACTATAAAAAGGATGATCCCTGCCCCGATGCAGAGCACATATCCGGCTGTAGTCAGCCCTCCATCTGCATTCACAAGAAATTGAAACATAAAAAATCCCTCCTGTTCCAAGACTGAAAACAAAAGGGCTATAGTAACGGATCCCTACGTTGGCATTATCCAAATCAGGTTATGGGTCGAAGCTTACAACTTCCTCTCAGCCTGTGGCACAAGCTCCCCTTGTTATCAATCTTATGTAATTTGACCGGACTTTATATTAAACATATCCAGGAAAAATGTCAAGAGCGGAAATAGGACAAGAAAGGTTATCATTTCATTGAGGCGGAGAAGAAATTCTTTAAACAGTACCGCAGAGATTGCCATTTCCTTACTTTTTGCCGTAGAGTGGAGTTGGGTTGTATGGTAGGAATCGCAATGTTTGGGATTTCTGCCGTAGAGTGGAGGGAAATTATACGGTAGGAATCGGGATATTCGGATTTCCCCGTTATGGATATTTCTGATGAACAGAATAACAGACGGTCCCCCTTTGAGAACCGCCTGTTTTCCATGACCATAGACAGCTTTCAGGATATACTGCCTATGGTTTAAAAGTATTATAGTTTTATCTGGTGTTACGCCATGATCGGTTTCATTGCTTCGGAAAGTTTGTCTTTCTCTGCCTGAGCCTCTGCCAGGTCTTTGCCAAGGGTTGTATAGTATACTTTGATCTTTGGCTCGGTTCCGGAAGGACGAACGATCACGGTTTCTTTGTTCTCCAGTTTGTAGATGAGAACGTTAGCAGAAGGAAGTCCGGTTTCTTCCGGTTTTGTATAGTCAGTTACGCTGGCAACCTTGTATCCTGCGATCTCTGTGGGAGGATTCTTTCTCAGGCCTTCCATGATCCCGGCCATTTTGTCCATACCGCTTAATCCGGGGAATTCAAAGCTGTCGATCTTGTTCAGATAACGGCCGTACTGTGCATAGATCTCTTCCATTCTCTGTTTCAGAGAGCTTCCGATGCTTCTGTAGTAAGCTGCCATCTCACAGATCAGCATAGAGCCGATGATAGCGTCTTTGTCACGAACATAAGGACCTGCCAGGTATCCGTAGCTTTCCTCAAAACCGAAGATGAAACGGTCAACTTCTCCGGCAGCTTCCAGCTGTGCGATCTGATCGCCGATCCACTTAAAGCCGGTAAGTACGCTTCTCAGTTCCACGCCGTAATGTTCGGCTACTGCGTCTGCCAGAGGAGTGGAAACGATAGATTTTACAGCTACGGCTTTTTCAGGCATAGTGCCTTTTTCGATACGCCCTGCGCAGATATAGTCCAGAAGGAGTACGCCTACTTCATTTCCGCTTACCAGTTCATAGGAACCGTCCGGGCACTTCATGGCGATACCTACACGGTCTGCATCCGGGTCAGTAGCCAGCATCAGATCAGCGCCGGTTTCCTTTGCCAGATTCAGTCCCTGCTCCAGAGCTGCAAAGATTTCAGGGTTGGGATAGCTGCAGGTGGTAAAGTAGCCGTTTGGATATTCCTGATCAGGAACAATGGTAACATCGGTGATGCCGATATCCTTTAATACCTGGGTCACAGGAACCAGGCCGGAACCGTTAAGCGGGCTGTATACCAGTTTCAGGCCGGCAGTCCTGCACAG
>DXFG01000066.1 GCA_019114545.1 Candidatus Blautia pullistercoris | reverse complement strand
TTGTATTGTCCTGGCAGCAAAGCAGACATGCAAAGCAGGATGTCATTCCCTGTATGATCTCCAGCTTCGCATTTTCCCAGTAAACCATGACGCCAAACTGTTTTAAAACTGTAAATGTAAGATAACAGATGGCCACAGCCATGGCAATCCGTACATCAAGCCCCGTAATCTTTACTTTTTCTTTGTTCATGATTCAACCCCCTTTGTACTTTTATTTTAGCGGAATCATAAAGTTCAGAGCAATTCGTTTTCCTGGCTTATTTATGCAGAAACTGAATAAATGATTATCTTACAGAAAATAAATAATAGAGCGCAGGTTCTTTTGCACAGCCTGTAGTCATAAAAAAACTGTTGTATTCAGCAATATTCTGCTGAATACAACAGTTTTTTAGTTTATGCTTTATTTTTTCTTAAACCAATGTCTGATCCTTTGTCTCTTCTCCAGCTTCTTCCTGATTCATGGCAATCCTTGGCTTCGTGGTCAGAATCCTCATAAACTCTTCTCCCGTAATGGTTTCATGTTCATAAAGATACTTAGCCAGTTCGTGGAGTTTCGGCATATTATCCTCCAGGATCTTCACAGCCTTGTCATGCTGTTTCTGCACCAGGTCCACTACCATTTTGTCAATCCGCGTCTGTGTTTCAAAGGAACAGGTCAGGGAACTGTCTCCTCCTAAATACTGGTTGGACACAGTCTCCATGGCTACCATGCCAAACTCCTGGGACATACCGTATCGGGTGATCATTCCCCTTGCCAGCTTGGTGGCCTGTTCGATATCATTAGAAGCGCCTGTGGTAATGGAATGGAAGATCAGTTCCTCTGCAGCTCTTCCGCCGGTGAAAGTAGCAATTTTATTCTCCAGTTCTTCCTTGGACATGAGATAATGTTCTCCGTCTTCTACCTGCATGGTATAACCCAGGGCTCCGGAAGTTCTGGGGATAATGGTAATCTTATGCACCGGTGCGGAATGGGACTGCATGGCAGCAACCAAAGCGTGCCCCACTTCATGATAAGCCACAATAAGTTTTTCTTTATTGGAAAGAACCTGGTTCTTCTTCTGATATCCGGCGATAACCACCTCAATACTTTCTTCCAGGTCGGCCTGAGTGGCAAATTTTCTTCCGTCACGGACAGCCCTAAGAGCCGCCTCGTTTACAATATTAGCCAGGTCGGCACCGGAAGCTCCGGGAGCCGCCTTGGCAATATCGCTGAAATTCACATCATCGGAAATTTTGATCTTTCTGGCGTGAACCTTAAGGATTTCCTCTCTTCCCTTCAGATCCGGAAGTTCTACAGGGATCCTACGGTCGAAACGTCCCGGTCTTAAAAGAGCCGGATCCAGAGAATCCGGACGGTTGGTGGCGGCAAGGATCACCACGCCCTTGGAGCTGTCAAATCCATCCATCTCTGTAAGGAGCTGATTCAGAGTCTGTTCCCGCTCATCGTTTCCTCCGGCAAACTGTCCGTCACGCTTTTTGCCGATGGTATCAATCTCATCGATAAATACAATACAGGGCGCCTTCTCATTGGCCTGCTGAAACAAATCCCGGACTTTAGCCGCACCCATACCTACAAACATCTCCACAAATTCCGAACCGGAGATGGAAAAGAAGGGGACATTTGCTTCTCCGGCCACCGCCTTGGCTAACAGAGTCTTACCGGTTCCCGGAGGTCCCACTAACAAGGCGCCTTTCGGAAGAGATGCTCCGATGTCTGTATATCTTTCCGGATTGTGAAGGTAGTCCACTAATTCCGTAAGGAGTTCCTTGGCTTCATCTTCCCCTGCCACATCCGAAAACTTGATTCCTGTAGAAGATTTTACATAGATTTTGGCATTGCTCTTTCCGAAAGTCATAGCTCCCGGTCCTCCCATGCCGCCCATGTTTTTCATCATACGCTTCATCAGCCAGCCGCCGATGACCCATAGCAGAACCAGGGGCAGGACAAAGCTGATAAGGGACGAAAGAAGAGGATTCATCTGCTGAGGAATCTCCTCAGAGAAAACCACCCCTGCCTGATCCAGTCTTTCTACCTCATTAACATCGAAAATGCGGCCAGTCTTATAAATCTGCTGCTGATTGCCGTCCTTTACCAGATAATAGATCGTATCTTCTTCCAGATTTACTTCTGAAATCCTGCCTTCTTCAAGAGCATCCAAAAACTGGTCATAGGTGGCATCCTGTATGCGGCTCTCTGATATGGAGGGCACAAGGAAAAAATTCACTGCTGCCAGTATGACCAGTACGATAAGGTAATAAAATATCACCGGTTTTTTTGGAAGCTGGGGCTTTTTCTTTTCTTTAATGTCCATTTGTTTACCTCCAACCTTTTTCATCTTATTTATATCGGGTAAAAATAGTATTCCCCTTGATATCGCAATTTCTTCGCCTTTAGGGGTTCAGAAAATCAAATAGCATATCATATAAAGATGATACTTCTTATTATAAAAACAATCAATGAAAAAACTGTGAAAACTTTTAAAAAATTCAGAAAAGAAGCCCTGTGTTTCCGGCCTTTCCTCCGGGCATATCGCTCGGAAGCAGCCAGATACACAGGGCTTCTTTCATTCATAACTATAAGGGTTTCCACAGGTCTGGTGTCCATTATTTTCCGCTGTCGTCTCCTGTCAGACGGAGAATGGCTTCCATTTCTTCCGGCTCCATATCCAGAAAAACGGCCAGCTCTTCTACACTGTATTTCACATTTTCATCTTCTGTAAGGGCCTTCACTCTTTCTTCCAGGTTCTGGACCTTTTCCACCAGGAAATTATCTTCTCTCTTCTGCCTGGTCTGCTCCTCCAGAAATTCTTCCACCAGGCTGCGGACTTTATGCATAAGCCATTCTTCTGCTGCGTCTTCCTCTGTCACATCCTTAAGCTCCTCCAGTGCCATAAGAAGAGCTGTATTTGCCTCAGAAAGCAGATCTGCGAAGAGAACCTCCCGGCAGTTCAGGTCTCTTGCCATATCTGCCAGTTCTCTCTGGCAGGCCTTTACCAGGCTTTCCCTGGCACCTTCTTCATTTCTTTTGCAGGCCAGAAGCAATTCCTGCCGGTCTCTTAAATTTTCCTCAAATCCAAAGGCTTTCAGATACTCCTTAAGATACTCTTCTTCCTCTGCTGTAAGAGGAACTCTTTCCTGTTTTTTCTCTATATGAGGAACCGGCCCTTGTCCGGCGTCTTCTCTGTCTCCTGTTCTTCCGGTAACACGGATTCCCTGGACTTCCAGATAATCGTAGACCTTCTGGAGTTTCTCCTGATCCATATCCTCCTCACCGAAAAATTTTTCCACCAGCTCTGCCCGTACCTGTTTCCCGTTATTCAGAGCCAGGGTCTGTATATCTTTTAGTTTATTCTGAAATTCAATAATATCCATAGCTTTCCTCCCATCTTCTACAGTAGCTTACCACAAAAGAGGATGGTTTTAAAGCTCTTCCGGATTTTTCTTTTCTGATGTAAGATCCTTTAAATACCTTACGCTATGCCTTCTCCTCTGCCTCCTGAAGCTTCTGTCTAAGAAGCTGGTTCACCTGTTTAGGATCTGCTTTTCCTTTCATCTGCTTCATGATCTGTCCTACCAAAAATCCGGTGACTTTCGTCTTTCCTTCCAGATACTGCTTTACCGTGTCTGGATTTTCTTCCAGGACTTTTGCCACGGTCTCTTCCAGAAGTCCGGTATCCAGAACGGTTTTCAGCCCTTTCTCTTCTGCATAGATCATGGGGTCCACATCGTCTGTAAAAATCATACGGAAAACTTCTTTGGCAGTTTTATTGTTCAGCTCTCCCCGGTCTGTCATCAGGATCAGCTCTGCCAGATGTTCCGGAGAGAAGGAGATTTCTTCTGTCTCTATTCCTTCTTCTTTTACCAGGCGCAGAGTTTCCCCAATATACCAGTTGGCCGCCTTCTTCGGCATCTGGCAGATTGCCGCAGTCTTTTCAAACATTTCGCTCAGGTGTCTGGACTGGGTCAGAAGGCCGGCGTCATAATCTGACAGCTCGTACTGCTCCATATACCGTTTTGCCTTTTCCTCCTGAAGTTCCGGCTGGGCATTCCGGATCTGGGCTATCCACTGATCGCTGATGCGCACCGGAGGCAGGTCCGGGTCCGGGAAGTAGCGGTAATCCTTGGCGTCCTCCTTGGAACGCATAGCGTAGGAATATTCCTTATTGTCATCCCACCGCCGGGTCTCCTGGATCACCGGGCGTCCCTCTTCCAGAAGCTCAATCTGCCGGGCTCTTTCTCCTTCGATAGCTCTTGCAATAGCCTTAAAAGAGTTCAGATTCTTCATCTCTGTCCTGATTCCCAGCTCCCGGGTTCCCGCCTCTCTTACTGAAAGGTTTACGTCGGCACGCATAGACCCTTCCTGAAGCTTACAGTCAGAGACTCCCAGATACTGGCAGATAAGCCGCAGTTTTTCCAGATAAGCAATCACTTCCTGGGCGTTTCTCATATCCGGCTCAGACACGATCTCAATAAGGGGAACGCCGCTTCGGTTGTAATCCACCAAAGAGCAGTCATCCCACTCGTCATGGATCAGTTTTCCTGCGTCCTCCTCCATATGCATCTCATGGATCCGGACTTTTTTAGTACCCGCCGCCGTCTGAATCTCCAGGAATCCATCGTGACAGATGGGAAGATAAAGCTGGGAGATCTGATAGTTCTGAGGATTGTCCGGATAAAAATAATTCTTTCTGTCAAATTTACAGTACTGGTTGATCTGGCAGTTGGCCGCCAGACCCAGGGCAAGGGCGTATTCCACCACCTGTTTATTCAGTACGGGAAGAGCCCCGGGAAGGCCAGCGCATACCGGACAGGTATGGGTATTGGGAGCTCCCCCGAACTTAGTAGAGCAGCCGCAGAAAATCTTGGATTCTGTAGAAAGTTCTACATGGACTTCCAGTCCGATGACCGTCTCATATTGTTTTTCCATTATCCTTCCTCCTTTGCAAATGCCAGAGGAAAGTCCCCTCTGATTTTTTCCAGTCCCATAGCCGCCTGGAGAACCTTCTTTTCTTCAAAGCAGTTTCCGATAAACTGCAGTCCTACAGGAAGTTTCTGGCTGTCCAGAGTCCAGGGCATGCTAATGGCAGGAAGTCCTGCCAGGTTTACCGCTACGGTATAGATGTCGCTTAAATACATCTTCAAAGAATCTGTAAGACTTTCTCCCAGATGGGGCGACGGCGACGGTGAGGCAGGAGCCAGGAGAACATCATATTTTACAAAGGCCTCGTCAAAGGCTTTCTTGATAAGGGCCTTAGTCTTCAAAGCTTTCAGATAGTAAGCGTCATAGTAACCGGAGCTTAATACAAAGGAGCCCAGAAGGATTCTTTTCTTTGCCTCTTTTCCAAATCCCTCTGCTCTTGTTTTCTTATACATATCATGAAGGTCTGTTCCTTCCATAGAACGGTATCCGTATTTTACCCCGTCGAATCTGGCCAGGTTGGAGCTGGCCTCGGCACAGGCGATAATATAGTAGGCCGGGATCACATAATCTGTCATCCCAAGGGAGAAAAACTCTACAATAGCGCCGTTCTGGCTCAGAGCGTTTACCACATCTACAATGGCTTTTTTGATCTCACTGTCCAGACCTTCAGAGAGATACTCTTTAGGAACGCCTACCCGAAGCCCCCTGATATCCTCTCCCAGATTTTTGGAGAAATCATAAAGTTTTCTCTGAATGGACGTGCTGTCCCGCTTGTCATATCCTGCGATCACATCCAGAAGAGCGCCGCAGTCTTTTGTATTTTTTCCAATGGGACCGATCTGATCCAGGGAAGAAGCATAGGCCACCAATCCGTAGCGGGATACCGTGCCGTAAGTAGGTTTCAGCCCTGTGACGCCGCAGAAGGCGGAAGGCTGGCGGATAGATCCTCCTGTATCAGAACCTAAAGCCAGGGGCGCCTCTCCTGCTGCCACTGCCGCACAGGAACCTCCTGAAGAGCCTCCCGGCACCCTGGTCAGATCCCAGGGATTTTTCGTTTCTCCAAAGGCAGATGTTTCTGTTGTGCTTCCCATGGCAAATTCATCCATATTGGTCTTTCCCAGGAGGATCATTCCTGCCTCTTCCAGCTTTTCCACAGCACCTGCGCTGTATGGCGGCACAAAATCATTTAAAATTTTAGAAGCGCAGGTAGTGGCCTGTCCCCGGGTGCAGATATTGTCTTTTACCGCAATGGGAACACCTGCCAGAGGACCGGTATATTTTCCCTGGCGGATGCCTTTTTCCACTTCTTTTACTCTCGCATATATCTTTTTTTCGTCAATATCCAGATAAGCGTGGACAGAGGGTTCCACAGCTTCTATCTGATCCAGGTAAGCTTTCACAGCTTCCTTTACGCCGATCTGCCCCTTTTTAATCTCCTCTCCCAGAGCAGTGGCTGACATCTCTATGATCTTCATGTCTTTCATCCTTTCTACACGGTCTTGGGAACCTGATACTGTCCTTCTTTTTTCACCGGAGCGTTGGCCAGCATTTCCTCCTGGGCGTCCCCGTTGGTCACTTCGTCCTCCCGGAACACATTTTCCAGTGGGAAGATATGGGAAGCTGCCTCCACATTTTCCGTATCCAGTTCATTAAGCTTTTCTACATAATCCAGGATTTTTTCCAGTTCTGTCCGCATTTTTTCCCGTTCATCCTCAGACATGGAAAGCTTTGCCAGGACCTCTATATTTTCCATTACTGTATCGTCTATTCTCTGTGTGCTCATTGTTCCGCTCCTCTCTAGGGCTCAAGCCTTGTTAAATCTCTTGGGAATAAAGTAGTCTCCCGGATGTTGTCCTCTCCTAAAAGCTGCATGGTCAGTCTTTCCAGGCCGATGCCCAGTCCTCCGTGGGGAGGCATGCCGTATTTAAAAGCATCCAGATACTGTTCCAGTCCTTCTTCGCTCATACCCTTTGCTGCGATCTTATCTTTCAGCATCTGATAATCATGGATCCTCTGGCCTCCTGTGGTGATCTCCAGTCCCTTATACAGCAAGTCAAAGCTTAATGTATAACGACTGTCTTCCGGATCATCCATAGCATAGAAAGGACGTTTCTTAGAAGGATAATGGGTGACAAATACAAAATCTGAACCCCATTCTTCCTGGAAATATTTTCCGATCAGTTCTTCCTCCTCCGGTTCCAGATCAAAAGGCGCCCGGATCTTTCTCTGGTATTTTTCAGAAACCAGTTCCTTTGCTTTCTGGAAAGTTACACAGGGGATTTCTTTGATCTCAGGAAGAGTTACCTTTAAGATATCCAGTTCTTTCCTGTATTCTCTGTTCAAAAGATCCATGGTGTATTTCAAAAATCCTGCCTCCATCCGGCAGATATCGTAAAAGCTGTCAATATAACCCATCTCAAAGTCCAGGCTGGTATATTCGTTCAGATGTCTTCTGGTGTTGTGTTTCTCTGCCCGGAATACAGGCCCGGTCTCAAATACCCGGTCAAACACGCCTACCATCATCTGTTTATAAAGCTGGGGGCTCTGCTGGAGCACTGCAGGATGATGGAAATATTCCAGCTTGAAAAGGTTGGCGCCGCCCTCGGCACTTTTTGCTCCGATCTTGGGGCTGTGGATCTCTGTAAAGCCCTGATGATACAGGAAATCCCGGAAACCTCTGGTGATCCCTTCCTGAATACGGAATTTCGCCCTCTCTCTTACATTCCTTAAAGAGACAGGGCGCATGTTCAGTTTGGCTTCCAGGGACGTGTTCAGGTTCCACTTTCCTACCGGCAGGGGCAGAGGCTGGTCAACCTTAGACAAAAATTCCGTTTCCTTAATCCTCAATTCCTTTCCCTGGGGAGCTCTCTCTTCAGTTTTCACAGTTCCCGTCACACGGATACAATCCCCTTCATGAAACTCCTTCAGATCCTCTCTGGAGACGCCTTCTTCCCAGACAGCCTGAAGAAGCCCTTCCCTGCTTCTAAGAATCACAAACCCAATCTCCCCCATATCCCGAAGACTATGGACCGCCCCCTCCAGACAGGCAGTATCCCCCTCCGCCTTCTCCAAAAACTCCTCATATCCAGACTTTTCTCTCTCAACAATACCCTTAACAAATTCCATAATCCCATTCCCTTCCTT
>DXFG01000065.1 GCA_019114545.1 Candidatus Blautia pullistercoris | reverse complement strand
CAGGGCGGTAGTCCTATAGAATGCGATAAACACATAGAGAGATATGGCAAGTCATATATTCCTATTACAATATCAGAGCATCTGCAAACGCTTCATCAATGCGGATTCAAAAATATGAAAATTATATGGGTGTCAAATCTTCAGGCAGGGTTTTTAGGAATAAAGTGATTTATCAGAAGCCCCTGTAGAGTGGTAAAATGAATAGAATTGGTATCTATGCCCCAATATTCAATGAAAAGAAATAATTAATGGGGATAAAAAGAAACGAATATCAGGAAGGAGCTTTATTATTTACAAGATAAACCAGTATAATATAAATGTAATGCAAGATATAGGAAATTCTGTTAAATATTATTTTGAGGATGTTGGACTGTGGAATGCCATGCCGATGAAAAAACAGGAGAAAAGGGAATTACAACAATGAATGTGTATGATTTTCTACTGAAAGATAATATCCTGGAATTGTAGTATGTATTTGCTTACACCGGAGGAAATTTTTATGAGTGACTGGAAAGACTTGTTTCAGGAGCATATTCTTGCTCGTGGAAAGGCGTATTACTTTGAGGGCGCAGTTTTGGAACTCCATAAAACAGAACATGGGTACCAGGCTGTTGTAGAGGGGACGGAGGATTATGAGGTAGATATTGCGATGGAAGGGAAACGGGTCTGTGAGATGTTCTGCTCCTGTCCCTATGCAGAAGATGGAAATCATTGCAAGCATATGGCGGCGGTTCTTTTTGAGATTGAGGAACAGAATGAAGAGGATATTCTGACAGAAGGGACTTGCCCGGACGATCAGGAAAAAGAAGTAGAAGAAATTATTGAAAGGATCCCGGAAGAGGAATTACGCTCCTTTGTAAAGGGGATTGCTGCGCAGGATAGCGAGATCCGGAATACACTTATGACCAGATATGCGGTAAAGATAGATGAGAAACAGATGGATCGGTTAAAACAGGGCGTAGACCAGCTTGTATGGGAGTACGGTGACAGGAGGGGTTACATTGATTACCGGAATGCCCTGGATTTTTGCTGGGCGCTGGAGAACTATCTGGCAGATAAAGTGGATACATTGCTTGAACGAAAATGTTATGGACAGGCGTTTGATCTGACAAACTATGTTTTCCAAACCATCGGAAATATAGATATTGATGATTCTGACGGCGGCACATCCCAGGTTGCAAATGCATGTTATGATAAATGGAAAGAAATACTGGAAAACTGCAGTGAAGAAGAAAAAAACGAAATGTTTTCCTGGTTTATGAGCCATCTGTCATGCGATTATGTGGTAGATTACATGGAAGACTACATGGAAGATTTCCTGACTCATGAGTTTCAGAACCGGGAAATGTTAGAAAAGATGCTGAAGGATCTGGACGAAAGGATTGAAATGCAGACATCATCTACGGATTGCGGAAGTACATGGAGCGCTCGATACGGCTACGAGAATAATATTATAAAGCGGTTGGAGCTTATGGAGCGGCTGGATTTTCCGGCGGAAAAAATCAGAGAATATCGAAGGCAACATTGGAGATTTTCGACAGTAAGAGAGCTGGAAATACAGGAGAACCTTGACAATGGGAACCTGGATGAGGCAATCCGGATATTGCAGGAAAGTAAAATTCTGGATAAAGAGTATCCGGGGCTGGTTGCCCAGTACAGCGAGCAATTGATTTCCATATATGAAACCCAGACGGATAAAGAAGCGTACAAAAAAGAACTGCTGTATTACGTCTTTGAATGCCTGCAAAATAATCTGGTACATATTTATAAACTCAAAGAGGTCTGTACAGATAAGGAGTGGGAGGATTATAGGGAACAGATTTTGAAAAACCCTAAAAATTACAACATCCTGTATCCATTTATGGAGAAAGAGGGAATGTATGAACCCATGCTTGAATGCCTTAAGAAAGAAACCTTCATCTATAACCTGGATAGATATGAAAAAGTGCTGAAAGAGAAATTCCCGGAGCAGGTACGGGATATTTACATTTCTTATCTGCACCATGAAGTGGAAAGAGCAGACAATCGAAAACGGTACAGAGAATTAATGAAATATCTGAAAAAGATCCGAAGATATCCGGGAGGAAAAGAAAAAGCGTCTGAGATTGCGGAGAACTGGCGGGCAATGTATTACCGGAGGACGGCCATGATGGATGAAATGCGGAAAGCAGGGTTTTAAGAACAGAGATAATCGGGCGGAAAAAGGGAAAGACTGAAAATGATCGCACCCAGAAAGATAAAATTTGAAGCGAAGAAAAAGAGAAACGAAAATTATGAATTTCGCATTTTCCTGAAAGGAAATGCAGATGAAAAAGAACTGGATGAGTAGTTCCACAGGCTGCGCAAAGAGCTGTTTGCAGGATATGACTGCAGTCGATGCAGAAACTGCTGCAAGATGTACCGGGGCAGTATCCCGGAAGAAGATCTCTCCAAATATATGGGGCTTACAAAAGATCAGTTTATTGAAAAATATCTGTTGGAAAGTGATAAGGAAAACAGATACCAGACAAAAAGCGCACCCTGTGGTTTCCTGGGAGCGGATGGAAACTGCCAGCTGGGCGACTGCCGGCCGGAAAGCTGCAAGAAATATCCATATACGGATCAGCCGGACAGGCGGGCGAGCCTTTATAGCGTGCTGAATGTGATCGAGGTCTGTCCGGTGGCATTCGAGATATATGAGAGGCTGAAAAAAGAATATAGATGGACGTATAGAAGATGAAGTGATGCCTTCGAAGTATAGGGGCATGACCCGGAACTATTTTGCATAGATTGTAAAAAGCAGAGATTTCGGGGGATTTTCCTTGAAAGATTATATCGAAGAGCGTGCTATAGAAATTGCGAATTTTATTATTGAGGAGAAAGCTACGGTAAGACAGACGGCGAAGAAATTTGGGGTGTCGAAATCTACGGTACATAAAGATGTCACCGAACGGCTCCTCCAGATCAACCCCTCTCTTGCGGCCAGGGCCAGAGTGGTGCTGGACGTAAACAAATCAGAACGGCATATCCGGGGCGGACTGGCTACCAGGGAGAAATACCTGCATCAGCATGCATAGCCGGTCATTTTTCAAGAAATATTGAGAAAAGTCTGTGAAAGGGCCCAAGCCCGGAACACAGACTTTTTTCTATGCCTGGATTTATAAATGAAGATCGCTTATATAATTCAAAACGACAAAGTATATATAGGATAGCTTTTTTATATTTGGCAA
>DXFG01000064.1 GCA_019114545.1 Candidatus Blautia pullistercoris | reverse complement strand
AGTTTACGGGATCGGCGTGCTGGGGGCTTTGGAGAATGGCTTTTTAGAGCCGGAAAAGCATCATGAGAATGCAGATGTATATTATCAGTACTGTACGGCCTTTCCTGTAGGAACTGCCCTGGCCCAGACCTGGGACCTGGAATTGATGAAGGAATTTGGAGAGGCTATTGGAAAAGAAATGGAGGAATTCCATATCAATCTTTGGCTGGCTCCGGGGATGAATATTCAGAGAAATCCTCTGTGCGGACGGAATTTTGAATATTATTCAGAAGATCCCTTTCTGTCCGGAAAACTGGCGGCAGCAGTGACTTTGGGAGTTCAGAGCCGAAAAGGCTGCGGTGTGACCATTAAGCATTTTGCCTGCAATAATCAGGAAGACAACCGGATGGGAGTAGATGCCTGTGTTTCAGAACGGGCTCTCAGAGAAATCTATTTCCGGGGATTTGAGATTGCCATAAAAGAAAGTAATCCGGTGGCCATCATGAGTTCCTACAACCTGATCAATGGGGTTCATGCAGCCAACAGCAGAGATTTATGCACGGTTCTGGCAAGAGAAGAATGGGGCTTTGACGGCGTGATCATGAGCGACTGGAATACTACCGTTCCCGAAGATGGAAGTATACCATGGGAATGTGCAGCCGCAGGAAATGACATTATCATGCCGGGAAATGCAGACGATGACAAAAATATCCGGGAAGCTTACGCAAAAGGACTGCTGTCAGAACAGACGATCCGGGAATGTGCCGGCAGGATATTGTGTATGATAAAAAGATTAAGCTGAGATCCACAGACCCTTTCTTGACAGCTATGGTCATATATTGTATTTATAGATCATGCATGGAGCTGCCCCATGAATCACCAGCAATAAAATGTATCAATATTCCTGGCAGACTAGATGGCAGTTCCATTTATTAGAGAAAGGGACCGGAGGAAAAACAGCTATGAACAGAATTACAAAAAGCGGGATGGAGATTGAATTTGATAAAGAGACCTTGAGATTTTCTTTTCAGAAAGAGGGCGGCTGCCGGTGGAGATGGGACAGGAGCTATGCGCCATATATGGAATGCGAAAATGGAAAGGTATTTTTTCATGACGCAGGGGAGATCACCCATGAATTGCTGCAGACCGGAGTAGGAGAAGGGATATTAAGTACCTACGGTGGATTTGAAAAAGAGGGAAAGACTGTGCCCTATACATTCCAGACCCTGGTCTGGGTGGAAGGGGCTACAGGAGATGTGTACTGTGAATGGATCCCCCTTCAAGAGGAAGGGCTGGAAGTGAAGAAAGTCTTCTGGCCGGGCCCTATGGAATTTGAAGAGAGAAAAGAAAGCTGGTATACGCTTCTGACCCATCAGCAGGGAATCTTAATCCCCAATACCTGGGAAGTGGAGTTTCAGACTCCGGCATTTGACGGGATGTTCGGAACAGCGGGAGCCTATATGCCCTGGTTTGCCCAGGTCCGGGACGGGGAAGGATACCTGGCGGTATGTGCGACTCCGTGGAACGGAGGATACCAGGCAGAACATCCGGCAGGCGGGCCTTATACAAAGGTTTCCATGCGTTTTGAACCCAGTCTTGGAAAGATGGACTACCGCCGTATTGTAAAGTATACATTTCTGAAAGAGTGCGACCACAATGTCATCTGCAAGACATACAGAAATTATGCGGAAGAACAGGGAAGACTCCGGACCCTGGCAGAAAAAGCCATAAGAAATCCATCCATAGACAGGCTCATCGGCTGTGCCTTTTTGCATAAAGGGATCAAGACATTTGTACAGCCGGATTCTGACTTTTATGATCCTGAGAAACCGGAGAAAAATAACCACCTGACAACATTTGCCCGGCGGGAGCAGGAGATCAGGCAGCTCCATGAGATGGGAGTAGAGAAGCTGTACCTTCACTTAGACGGCTGGGCAGAGCCGGGATATGATAACCGCCACCCGGATTACGGCCCTGCATGTGAAGAGGCAGGGGGATGGGAAGGAATGAAATCTCTGGTGGACACTATGCACGAATACGGATATTTATTCGGTATTCACGACCAGTATAGAGATTACCATCTGTCAGCCTCCAGCTTTGATGAAAATTTTGCCTGCCGTCTGCCGGACGGAACAATTCCACGGCATAAGCGGTGGGCGGGAGGCCCCCAGTCCTATCTTTGCGCTACCCAGGCCCCATACTATGTAAAAAGAAATTTTAAAGATCTGGAAGATCACGGGATCCTGCTGGACTGCGCATATCTGGATGTATTTACCTGCAATGAAGGGGATGAATGTGCGAATCCTCTCCACCGTATGACAAGAAGGGAATGCTATGAGCAGCGCACCCTGTGTTTTCAGTATCTTCTGAAAAAGGGGATCCTTCCAAGTTCGGAAGAGGTCAACGACTGGGCGGTCCAAAGCCAGGTGCTCTGCCATTATGCGCCTTACGATTTTATGATGCGTGTCCCTGGTACGCCCAGGCAGGGGATACCGGTACCTCTTTATAATCTGGTTTATCATGACTGTGTGATCCAGCCGTGGATGATGGAGAAAGTGAGTGAAAAGGAAGATTATATGCTTTATGCCCTGCTAAACGGCGGAGCGCCTTATCTGGTGCGAGAGGGGGCTTATCCTAATACAGACGGATCCTTTGAGGACAGGGTGGAAATGACGTTAGAAGAATGTATCTCCAGAACAAAGGTTGTTTCAGATCTTCATGAAAAGGTGGGAAAATGTGAGATGGTAAGACATGAATTTGTTGAGGGAAATCCCCAGATACAGAAGACACTTTTCTCCAATGGAATTTCTGTCCAGGTAGACTTTCAGAAGCAGACTTATGAAATCGGAGATGAAAATTATTTTTCGCAGTGAATTAGAGAAGATATTATAGATAATTTTGACTTATACAGGAAATACATTCGGTATATATTAAGAGGATGTCGTATTAATCAAAATCGAGAATATTTATACATTTTATTGCTCAGTCTGTGCCGCTTTGAGCCTATGGTCTCAAAGCTATGCTCGACAAATTCGCATAAAATGTATAAATATTCCTGGCAACTAATGCGACAGCCCCTTTTATACAGATGAAAAGGTTATACTTTTTTACTTCTGCGGCTCCACCTGTGCGTTGATTTCTTCAAAGAGCTGGCGAATAACTTCCTGGATTTCCGCCACTGCGTTTTCCAAGTCTATGAGCTTGGAAATCCGTTTGTCTCTGGTTACTAATTCCAGCTGGCCGTTTTTCAGGTTTTTCGGTCCTATCACCACACGGACCGGAACGCCCAGAAGGTCTGCGTCGGCAAACATGGCTCCTGCCCGGATGTCACGGTCATCATAGAGTACCTCCACGCCGGCTTTCTGTAAATTTTCATATAAGCTGTCTGCAGCAGTTTTGCAGGCTTCCTGGTCCACACGCATACAGCACAGATGTACCTGCCAGGGTGCGATGGAAATAGGCCAGATGGGGCCATTGTCATCGTGCCTTGCCTCGCATACAGAGGCAGCCAGACGGCCTACGCCGATGCCGTAGCAGCCCATGACCGGATATTTTACAGAGCCATCGGCGTCTGTATAGGTCATGTTCATGGACCTGGTATATTTGGTACCCAGCTGGAAGATATTTCCTACCTCGATCCCCCGTTTTACCTGAATGTTTTTTTTGCCGCAGCAGGGGCAGATCCCTCCTGTTTTGATCTTGGACACATCTGTATATTCTATCTCACCCAGGTCTCTTGGGATATTTAAACCTTTATAGTGATAATTTTCCTCATTTGCGCCGCAGGTCAGATACTGGATCCCTTTCAGAGAAGAATCATAGAGTACCTGGCAGTCAGCTTTGAGCTGATAAGGGCCGGTAAATCCGGCGGCAATGCCGCTTTCTTCAGTGATCTCTGCGGGATGGACTTTTTCTCCCAGGTAATTGGTCAGTTTCGTCTCGTTTACTTCATAATCCCCTCTCAGGAATACGATCACATATTCGTCATTGGAGTTTTTCTGATACATAACAGCTTTGCAGGAATATTCTACAGGCACGCCAAGGAAATCTACTACTTCCTCAATGGTCTTGCAGTGAGGGGTGTAGACTTTCTCCAGTTCCTCCATTTCCAGTCCGCCTTCATTTACTACTTTATTTGGGGCTGCTTCCATATTGGAACGGTAGCCGCATTCCGGACAGAGCACAATAGAATCTTCTCCGGCATCTGCCAGGAGCATATATTCATGGGAGACACTGCCGCCCATCATGCCGGAATCAGACTGTACTGCAAGAACTTCCGGAACTCCTGCCCGCTGAAAGATCCGGTTATAGGTATGATAGAAAGTATCATAGCAGCGATCCAGATCCTCCTGAGAAGTATGGAAGGAATAGGTATCTTTCATGGTAAACTCCCGGACACGGATCAGACCGGCTCTTGGGCGGGCCTCGTCACGGAATTTTGTCTGGATCTGATAGATCATAAAGGGGTATTTGGTGTAGGTCTGGCCGTATTCTCTTACCAGCTGGACAGAAGCTTCCTCATGGGTCATACCCAGGACCATCTGACTGCCGTTCCGATCTTTAAAGCGGAGCAGTTCTTCTCCTACACTTTCAAAACGGCCGGATTCTTCCCAGAGGCTGCCGGGAAGGGCAACAGGGAAGAGTACCTCCTGACCGCCGATAGCGTCCATTTCTTCCCGGATGATCTCTTCAATCTTTCTGGTGATTCTCTTCATAGGAGGATACAGAGAATAAATACCATTTGCCACATATTTGATATAGCCGCCCCGGATGGTAAAGACGTGGCTGTCGATCACACAGTCAGCAGGGCGCTCTTTAAAGCGGTCTCCAACAAGATTTCTAAGTTTCATAATGCTCTCCTTTTCTTTTGTCCTTTCTGCGGTTAGTATACCGCAAAGCAGAGTGGCAGGCAAGGAGTTATGCTTATTTCTGAGAGCCAAACAGGCATGCTTGTCTGTTCATTTGGCGGACTCTCCTGCTATCAAGGGGAGAGCCGGGAAAGAGCTTATATTTATTGAAAATAAATCTTGAACAGAAACCGGCCCGGTGCTAAGCTTAATACATACGACTGCTGACAGGAGACAAAAATGAACGAGAAGATAAAAACACTGAAAAAAGCCTTCCTTTGTGCCTTTCCCCATACGATTCCCATCTTTGCCGGATTCTGGTTTCTGGGAATGACTTACGGCATTTACATGAATGTTTCAGGATTCAGCTTCTGGTATCCCATGGTCATGAGCCTGACCATCTTTGCCGGTTCTATAGAATTCGTGGCCGTAAATATGCTTCTGGGAGCTTTTCACCCTCTGCAAGCCCTGGCGATGACTCTTATGATCAATGCCAGACATTTATTTTACGGGATTTCCATGCTGGATAAATTCCGGGGAATGGGATGGAAAAAGATCTACCTGATCTTCGGTATGTGTGATGAGACGTTTTCCATCAATTACACCGCTGAAATCCCGCCGGATATAGACCGGGGCTGGTTTATGTTTTTTGTTACCCTGCTGAATCACTTTTACTGGTTTTTCGGAGCCACTCTGGGCGGAATCTTCGGAGGGCTGATCCGGTTCAGCACAGAGGGACTGGATTTCGTAGTGACTGCCATGTTCGTGGTGATCTTTCTGGAACAGTGGCGGAAAGAGAAAAATCATACCAGTGCCTTAGCCGGCCTGGGGATTTCCCTTCTCTGCCTGGCTGCTTTTGGAGCAGAGAGCTTTATCCTTCCGGCTATGGCAGGAATCCTTTTGGCTCTTTCTCTCCTGCGGAAACCTTTGGAGAAAGGAGGGATGCCCTTATGACTTTATTACAGGAGATCATTACTATAGGTATGGTGGTTCTGGGAACTGTCCTTACCAGATATCTGCCTTTTTTTCTTTTTCCGGCAGGAAAGCCTACGCCTAAATATATCCGGTATCTGGGGAAAGTGCTTCCCGGAGCAGTCTTTGGCCTGCTGGTAATCTACAGCCTGCGCAATGTCCGTCTGTTTTCCGGAACCCATGGGATACCGGAACTGCTGGCTGTCCTGGCTGTGGTCCTTCTCCATTTTTGGAAAGGGCAGATGCTGCTGTCGATCGCAGGGGGAACCATCCTTTATATGGTTTTGGTACAGATGGTCTTTTAGACAGGTGGAGAGAAAAGATCAGAGAATGTTGCAGATAAGGAGGAAAAATATGGAGATCAAAGACTGGACCTATGAAGATTTTCCGGAATTTGACCAGCCGGTGGAAGGAGCGGAGGTTCTTTCCACTACAGGAGATGAAGTTGGATTTTCTTATTTTCATGATGTGGAATATGCAAATGTGGAGGAAATCCCTCTTCATCTGCAGATTATAAAACCTTTTACAAGAAATGAGCCGGAGAAAATCTATCCCTGTATGGTATTTGTCCAGGGATCTGCCTGGATGAAGCAGGATGTATATGCCAAAATTCCTATGCTTGCCCGGCTGGCGGGAAAGGGGTATACGATTGCTGTGGTTGAGTACCGCCATTCGGGACAGGCGCCTTTCCCGGCCCAGGCTCTGGATGCCAGGAATGCTGTGCGCTTTATGCGGAAAAACAGCAAAAGCTATCAGATCGATCCGGAGAAGATTGTAATAGGAGGGGACTCTTCCGGAGGTCATACGGCTATGTTTGCAGGGATCATTCAGGATGATGACAGGGAGACCAATCTGTATCCGGGAATTTCAGCTTCAGTGAAGGGGATTTTAAACTATTATGGTTCTGTCAGCGTTATGCTGGAAGACAGTAATCCCACTACCATCAATCATCATATGCCGGACAGCCCTGAGGGCATGGAAATGGGGGGCGTGAATCTGAAGGAACGGCCGGATCTGTGCCGGAAATTGTCTGTGGAATGCAATATTACAGAAGATACGGACCTTCCTCCGGTGTTGATCTTCCATGGGACCAAGGACCGGATCGTGAATACCCGCCAGAGTGTAAATCTGTATAGAAGACTGAAAGAAACGGGAAAAGAAGCCTACCTGTACCTGATCCGGGGAGCGGACCACGGAGGCGCAGAATTCTGGACAGAGGAAGTCTGCAATATTGCAGATACTTTTATAAAGAAATGCCTGGCATAAAAATACCGCTGCACCACAGCCTGAAAAGGAGTGGTGCAGCGGTATTTTCTATGATAAGTTAGGCAGAGAAGAAGCCAATGCTAACGGCAGCTTCTGGCAAAGACCTTCATAGAGACACTATAGGAGATGATCCCTGTGACTGCCACGATCCCCACTGCGATCTCCCATAGAAGAGGAAGAGGGAGAAAGAGCAGATCCAGCGGATTTATATCCAGAAAAATGTACAGGACGTAGGCGGCGGCTGCCAGCAAAACAAAAATAACATAGAAGATTGTAGAAATATTGATATTTCCGATAAAAGAAATCATCACGTTGATCAGCGTCATAAACAAAGCAATAAGAATGCCGCCTGCAAAGATTCCCAGATAAACTGCAGGACTATAGGTGCCATATATGAGAAAATGCAGCACAAGGAAAAGGATCATAACGCCGACACCATAAAGCTGATACAGGCAGCAGGAAAGATATCTGGAAAGGACCAGTTCTCTTTTAGAAAAAGGGAAGGTCATGGAAAGCATCCGGCCTTTATAACTGGAGTCTGCATCTTTCAAAGTAATCGGAATGATAGATGTCTGAGTAGGAAGATAGAGAAGGACGATGGTCAGCGGACTGAAACTATATTTTCCTAACAGAACCAGAAAGATAAGGAAAAAAAGAATGTCCGGTATAATCTTTAAAAGAAAAGAATAACGGATCTGGGTAATGATATCCCGATAAATTAATCCTGACATGGTAATACCCCCTTTGTGGAAAATAACATGAAATCTTCTAATGTGGCCCGATCCATGGCAAGATCCTGAAACCGGCCAAGGAGCGCCTGCTTGTTTTTCACTAATACTCTGCAGGAAAAATCCTCCGGTATATAGGACTCATAGTCTTCCGGAGAGAGGACCTGGAGAAAGTCCTTCCGACAGTGGAGGATCCCATAATTGTTCTCAATCTCTTCCATGGAGCGGAAAAACTGAAGCTTTCCATGATGGAGAAAAAGAATATAGTCTGCGATCTTATCCAGGTCACTGGTGATATGGGAAGAGATCAGCACAGAATGCTCTTCCTCCATGACGAATTCCTGGAGAAGTCCCAGGATCTCATCCCGCATAATAGGATCCAGCCCCGAAGTAGCTTCATCTAAGATCAAAAGCTCAGGGTGATAGGAGAGAGCCAGAGCAAAATTCAGCTTTACCAGCATGCCTTTTGAAAAGCTTTTGATCTTTTTGTTTAATGGAAGAGAAAAACGTTCCAGATATTGATAGAATAATCTGCTGTCCCAGTTTTTGTAGATTCTTTTGTAAATTTTTTCCAGATCTTTGCAATAGAGACGGGGGTTTTGATTTAATCCGTCCATAACAAGGCCTACTTTCTGGAGATTTTCTTTCCGGTTTTCCCGCCAGTTTCTGCCGAAAAGACGGATCTGGCCGCTGTCCGGGGAGATCATTTCGAAAACAGACATCAGAGTGGTGGTTTTTCCGGCGCCGTTTTCACCGATCATTCCTACGATCATACCTCTGGGAATCTGAAAGCTTATGTGATCCAGAGTGAAATCTTTGTATTTTTTTGTAAGCTGATCCACTGACAAAATTGGTTCCATATTATTCATCCTCATAAAACATCTGAAGAATCTGGATCATCTGGTCGCAGGAAATATGATATTCTTTCCCGATATTGGCTACCTCCATCAGCTTCTTTTCTGCTATACGGAGATGTTCCTCCCGGATAAAATCCTGATTCTGAGCGGCGACAAAGGTTCCTTTGCCTGCCACGGTTTCAATAAACCCATCTCTTTGAAGGTCCTCATAAGCATGCTGGGCGGTAATGACGCTGACATGGAGGCTTTTGGCCAGACCCCGGATAGAGGGGAGAGGATCCTTTGGCTTTAATTCGCCGCTCATGATCATGGCCTTGATCTGAGTGACGATCTGTTCGTAAATGGGCTGACTGTTGCTGCTGCTTAAAATAATGTTCATCTTTTCACCTCGGTGTACTTACTGTATATATACTGTACTTGATTGATAAGTACAGTATATATACAGTAAGTACAGTTGTCAATAGGATACGGCAAAAAAATTGAAAAATTTTTGTCTATAGAGATATGAAGACAGATTGGGAAGGATTATAGGACTTCCCATAACGGTAAGTTTTTCATCGTGGAAAACCGGGAGACAGTGTGGTAAAATGGGAAAGAACATTCAGCGCTTGACAGGAGGAAAAAGAGATGGAGAAACAGTTAAAGTACCTAGTCTTAGGAGCAGGAGGAACCGGCGGACCTATAGGAGGCTATCTTGCAAGAGCCGGAAAAGATGTGACCCTGATCGCCAGAGGCAGGCATCTGGAAGCCATGAAATCTAATGGACTGGAGATCGAGCTGGGGGATGAACATTTTCTGACGCCGGTAAAAGCCTGTTCCATGGAAGCATATCAGGAAACGCCGGACGTGATCTTTGTATGTGTAAAAGGTTATTCCCTTGATGAGGCAGCGGATTTCATAAAGAGGACTGGAGATCCTCATACAGTGGTGATCCCTATTTTAAATATTTACGGAACCGGAGGAAAACTTCAGGAAATGCTGCCGGATCTGACAGTTACAGACGGATGTATCTATATTGCTTCTCAGATCAAAGAGCCGGGAAAGATCCTGATGTCGGGAAAAATCTTTCGTGTAGTCTATGGGCTGAGAAAAGGAACGCCAGAGGAGACTGTGGAAAAAGTCATGCCTGTGCTGAAAAGGATAGAGACAGATCTGAAAGAGGCCCGGATCTTTCCGGTGCTGTCTTCCAATATAGAGCGGGACGCCCTTGAAAAATTTTCTTTTGTTTCTCCTATGGCTGCTGTGGGAGCCTGCTGGCAGGTATCTGCCAGGGCCATGCAGCCGGGAGGGGAGAAGAGAGAGACTTTTACAGAGCTTATAAAGGAAATCCAGAGAGTTGCCGCTGCCATGGGCGTGGTTCTTCCCAGGGATATCGTGGACATTAACTTGAAGATTATGGACGATCTGGCGCCTACGGCTACTGCTTCTATGCAGCGGGATATCGCTGCCGGGAAACAGTCGGAAGTAGACGGCCTGATCTATCAGGTGGCACGGCTGGGAGATGAGTATCAGGTAGAAGTGCCGGTATATAAAGAGATTGGGGAAAAGCTGAGGAAAAGACTTGGAAACGAAAGATAAATACATGGAAAAAGCAGACATAAAAAAGAACCGCTTCTCCTGCCCGCTGCAAAAACAGGGCTGCGGAGGCTGTCCCATGCTTGCCCTGCCTTATGAGGAGCAGCTGCGGAAAAAACAAAAAATAATAAAAAAACTGCTGGGGAATTTCGGAAAGCCCCAGCCAATTATTGGTATGGAGAATCCCTGGCATTACCGGAACAAAGCAATCTCTACCTTCACTTATGTTCAGGGGAGGCAGGTGAAAAGCGGAATCTATGCCCAGGGATCCCATTGGGTAATACCTGTAGAGACCTGCCTTTTACATCAGCCGGCTCTGGATGAAGCCATAGAAGCTGTGCGAAAGGCAGTGCGGGAATTTAAATATCCGGTCTATGATGAAGATAAACAGACAGGGCTGGTCCGCCATATCCTGGTGAGACACAGTCTTGCCGAAGACCAGGTTCTGGCTGTGCTGGTGACGTCCTCCCCGGTACTGCCAGGAGCAAAAGCTTTTGGAAAAAGAGTACGGCAGCTTTGTCCGAAGATCACCACCCTTGTCCAGAATATCAATGACCGGTCTACCAGCGCCGTTCTGGGATACAAGGAAAAGATCCTCTACGGAAAAGGTTATATCCGGGATACTCTCTGCGGTATCCGGTTTCGGATTTCAGGTTCCAGCTTTTACCAGATCAATCCGATACAGACAGAAATCCTTTACAGAACAGCCATAGAGGCGGCAGATCTGGACAAGGATCAGACTGTGCTGGACGCCTACTGCGGGGTAGGGACCATTGGCCTTTCCGCAGCTTCCAGAGCCAAAAAGGTCATCGGCGTGGAACGGAATAAAAGTGCGGTAAGATGTGCCTGGGAAAACGCAAAGGAAAACGGGATCCAAAACGCTCAGTTCCTCTGTGCAGATGCTACGGATTTTATCCGGAAGATGGCTGCCAGGGGAGAAAGAGTAGACGTAGTATTTATGGATCCGCCCCGGGCCGGGAGCACGCCGGAATTTTTGCAGGCAGTGTCCGCCATGAGGCCGGAAAAGATCGTATACGTGTCCTGCAATCCGGAAACCCAGAAAAGAGATCTGGAATTGCTCATAAAAGAAGGGTGGCAGGTGAAACTGATCCAGGGAGTGGATATGTTCCCTCATACGGAGGGGATAGAGACGGTGGTGTCTCTGGGGCGGAAATAGGCGGAAAGAAAAAGACTGAATACATTAAACGATGTATCAGTCTTTTTCTTTTTTATGCAGTTAATATTTCTAAATTTTTTGCTTGCTTACGTTCACTCCACTTTATTGTTGTGATTTCATAATTAGAAAATCCCTCCTCAATGCCCTTGGTAATTTTGTTTGAATCATTCAAGAACACAATCAGTTTCGTATTTGCATGACGCACAGGTCTTGTATCTTCCCAAGCAAACATGGTATTAGTAAAAGCCGTTTTATTTGGTGTATTTATTGCGAGACACAGACGCTCAGGCATATTTTTGCTTTTTTGAATCGCAAAATCATAATTATGTGAAAATCCAGATTTCCCGATCAGTTGAAAATTTGGAAAACAATAAATTTCATTTTTGGAAAAAAAATCTTGTATG
>DXFG01000063.1 GCA_019114545.1 Candidatus Blautia pullistercoris | reverse complement strand
AGATTACCCGGAAATCGACAGGCTTATGAAGGAACTCCATGAGCTTCACGTAAAAGGAAGACCGGATCTGTATACAGAACTGGAGCATCCCTATTCCAAAGAAGAAGTTGAAAAGATCGTGGATGATCCGGAGACTATTGCTATTGTCAGCTAGGAGGAAGGGATGGTTACCGGCCTGTGTATAGGAACTCTCCGGAAGAAAAGCGGCATGGTAGAGATGAGAACATTGTATCTAGATGATCTGGTGGTAGACAAAGACTACCGGGGAAAAGGGATCGCCTCACAGCTTTACCGGGAAATGGAAGAGAGGGGGAGAAAAGCCGGAGCAAAACGGCTGGATCTCATGGTCTGGGAATTTAATGAAAGGGCCAGGAGATTTTATGAGAACCAGGGCATGAGGCCTCAGCGGTATATTTATGAGAAGGAATTATAAATTATGGAGAAAGCTGAAATAGAGAAATGTGCATATTGCGGAAAGCCTGGAAAGGAAAAAGAAAAGTTCTGCTCGGATGAATGTAAACGCCGCTATGAAAAAGAACTCCAGAAAGATCAGAGAAATATCCGATATTTTCTTTTAGGGATAGGGCTTGGTATTTTATGCCTTTTTGCAGGTGCGATAACGGGAAGGGAATGGGCCGAAGGCGACGGACTTATATTGACCGGGCTTACCATTTTTATTTTTCCTTTTACAACTCCTGAAACAGTCAAATGGCTGGGGTATAAGAGGGCGAAGGTTTTGGGAAGGACTTTGGGGATTCTTGTTATAGCAGCAGGAGGCTGGATTTTGGTAGGAATTGGTTAGAGAAGCCTTTAAAAAAGAGATCCGGTGGATACTGAAACCGGATCTCTGAATTATTTCATTTTAGGGCGATATTACCGAAGACTGGAAAATATCTTGCAGTTAGCCAACCATTCTTTTTCACTATTTTCAAAAGGGATTTACTTTACCATACACTCTTTTCTATAAAAAGCAATGCCATACTTCAATATATCCGTATACCCCTCCTGCTTAAGAGCCTCTTCGTATTTTTGGTCTTCAACCTGCCGAAGCGCTTCATCACATTTACTATCCAGTTCTTGATACGTATGGGCCACTTTGATTTCTATGATGACAGCCTTTCCCCTGACGCTGGGATATTTCAGTAGGATGTCCGGACGTCCGTTTCCGGATTCATGGTTAGAAAGTACCATATAATTTTCAATATTTTTTAGCATTCCTGCAAGAAATCCATGGTAATAGCTTTCCTGATAAACATAGAAACTGATGGTCTCCATAATATTTTCTGAAAGGATTTCCGCTATTTTTCACGATTTTCATTTAGGATGTTCTCGCCATCCTGTTGTTCGCTGATCTTCTTCAGATAGCCGGTAAAGAACAGGAAGTTCCAGAGATTGTCCTGGGTGGAATTCTTATCATCATAGGTGATATAGACATTCGGAGAGAAATTTCAGTGATGTCAGATATTCCTCATCTGCAAGCAGAAAACAGAATCGGCATTTTTATATATGGGTAAAGGCATATATCAAGCAATAGGCCGCCAGTCCTTCAGTATAATTCACTCACTTTCTTTCTGAATATGAGGAAAGAAAAGATAAATGTAACTACAGCCACAAGGAAAATCTGCAGCAAGGACTCCTGATTGGCTGGATTTCTGGTGATCATTAACTGCCGCAGTACAATGACGATCAAAGAAGTTACGATTGTTGCCGGAACCGACTTATGTATCATTCCGATTATAAAGGGCCACAGGGATAAAATGGTACATACAGCTACGGTGATCAGGGACATAGGTATCCATGTCCGAAAAAAGTAAAGTTCAAAAGAACCGGCCAGCATATCAAAGAATCTGTCGGCCAGTATCATATATCCGCTGCAGCAGATATATCCCACAGTCATGGATATTGCTGTATAGGCCATGATAAGGATCAGTTTGCTGATGATCAGCTGCTTCCGGTTCAGGGGATAGGAAAACAGGATGGTAATGGTTTTCTGCTCATATTCCCGGATTACCAGCCGTGAGGTGAGGACTGATGAATATACAAGAAAGATAAAAGACATTAAAAGTCCGATTACAAGAAAAGTGCTTTCAAAGCTGTCTTTTGTCTGTGACGGGTCTGTCATACTGTCAACCAGGGATACGGTAATAAATAGTATGCTGAAAAATACAGCAGCCAAAGTAAATAGAATATTAGGTAACAGCCGGAATTTCTTTATTTCCAGTTTCAGAAGATGTGCCATGTCATTTCCCTCCTTTCGTAAGCTGGAAGAAGTAATCCTCCAGCGTGTCATGTCTGCGCCCTAAACTTTCCAGGCCAACGCCGTTTTTAACAAGGGCCTCTGACAGAACTTTCCCTGAAATATCCGAACCGTAAATGCGTATAAATTCCCTGTCTAATACCTGGAAATCCGTGATCCCCATTTTTTCAAGAATGGCGGCGCTGCGGGCAGTGTTGTCAACCTGAAGGCTGATGTATTCTGCCTGACGTTTATGGATCTCCTCCATAGGCAGTTCCACCAGCAGCTTTCCCTGCTGGATAATCCCGATGGTGTCAGCAATCAGATCCACCTCTGAGAGGATATGGCTGGAGATAAAGATGGTAGTCATTGATGGCTGCTGTTAACTGATCTGCTTTCTGATCGATCTTCTCGGCCATTGCCTGGAAGGATTCAGGCAGAGAGGATTCCTTTGCCCTGGAAAACAGCATTTCACTGTTCCCTTTCAGGACGGTAAGAGGAGTACGGATATCGTGGGAGATATTGGTCAGAACCTGGGCCATGGCTCTCTGAGACCTTTTAAACTCTGCCTTATCTGTGTAAAAGTCCTGGAGCAGGCGGTTAATGGAAGCCCCTAATTTTTTTACAGCAATACAGTCTGTAGGGAGAAGGAGATAGCCGTTTTCAGAAGTGAGAGAAAGAGATTCCAGCCGACTGCTGATATAGGCAATATCTTTTTCAAGCGTCCAGTATTTTATCTTCTGCCAGATCAACAGGGATAATAAAACTGCTGACAATATTATAAACAAAACCAACATTTATTTCTCCTCCATTTTATAGCCGATCCTCCACAAGGTCTTTATGTAGTCCGTTGTATCCTCCGGGCTGTTTTTCAGCTTCAGCCGCAGCCTGTTGATATGGGTGTTCAGGACATTTTCGTTGCCGAAATAAGGTTCCTTCCAAATGAGCTCATAGAGACGATCTTTTGAAAAAGCCTGTCCCGGGTGGGACGCCAGCAGGTGCAAGATCTCAAATTCTATGGGAGTCAGATCAAGGCTTTTGTCCTGGCGTTTGACTGTGTGGCTGAGAGTATCGATCTCCAAATCCTTAATTTTCACAATGGCATTCTGAGAATGACGTTGATAGGTCCTGGCCCGCCGGATATTGGCTTTGATTCTTGCGGTAAGTTCAATAAGGGAAAAAGGCTTTACCACATAATCGTCAGCACCCAGGTTCAGTCCCAGAGATTTATCGGTATCATTATCTTTGGCTGTGATGATGATAATGGGTATGGTACTGACCTGGCGAATGGCTTTAATAACTTCCATACCGTTCATATCCGGCAGCATAAGGTCTATAAGGGCAAGAAGGTATTCTGTGTAGTCCTCGCTGCTTT
>DXFG01000062.1 GCA_019114545.1 Candidatus Blautia pullistercoris | reverse complement strand
GACCGGTCTGAAAAGATCCGGACTTATAATTTCCCCCAGGGACGTGTGACAGACCACAGGATCAAGCTGACTCTTCATAAACTGGATTCTGTTTTAAACGGCGATCTTCAGGAGATCATCGATAATCTCATCGCGGCAGACCAGACAGCGAAACTGGCCAATATGAACGAGTAGGGAACAGATGAAATACCGGCAGTCAGGGAAAGTGCAGACTTGAACCGGCTGCCGGCAGACATAAAAGAAAAGGAGCTTATATGGGAAAATCATTATTTATTGCAGAGAAGCCCAGTGTGGCCCAGGAGTTTGCCAAGGCTCTCAAGGTCAATACCCAGAGACATGATGGTTATCTGGAATCGGAGAATACGGTGATCACCTGGTGTGTGGGCCATCTCATTACCATGAGCTATCCGGAAAAATATGATGAGAAGCTGAAAAGGTGGAGCCTGGAGACTCTGCCTTTTTTGCCCGGGGAATTTAAGTACGAGGTGATCCCTTCCGTAAAAAAACAGTACGATATAGTCAGCAGCCTTCTGAACCGGAAAGATGTGGAGACCATATATGTGTGTACGGACTCCGGAAGAGAGGGAGAATATATCTATCGCTTGGTGGCTATGATGGCCCATGTAGAGGAGAAAGACCAGAGACGGGTATGGATCGATTCTCAGACAGAAGAAGAGATTTTGAGAGGTATCCGGGAGGCAAAGAATATCCATGAATATGATAACCTTTCTGCCTCTGCTTATCTCCGGGCCAAAGAAGATTATCTTATGGGAATTAATTTTTCCAGGCTTCTTTCTCTGAAATACGGGAATGCAGTATCTTCCTATCTGGGAACAAAATATCAGGCCATATCTGTGGGCCGTGTGATGACCTGCGTTCTGGGCATGGTGGTACGTCGGGAACGGGAAATCCGGGAATTTGTAAAAACGCCTTTTTACCGTGTACTGGGGAAATTCGAACTGGCAGGCCGCAGCTTTGAGGGCGAGTGGAGAGGAGTGGAAGGCAGCCGGTATTTCCAGTCTCCTCTGCTGTATAAAGAAAACGGCTTCAAGGAAGAAAAGGACGCCCGGCAGCTTCTGGATATCCTGAGTGCAAATCCTCCTCTCACCGCTGTGGCGGAAAAAATTGAGAAGAAGAAAGAAAATAAGAATCCTCCTCTTCTGTTTAACCTGGCAGAACTGCAGAATGAATGCTCCCGGCTTTTTAAGCTGAGCCCTGATGAAACCCTCAGGATCGTTCAGGAACTGTATGAGAAGAAGCTGGTTACTTATCCCAGAACGGATGCCAGAGTCCTGTCTACCGCCGTAGCCAAGGAGATATCCAAGAATATCAGAGGCCTGAGAAACTATGAACATGCCGGTGGATTTGCCGGGGAGATCCTGGAACAGGGCAGTTATAAAAACATCGGGAAGACACGATATACCAATGATAAACAGATTACAGACCACTATGCCATTATTCCTACCGGTCAGGGCTTAGGGGCACTGAAAGGACTGAGCCTTCAGTCCCAGAAAGTCTATGAAGTGATCGTAAGACGGTTTTTAAGTATTTTTTATCCTCCTGCGGTTTATCAGAAGATCAGCCTGGTATCCTCTATTGAAAAAGAACGGCTGTTTTCTTCTTTTAAGATCCTGGTTTCTGAGGGATATCTGAAAGTTACAGGATATTCCTTTGGAAAGAATAGGAAGGAAGAGAGCGGGGGAAAAGGACAGGAGGAAGAACAGGTAGAAGATGGAGCTTTTCTGGAGATGATCCAGGGAGTGAAAAAAGGCAGTACTCTTCCTATCAAGGAATTTTACATAAAAGAAGGGGAGACTTCTCCTCCAAAAAGATATACTTCAGGATCTATGATCCTGGCTATGGAAAATGCCGGTCAGCTTATCGAGGATGAGGAACTGAGAGCCCAGATCAAGGGAAGCGGTATCGGAACCAGCGCCACCAGAGCCGAAATTCTGAAAAAGCTGATCACCATCAAATATCTGGCGCTGAATAAGAAGACCCAGGTAATCACTCCTACCCTTCTTGGAGAAATGATCTTTGATGTGGTGAATGCCTCTATCCGTTCTCTTTTAAACCCGGAGCTTACAGCCAGCTGGGAAAAAGGACTGACTTATGTGGCAGAAGGGAGTATTACTTCCGATGAATATATGGTGAAACTGGAAGATTTCATCCGGAAGCGGACCCAGGGAGTTATGGGACTGAGGAACCAGTTTGTCCTGCGCCAGTATTTTGACAAAGCGGCCTCATACTATAAGAAATCCAATACCAGATCTGCCGGTACAGGGAAAGGAAAAGCTTCGTCAAAGAAATGAAAATGAAGCAATCCTGGTAGCTAAAAGAACGCTTATGTTGGTATCCGGAAGGAAAAACGGAAAAAACGGTTGGAAAAATCCTTTCTCCATAGTAGAATAGAAGAGAAAAGTTAAGGAAGAAAGCAGGTAGAAAGATGGAACAGTTAAAGATCAGCGAGCTTTACAGTGATTTAAGCAAGACTCTGGCCAAGGAGCTTTTAGAGAGCAAAACCTATCCCTGGGAAGTGCTTCCTTGTATCAGCGAGTTTATTGTAAAGCTGGGTAATACTTTAAGCGAAGAAGAATATGAAAAAATGGGAGAAAATGTGTGGATCGCAAAGTCTGCGAAAGTAGCTCCCACAGCCTATATTAACGGTCCGGCCATTATCGGAAAAGATGCGGAAGTCCGCCACTGCGCTTTTATCCGGGGCAATGCCCTGGTGGGAGAAGGGGCTGTTGTGGGAAATTCCACAGAACTGAAAAATGTGATCCTTTTTGATAAGGTGCAGGTGCCTCACTATAATTATGTAGGTGATTCCATTTTGGGTTATAAGTCTCACATGGGGGCAGGCTCCATTACCTCCAATGTAAAATCCGACAAAAAGCTGGTAGTTGTCAAAGGAAAAGAAGCCCGTATTGAAACGGGGCTGAAGAAATTCGGGGCTATGCTGGGAGACGAAGTAGAGGTAGGATGCGGTTCTGTGCTGAACCCGGGAACTGTGGTGGGAAGCCATACCAATATCTATCCTCTTTCTTCTGTGAGAGGGGTAGTTCCCTCCCACAGTATTTATAAAAACCAGAATGAAGTGGTAGATAAGATCTAAATCTGAAAAATTGCATACCGGATACAAAACAGTATCAGCAGATGGACAGGGTAGAAGAGATAGAAAAGATATTTTATACCCTGTCCTTTTTGATGGTTATACATGTTCAGGGGGATAAAAGCCAGGCAGGCCAGCGGCTCCCACAGGAGACAAAGACAGCCCAGGATGGTTTTTTCCAGAGGATACTGGTAGAAAACATAAAGGACGATAATTAATAGAATGCCTCTCCAGTCATAGTCTGCCTGAAAAAGCCATCCCACAAGGATTCCTGCGGCCGCGGGAAGGATGGGAAGCAGAGGATGGATCAGACGGGATCTTTCCATTCCCCATATGGTGAGCAGGCCGAAAAGCAGGGTGAACATGACATTCTGATAGGAAAATTCCAGGATACCGTTGTTAAAGGCAAGGTCAAAGGGAATTTCCGAGATCAGGGCAAAGAGAAAAAGGCGAAAAGCATATTTTTTTCTGTTGGAGGTGTGAAAAAAGCCTTCTACCAGCAGAAAACAGAAAATCGGAAAGGCCAGCCGCCCGATTCCTCTGAGTACCTGATCGATCTGAGAACAGAACAGACTGACAGGATAAGAAAGGGCGGTGGGAAGCTGCCGGTTATAGGAATAGATCACCCCGTGCTCCAGGATTACAGCTCCGATATGATCAATGAGCATAAAGACAAGAGCAAATAATTTCAGAGTACTGCCGGTAAATACAGGGGGAAGAAGGTTTTTTTCCCGGTAAACAGATTTATAAGAAAACATAGAAATCCTTTCCGGAGCTTTCCGTAAAATTTTTGGAAAGTCCTGTAATATTTTTATAGAATTATAGAGAATTATAGCACAGGCGGCTTTTGTATGAAATAAAATACCATCAATTTCTTGCAAATCCCAGGAAATCTGGGTATCATATCAGACATGAAGCTATTGACAAGTATAGAAAAAAGGGAGAGTTAAGCATATGAGAGGTCTAGATACAAATGTAAAAAGGATCCGCAGAAAGGTGTTTAAGGAAATTGCCAGAGTGGGCTTTGAATCAGAACCGGAAACCCTGGTAGCAGATATAGAGGCTATTCCTTATCATATTGTTCAGGAACGAGCTACTTACAGAGAGAGTATCTACAGGGAAAGGGCAGTTGCCAGTGAACGTGTACGTCTGGCTATGGGTATGTCGCTGCGTCCTGAGAATACTGCGGTGCATATTACTGCAGGTCTGGAAGCCAGCAATATTGATGAGAAATACTATGAACCGCCCCTTATGCAGGTAATTCCTTCAGCCTGTGATGCCTGTGAGCCTAAGATGTACGAAGTATCCAATATGTGTCGCGGCTGTGTGGCACACCCATGCAAAGAGGTATGTCCAAAAGGAGCCATCAGTATTGTTAAGGGAAAGTCTATTATTGACCAGGAAAAATGTATTAAATGTGGAAAGTGTAAATCCGTATGTCCCTATGACGCTATTGCCAAGAAAGAAAGGCCCTGTGCCAGAGCCTGTGGTGTCAATGCCATTGAAAGCGATGAGCTTGGAAGAGCAAAGATCAACAATGAAAAATGTGTTTCCTGCGGCATGTGCATGGTAAACTGTCCTTTTGGCGCAATTTCCGACAAGTCTCAGATCTTCCAGCTGGCCCATGCCCTGAAAGAGGGAAAACAGATCATAGCGGAGGTAGCCCCTGCCTTTGTGGGGCAGTTCGGAGCTGATGTGACTCCCAGAAAGCTGAAAGCTGCCCTTCAGGAAATGGGATTTGCAGAAGTGTATGAAGTGGCTTTGGGAGCAGATATCGGCGCAGCTTCCGAAGCTCATCATTATGCGGAAAAGGTCAGCACAGGAGAACTTCCTTTCCTTCTTACCTCCTGCTGTCCTTCCTGGATCATGATGGCAAAACATTTCTTCCCGGATATGGCAGGAAATATTTCCCAGGAACTGACTCCTATGGTGGCTACTGCAAGAACCATTAAAAAGCAGTATCCGGATGCAAAGGTCGTATTCATTGGCCCCTGCGCATCTAAAAAGCTGGAAGCATCCAGGACAGATGTGCGAAGCGATGTGGACTTTGTGATCACCTTTGAGGAACTGGCAGGTATGTTTGAGGCAAAAGGAATCGATCCTGCCCAATGCGAAGGGAAATCATCTTTCCATAATGCAACAGCAGCAGGACGGGGATATGCTGTGGCAGGAGGTGTTTCCAGTGCTATAGAAGCCTGCCTCCATGAGTATTATCCTGAGGTGGAAGTCCATATTGAACATGCGGAAGGTCTGGATGAGTGTAAGAAGATCCTTATGCAGGCCAAGGCCGGAAAGCTGAAAGGTTGTATGATCGAAGGTATGGGCTGCCCCGGCGGCTGTATGGCCGGCGCAGGAACCATAGCGCCATTGAATAAAGCAGCAGCAGAGCTGAAAAAATATAAGGCCAATTCTTCCAGACAGCTTCCGCCGGCAGAACTGGCAGAAATTGAATTAGATTGATAATTACCGAAAAAAACAGGAGCCGGGATAGTGTAAGAAATTCTTAACAGATTTCTTACATTATCCCGGCTCTTTCTTTTAAAAACTTTAGAAATTCTTTAAGTTTAGGAACCTGTTTTCTTTAAGTCTGTGCATTATCATAAATATCAGATTAAGGAAAAGAAAAGGGGGAACCTTTATGAAGATATTATTGACAACCGATTGGTACAAGCCTGTAGTAAACGGCGTTGTGACTTCTGTGATAAATCTGAAAAATGAATTAGAGAGGAGAGGACATGAAGTAAGGGTTCTGACCCTGTCAAGAACCTTTGCGTCTTACGAGGAGGAGGGAGTTTATTATATCAAATCGCTGAACTTGGAGAAAATCTATCCTAATGCAAGGGCTGTCCTTCCTCATGCGGAACCTCTGATTCAGGAACTGATATGGTGGAGACCAGAAGTAGTTCATTCTCAGTGCGAATTTATGACATTTTCCTATGCGGCGAAAATTGCAAGAAAATGTAATTGTCCGCTGATACATACTTATCATACGGTGTATGAAGATTATATCCATTATCTTCCCGGAAGATTTTCCCAGTATAAGACCGGAGCAAAATTAGAGAAGAAAGCGGTAGCATGCTTTTCCAGGATGGTGCTGGGAAAGACCAGTCAGGTTATCGTTCCAACCCAAAAGGTGGAGAATATACTGAAAAAATACGGGGTAGAGGAGCCGGTTGCCGTAATGCCTACAGGAATCGAACTTGGAAGATTTAAGGAGAGGATTTCCAGGGAGGAAATAGACAGAAAGAAGAAAGAACTGGGGATCCCTCTGGAAAACAAGGTCCTGGTCAGCGTGGGAAGACTGGCAAAAGAGAAGAATCTGGAAGAACTGCTGGAATATTTTTCAAAACTTATTAAAGAAGGAGCAGGGAAAAATCTTACTTTTCTTATTGCAGGCGACGGACCCGACAGAGAAAATCTGGAAACACTGGCAAAGAAGCTGCAGATCACCGATCAGGTGATATTTACCGGGATGATTGCTCCTGAGGAGGTTGGCAGATATTATAAACTGGGGGATGTTTTTGTATGTGCCTCCAGCAGCGAGACCCAGGGGATCACTTATATTGAAGCTTTGGCCTGCGGACTTCCTGCCCTGTGCAGAAAAGACGAGTGTCTGGACCAGGTTGTCACAGACGGCTACAACGGCTTTCAATATGAAAATTACGAGTATTTTAAAATGCATTTAAACTATATCCTGGAGGATGAAGAGCGGAGACAGGAAATGGGACGCAGAGGACAGGAAATCTCTCAGCTGTATTCCACATGGAATTTCTGTACCGCCGCAGAAAGAATCTATAGAGAGACTATAGAGCGTCAGGAACGGTATCCGGAGATAGACGGAGAGAAAAGAACAGAAGGCGTCAGAGGCAGATGGAGAGTTTTTGCACATGCCTGGGCCAAAGGGATCATGAAGAGAGGAGCCTGATAAGATGAAGCGGATCAATATGTTGTCAAAATCAGATATGGTCAAAGGCCAGGGAGTCCTTTCTGCCCATGATGAGCAGGTGGAACTGGCCAGAGAGGTGATGGAGAACAGGGCAGAGATACTGGAAAATGCCAAAGGATCCAGCGACATTACCCATTATCATTCTATAAATCCGGAATACTATCTTTCAACCTTCAGGCGAAGAAAACAGGGGGCATTAGTAGGATATGTACATTTTTTGCCGGAAACAGTGGAAAACAGTATTTCCCTTCCAAGATTTGCCAAGAATATTTTTTATAAGTATATGATTTCCTTTTATAAGAGAATGGATTATCTGGTAACAGTAAATCCTGTATTTATTGACAAACTGGAAGCCTATGGAATTCCAAGAGAAAAGATTACTTATATTCCCAATGTAGTATCAGAGAAAAACTTTTATCCTCTGGGAAAGGAAGAAAAGAGAAAAACAAGGGAAAGATACGGGATCCGGCCAGAGGCCTTTATTGTGCTCTGCGCAGGACAGCTTCAGAAAAGAAAAGGGGTCTTCGACTTCCTGGATGTGGCAGAGAAAATGCCCCAATGTGAATTTGTATGGGCAGGGGGATTTTCGTTTGGAAAGATCTCTGAAGGATATGAAGAAATCAAAGCACGAATGGGACACCTTCCCTCAAATGTCAGGTTTCTGGGACTGGTAGACAGGAAAGAGATGAATCAGATCTATAATATGGCAGATGTGATGTTCCTTCCTTCTTATGAAGAACTGTTCCCCATGACGATTCTGGAGGCTATGAACTGCAGTCTTCCCATTCTGGTAAGAAATCTGGATATTTATCAGCCGATTTTGTTCGATTATGTTCTTAAAGGAAAAGACCAGAAGGAATTTGCAAAAATCCTGGAAAACCTGAAAGAAGATCCTGTGTTCTATCAGAAGAGTGCAGGACTGGCATTTACAGGACATGAATTCTACAGCCGGAAGCATGTGGGAGACATGTGGAAAAGTTTTTATGAAAGAGTTTTTCAGGAAGAACAGGAAAGAAAGAGAACGGAAAAAACAGAGACGGCTGCAGACAGGAGTATGGTTTTATGGAAAAGCAAAAAACAGCAGTATATTTAAATTTATGTACCGTAGTGGGGCTGATTGCAATGGCTCTGTTTATCTGGTATGGGATCCGTACAGGGATCTTTGTTTCGGCGGAAGCTTTGGAAAAATTTCTGGGAAGATTCGGCCTGTGGGCGCCGGTATTTTTCGTTCTGATCCAATGTATCCAGGTAGTGATCCCTATCCTTCCGGGGGCTATCGGCTGTCTGGGTGGTGTCCTGATCTTTGGTCCTGTATGGGGATTTGTATATAATTACGTGGGTATCTCCATGGGCTCTATACTGGCTTTTCTTCTTTCTAAAAGATACGGAAAGTCCTTTGTCCAGAATATGATAGGAGAGAAAAATTATAAAAAGTATATCGGATGGCTGGATAAGGGAAACGCTTTTGACAAAGCGTTTGCCGCAGCGATTTTCTTTCCGGTAGCCCCGGATGATCTCCTGTGCTATATTGCAGGGCTGACGAAAATGAGCCTGAAGAAGTTTGCGCTTATCATCATTTTGGGCAAACCGGGATCTATCTTCCTATACAGCCTGGGACTTACCAGCATAACTCAACTTTTACAATATCTCTTTTAAAATACGAAGAGGCGGCTGGATCTGTCGCATTAATCAAAGTTGAAAATATTTATACATTTTATTGCTCAGTCTGCGTCGTTTTGAGCCTCAGGTTTCAAAGCTATGCTCGACAAACTCGCATAAAACGTATAAATATTCCTCACATATGTTTAATGCAACAGCTCCCAGCCGCCTCTTTCATGTTTTCAAAAAATGATTAGATTTCTGTGAAAGAGAATCTTTCTTTCAGACCATTGGTTACAACATCGTAGACAATGGCACCGCTTTCTAATTCGGTCTTTTCGCAGGTAGCAGCTCTGCTGATGTGGGATTTCATGTATTCATCCAGATTATCTGTCTGGATCTCTGAGATATCAGAATCCATTTTTCCCCGGCACATATCGCTGATTTCATGGATCATTTCATAAGTTTTCATATAGAAATACCTCCTTATTAAAAAATATTTTATTATAGCGAAATTTTGCTGTATTTATTTTAGCATTATTTTTCGGGAATTGCCAGGGGAGGCTCATAAAAAATCCATGTAAAGTATGGAAATACAAAAATAGGTCTGGATTTTTTTGTCACTTTGTGAGAAAATGTCTTTGAATAAGGTGTCGTATGCGGCGCACTTTAAGTAATTTATACTTGAAAGGAGTTTTAAAATGATTTATTCACATGAAGTAGAAAAAATGTGTCCAGTAGCTCAGGGTGTAAACCACGGAGCAGCTCCAATCCCAGAAGAAGCAAAATGGGTAAAAGCAAAAGAAATCAAAGATATTTCCGGTTTGACACACGGTGTAGGCTGGTGTGCTCCTCAGCAGGGTGCATGTAAGCTGACTCTGAATGTAAAGGACGGAGTTATTCAGGAAGCATTAGTGGAAACACTGGGATGTTCAGGTATGACCCATTCAGCAGCTATGGCAGCAGAAATCCTGCCGGGCAGAACTATTCTGGAAGCGTTAAATACAGACCTTGTTTGTGACGCAATCAATACAGCTATGAGAGAATTATTCCTGCAGATCGTTTACGGACGTACACAGAGTGCATTCTCCGAAGACGGACTGCCCATCGGTGCCGGTCTGGAAGACTTAGGAAAAGGCCTCAGATCTCAGGTTGGTACAATGTACGGAACATTAAAGAAAGGTCCTCGTTACCTGGAAATGGCAGAAGGCTACGTTACAGGAATCGCATTAGACGAAGAAGACCAGATCATTGGTTATAAATTTGTAAACCTTGGCAAGTTCACAGATTTCGTTAAGAAAGGTGACGAGCCAAATGTAGCTTGGGAGAAAGCACAGGGCCAGTACGGACGTGTTGCTGACGCTGTTAAGATCATTGACCCAAGAGAAGAATAATGTGACAAAACGCAGCAAAAAGGTAAGGAATATAGGAGGATTTCATAATGGCTTTATTTGAATCATATGAAAGAAGAATTGATAAGATCAATCAGGTTTTAAATAGCTATGGTATCGCTTCCATCGAAGAAGCTGAGAAAATTACAAAAGACGCCGGATTAAACGTATACGACATGGTAAAAGGCATTCAGCCGATCTGCTTCGAGAACGCATGCTGGGCTTACATTACAGGTGCAGCTATCGCCATCAAGAAAGGCTGCAAGAGAGCTGCAGACGCAGCAGCCGCAATCGGTGAAGGACTTCAGGCTTTCTGTATCCCGGGATCTGTAGCAGATCAGCGTAAAGTAGGTCTGGGACATGGCAACTTAGGAAAGATGCTTCTGGAAGAGGACACAGACTGCTTCTGCTTCCTGGCAGGACATGAATCTTTCGCAGCAGCTGAAGGCGCTATCGGTATTGCTGAGAAAGCAAATAAAGTTCGTCAGAAACCACTGCGTGTTATCTTAAACGGTCTTGGAAAAGACGCTGCACAGATCATTGCACGTATCAATGGATTTACATATGTTGAAACAGAATATGACTACTACACAGGAGAACTGAAAGAAGTATTCCGTAAGGCATACTCTGACGGACCTCGTGCAAAAGTAAACTGCTACGGAGCAAACGACGTTCGTGAAGGTGTTGCTATCATGTGGAAGGAAGGCGTTGACGTTTCCATCACAGGTAACTCCACCAACCCCACACGTTTCCAGCATCCGGTTGCAGGTACTTACAAGAAAGAGTGCGTAGAAGCCGGAAAGAAATACTTCTCCGTTGCTTCCGGCGGCGGTACAGGACGTACACTGCACCCAGACAACATGGCAGCAGGTCCTGCTTCCTA
>DXFG01000061.1 GCA_019114545.1 Candidatus Blautia pullistercoris | reverse complement strand
TAGCCAGGGAATTCCACTTCCACAGTCAGTTCATTTTGAGAGAGCAGTATTCCCTCCCCATACTTTCTGTGACGGACCCTTGGGCCAGGTACCACATTTCCAGTTTCCCTTTCATCTGGTTTCTCCGAAAGCTCTTCTCTTCTGCCCTCTGGCTCAGCATCTGTATTCCTCTTGTCTGGAGCCAATTCCTTTTCTGCTTCTTTCTTCTTCCGCAGCTCTTCTCGGACTTCTCTTCCCAGCTTCCGGAGAGTTTCTTCCCCTCTTCCCTTCCTGACGTCTTCCTCCCAGTCCAGAAGTTCCGGAGGGATTCCCAGAAGATATCGGCTTCCTTCTCCGAAAACTCCCGGTTCTCTTGGATTGACATAATAAGACAATTCCAGTTCCTCTTTTGCCCTTGTCATGCCTACAAAAAACAGCCGCCGCTCCTCTTCCTCCTGCTCCATAGTTTTACAGCGAAGAGGAATCAGTCCTTGATTCATACCGATCAGATATACCCGGTGAAACTCCAGTCCCTTTGAGGCGTGGAGGGTCATCAGCCGGACACCCTTTAAAGATTCTTTTCTCTCCCCCATGATTTCTCCAAGGTCCATGCCATAGAGGGCCCCATCATTTAAAAAAGCTCTGGTCCCTTCCCAGAGAGACAATTCTTTTTTCTCACAGTATGCTCTCAGCCATTCCAGAAGTTTCCCTGCCTGTTCTTCTTTTTCCTTATAGCCAGCCGAAGTAGGGCCAAAGGCTTCTCCAAGGCCAAAATAATCAAAGATTTCTCTCCACTTGGGAATCTTTGTCTGGCTGGAAGACCAGTCCTGAAAACCTTTCATCTGTTCATATAAAAAACTCTTCCCTTTTCCCTCTTCCAGAAGGTCTCGGACTTTCTTTTTCGTAAACTTCTCCCCAAATCCCGGATTCAGCAGCACGTCTTCCCCTGTCTGCCGGTCTCTGGGATTTACAGAAAACCGAAGGATTTTCACCACCCAGTCCAGAGCAGGAATATCCTTTACCGTCTGTTTTACCGAAATCTGATAAGGAATTCCCCGCTTATCAAAAACCTTCCCCAGAAGCTCTCCCTGCCTCTGAAGGCGGTAAAGGATTGCGATGTCCTCATAGCTCTCTCCCGCTTTATGTAAACCATCAATCTGTTCCGCCAGATATTCTGCCTCTGTAAAAGGGTCATACTGCCGTTTTACCTTAATAAGCTTTCCCTCTTCCCGGCAGCCCTGGATCCTGGTCCCAAACTGCCGGAAATGGTTAGCCGCTTCCAGAATCCTTGCGTTAGAACGGTAATTTACCGGCAGGGAAAGTTCTTTTGCCGAAAACCTCCTTTTCAGGGCAAAAAAGGTACTGTCGCTGGAACCTCTCCAGCTGTAGATTACCTGGTTTGGGTCCCCCACGGCAAAAAGCCTGGTCTCCTCTCCCACCAGAGCTTCCAGAAATTCCAGCTGGAGGTTATCGCTGTCCTGGATTTCATCTGCGATCACCCAGGCGGGGTGAAAACCTTCCTCTTTTATCAGCTCGGTGCTTACCAGAAGCAGATCCGAAAAGCTCATTTTGTTCTCCCGCTGTTTCTCCTGTTTCAGCAGAGGGTACAGCCGGAACAGGTCGTCCTCATACCTGGAAGCTTCTCTTCCTTCCAGATAAGCCTTGTATTCCTGCTCCAGGCGCTTTTTCAGCCGGTTCTTATATTTGATATTCAATTTTTCTTCTTTAATAATCCTCTGGGCCAGCTCTGTTTCTTCTTCAGGTTCCATTACAGAGAAGTCCCTGTCCCAGCCGGCTTTTTCCACAGAGAGCTTTTCTTTTAAAAGCCTCAGGGCCACGCTGTGAAAGGTTCCGAACCCGGCTCTCTGCTCCGGAGAAAGTTCCGGCTCTCTGAGCAAAAGGCGGCTGAGGATCTCCTGGGCTGCCTTGTTAGTAAAAGTCAGCACCAGCATATCTTCCAGAGGCACTTTTTTCTCTAAATAAAGATACAAAACCTTTGCAATGAGCACCGTGGTCTTCCCGCTGCCTACATTGGCGTTTACCACACAGGCCGGACTGTCATCCAGCACTGCCTCCTTTTGGTATTCATTAAGTTTTTCCCAGTCCTTATTCTCCCTTGTCTCCATATTTTCTGCGCAGCCTTCCTTTTATCTTTTCTGCATTTTCCCGGTCTTCCTCTGCCCGGACTTCTATTTTCATATCAGAGGGGCACACCGCATGCCATCTCAGGGTGTTCTCCAGTTCCCTGAGATTCTCCCCTTCCAGAAGCCAGTCCCGGTAAAATCCATTTTTCACCGTAAGTACCAGAGTATGGTCCTCCACGCCTATCTCCTGGATAGTTTTTAAAAAGTCTCCCCCCTTCTCTCCGTTTTCCTTCACGCTCTGGCAGAACTCCTGCCACTGTATAGGAAGAGTAAAAAACGAATATTCCTTTTCCATTACCGGCCTGGCCTCTTGTTCCGGCATTTTTACTTGTTCCGGAGGAAGGCTTTCCTCCAGGAGATTTTCCAGGCCCCACAGAACCATGGCTTTATCCAGGGTATAATCTCCCACGCAGGCGGGGCAGCCATCCTCGCAGGAACATCCCTTTACCATATGAATGGCCTTTTCCAGGATTTCAGGTACCAGATCATAAATTTTTTCCGAGTATCCCAGTCCCCCCTCATACCGGTCATAGATAAAGAGTGCCACCTTTTCTTCCTGAAAAATATCCGGTATCCTGGCATTATTGGAAATCACAGTATCTATATCCGAGCTTTCTGTCATAGTCACCATCATGGCAGCATTCTTTACCGCAAAGGCCAGTCCTTCAAAATGGTTATTCAGCATCAGTTCCCCACTTTTCGCAGGCACCAGCAGATTCCGATAAACTCTTGTGACATTCTCCGGAATATGGATCCAGGTGCTCTCCGTATCATAATCCTTCCGCAAAGGTCTTAACAGGCTTACATAACCCAGATTCTGATGATTATGGAACTGAAGCTTCTTGTACATGGAGATGACTTCCTCCACGTTAATATCCCCGAAATAGATCCTGCTCCTTCCCAGCTCTTCCTCTCTGAAAGTCTGAAGGATCCTGGTCTCCTGGGTCCCTGATGGCACCGTGTAATAATTTCCGGCAAAGGGAACCCCATAGGCGGTCCTGGACTCCAGATCCAGTTTCAGCACCTCATACAACTCCCCTTCATGGATATATACCGCTCCCGGGTAAAGCTCATGGAAAGCCTGGGTTTCATCCATCTGGGTAATCTCCCGGTTTTCCTTTTCAAGAAGCAGCTTATATCTGGACTTGTCCATATTCCGCAGACTATAGTCCCCTGCAGGAAAAGCCTCTCCCGCCCAGGCAAAACGTCCAGCCATACTCTCCACTTCCCCTGCATTTAAAAGCACCGGGATAATCTCTCCCAGATCCGGAAAAAGGCCCGCATCATCTAAAGACAGGGGCATCTCCGCCGCAGCCGCCCGGATGTGAGCCAGTTCAATAAGAAGATTGTCCGGGTCCACAATAGCATTCTCGCTGCTTTTTGAAAACAGCCACTCCGGGTCCAGAGCAATATACTGATCAAAAGACTGATTTTCCAGGATAAGATAGTTTACGCATTTTTCCCCGTTTCTTCCGGCTCTTCCCGTCTGCTGCCAGAATGAAGCCCGTGTTCCCGGGTACCCTGCCAGTACCGTACAGTCCAGACTGCCAATATCAATCCCCAGTTCCAGGGCATTGGTAGATACCAGGCCGGCCAGTTCTCCTGTGATCATTTTCTCCTCAATGCTCTTCCTCTCCACAGGGGTATATCCCCCTCTGTACCCGGCAATTTTCCTGGAAATCCCGTTTTCCTCCATTTTATCTCTGGCTTCCTTCAGGATAACCTCCACATTTCTCCTGGATTTTCCAAACACAATAAAATGATGATTCCCTGCTGCCAGAGCCGGTACCAGCTCCGCTGCCAGCCAGGAAGCCGGCCTTCTGCCGTAAATCTTATCATTCTTTCCCTTAATTTCCGGTGGAAGGAGTAGCCGGTATTCTTTTTCTGGAGCGGCTGACCCGTCCTTATCCACCAGAACAAACTTCTCCCCACAGATTTTCTCCGCCAGCTCACCAGGATTGGCAATGGTGGCCGAACTGCACAGGAATTGAGGTTTTGATCCGTAGTAGCCGCAGACACGCTTCATCCGCCGGAAAATATTGGCCAGATGAGCCCCGAAAGCACCCCGGTAGGTGTGGAGTTCATCAGTGACTACATATTTCAGATTCGAGAAAATAAAGTCGAACCCATAGCTGCTGTGATTTGGAAGAAAAGCAGAATTCAGCATTTCCGGATTGGTAAGGATAATGTTGACACTTTTCCGTATCCTGCTCCGCTCCGCCTGCATGGTATCTCCATCGTAAACTCCAGCGTTGATCCGTCCATTTCCGAAATATTCCAGAACAGGCTGCAACGCCCGGTACTGGTCGCTGGCAAGGGCTTTGGTAGGATAGACAAAGACTGCTCTGGTCAGAGGA
>DXFG01000060.1 GCA_019114545.1 Candidatus Blautia pullistercoris | reverse complement strand
TGGGTATCGCTTAAGGATACCGGACGTTTATTGATCTTCACCATATCTCTGGCCGGTGAAACCTCTACGGTCTCTTTCTCGCCCTTATCGTTTTCTTTCTCCTCTGTCTTGGCTTCCTCATGAATATGTTCTACAACAACGTCATCCTCTCTCAGTTCAGACTCTTCAATGGTCTCATATTCCTGAGGAGCATTTGCTTTGGAAAGATAGATTTCCACAGGCATGAAAGAACAGTATTTTTCAATAACTTCTCTCATTCTGTACTCATTGGCAAACTCCAGGCTGTCTTCATTTAAGAACAGCGTAATCTCTGTACCAACTTCTGTACGGTTTCCTTCTCCCATCTCGTATTCTGTACCGCCATCACACTCCCAGTGTACCGGCTGGGCGCCTTCTTTATAGGAAAGGGTATCAATGTGTACCTCATCCGCAACCATAAAAGCAGAATAGAATCCCAGTCCGAAATGTCCGATAATCTGGTCGTCATTGGTCTTATCTTTATACTTTTCCAGAAACTGGGTAGCACCGGAAAATGCGATCTGGGTAATATACTCTTCTACCTCGTCAGCAGTCATACCAAGACCTGTATCAATAAATTTCAGGGTTTTCTCTTCCGGATTCACGATCACATCAATCTTATTCTTGTGACCTTCCGGGAATGTATAGTCTCCCATTACCTCCAGTTTTTTCAGTTTGGTAATGGCATCACAGCCGTTTGAGATCATTTCACGTACAAAAATGTCATGATCGGAATACAGCCACTTTTTAATGATCGGAAAAATATTTTCACTATTAATTGATAATGTACCACGCTTATTCGCCATGATAAATACATCTCCTTTTTCTTCTTTTAGCATTTTGGCCTGGATTTTGCAGCAGACCTATGTCTAAAGAACATATTAATACCCGGAATCCGAAAAGTCAAGAAAAAATTAGCACTCATTTGAAATGAGTGCTAATAATCTTATCTTTTTTCAACTTTCTGAGCCACGATAAAGATATTTGGAGGATTCTGATGAAGATTTACGATCTCCAGAACCAAAAATCCTTGTTTTTGGATCTTTCTCATAAGACCGATAGGCGACTCAAAAGATACATATGGCATCAGCCCGAACTTACTCTTCCAGAATTTTCCCACCGCCCCAGGGGAAAAATTTCCTGCCAGACAATCCGTAGCTGAAAGGAAGATCCCTCCTGGTTTCAAAAGCTTATGGATCCTTTTTAAGACTTCCTCCTGATTTTTCATATAGAGCAACACATTGTACGCCGTTACTGCATCATAGCTTCCGGCTTTCGCTTCCAGGTCCATAAGATTCTTCTTTATAAAATGGATATTTGTCCTTCCCGCCTTTTCTGCTTTTTCTTTTGCCCTGTCCATCATCTCTCTGGAAGTATCTATGGCTGTAATCTCTTTTACACAGCCTGCAAGGGGTATCGTCGCATTTCCTGTACCGCAGCCAATCTCCAGAACCCGGTCTTCTTTATTTAGAAAATGGGCAGACCGTTTTACAGTCTTTTTATAAGCGCTTTTATATTCAGGGATCACCTGTGCATCATATACCTTAGAACGTCTGTCCCAGAATTGGCCGCTGTCCCGTCTGTTCTTCTTCATGATATCACTCCTGTTCCTGTTTGTTATAGACTATCCTTCCACGATCAGATACTGTCCCCCCGGCAGAGAAAATACTTCCCCGGCTTCTTCCAGCTCTTCATCCGACATTCCATCTACATCCATGCCGTTTTCCTCAAAATACTCCCTCACTTCTTTCAGAGAGTCCACTACTGCAGCCATACAGTCCTCCAAAAAGGCCTCCGCTTCTTCCATGGTTTCCGCAACCGGTTCAGTAAACAATTGTCCCTGATTTTTCAAAAAGGTTAAAATGCACTCATCGCTGTATTCGTTCATTCTATTTCCTCCCTTATAGTTTGTATGTATGCAGGTCTTTTTATACCCATGCTTGTTCTATTATAAATTTTCCCGGCTCTTCGCCCGTTTTACAAATTCCAGGATTTCTTCCGGTCTGTCTACGATCAGATCCGCCCGATGTTCTTCCAATTCCTTTCTGGGCCGGAATCCCCAGGTCACCCCTATGGTAAACATTCCAGCTCCATGCCCTGTCTCCATATCTGTATCCGTATCTCCCAGATACAGGCATTCCTCCGGTTTTACTGCAAATTCTTCCGCAATCGTCAAAGCTCCTATGGGAGAGGGTTTTCTGGGGACCTTTTCCGTCTGTCCCTGAACTTTATGGAACATCTCCCTGCCAAAGATTTTCTCTACCACCTCTATGGCTGCTCTGTGAGGTTTGTTGGAAAGCACTGCAATCTTCAGACCTTCTTTTTTCAGATTTTCTAAAAGTTCTACAATACCGGGAAAAGGCTTTACATGATAAAACGGATCTTCCTCAAACCATTTTCTGTATAGGATACGGACCTGCTCATAGTCCGCCTGCGCCCCTCCCGGCACAGCTTCCAGCATCTTCCGTACCAGCTCATCCGCTCCGTTTCCCGCATAAAAATTATAATCTTTCACAGGAATGGTCGGCAGATGAAAATGAGTCAAGGTTTTGTTTCCCACATATGCAATGGATTCCACCGTATCGGCGATGGTTCCGTCCAAGTCAAAAATACAGGCTTTATACATGTCTTCTCACTCCCTGATCTGGATTCCCATATTTTTCAATTCCTGATACAGCCTTGCTACAGGCAGTCCTACCACATTGTTATAATCACCCCGGATTTCCCGGATAAAAACTGCGCCTTTTCCCTGGATTCCATAGGCCCCTGCTTTGTCCATCGGCTCTCCGTCACTTACATACTCCTCTATCTCCTTATCAGACATAGGATAAAAGCTTACCTGAGTAGACTCATGGAAAGTGACTGTCTGTGTCTTTTCTCCCTCCCTGCTCATCACCGTAACACCGGTAAATACCTGGTGGGATCTTCCCCGAAGGCTTGAAAGCATCTGAACAGCCTCGTCCGCAGAACCGGGTTTTCCTAAAATCTTTCCATCCAGGACGACAATCGTGTCTGCACCGATCACTGTAACGTCATCTTCAAGGCTCTGAAAAACCTCCTGACATTTCCCCCTGGACAGTTCTTCTGCTGCTTCACCTGGTTCTGTCTTTGTAATCTTCTCTTCTCCTATAGCGGGACAGACCTCAAATACTGCGCCGATCTGTTCCAAAAGCTCCCGGCGGCGGGGAGAGGCGCTTGCTAGTATGATCTTCTTCATGTAATGCTCCTTTAAGCTTTTTTGAAAATTTTCTTCCTTCTCTGCCTTTTAGTATAGCCTGTCTCTTAATGGTATGCAACAAAAAAATAAGAGGACCCGGCTTTCCCTGTCAGGACAGTCAGATCCTCTGTTCTATCTGGATTATTCGTCAGTTATCTTTTATTGTACCAGGGCCTTTCCCAGGTTTTGGCAGGCTTCTTTTGCCTCATCATCCGGCTCTTCATTGCAGATCACGCCATCCTGTACCAGATTGGCTCCTTCTTCTTTACAGGAAGCTTCCCAGTTGCGCATCCATTCTCCGTCACCCCAGCCGTAAGAACCGAATAGTCCGATCTTTTTTCCGGACAGACCGCTCTTGCAGTCATCAAACATAGGTGCAAATTCCGTATCTTCCAATTCTTCATCTCCCATAGACGGGCAGCCGAAAGCGACGGCATCGTACTCTCCCATTTTATCTCCGGAGAAAGCTGCCGCCTCAAACACTTCCACTTCTGCACCTGCGGCTTTCATTCCCTGCTCAACTTCTTTAGCCATAGCCTCTGTATTACCTGTTCCACTCCAGTATACAACTGCTGTTTTCATATTCATATACCTCTCTTAAAATATTTTCTATGTCAAGCAGCCACGATCAGCTGCCTCACAGACTTTCCTGCCAGAAACAGTCTTTGATAGACCTCCTCGCATTTCTTAAATTTGCAGAAGGTCTTCCTGGCCGAACATTCGTCACAATATACCTTCCAGCACCCGCAGCACTTGCAGTTCTTTCCTCTGTTTATCATAAATCCCCAGACATCCTCTTCCGGATATCCAAGGAAGAGCCCTACCTCATGGGGAAAACTTCCATTCTCTTCCATTCTGCTCTTCAGGATCTCAATCGCTTCGTCAAATGTATCATAATCATATCCCTGGCTCTCTAAGATCCTTCTTGTTTTTTCTCTTTCCAATTCTCTCTTTAGTTTTTCCGTCCGGAAAACATATAGCAGGGCCCGGTTTCCATTTTTCTTCATTACCCGAAGTCCCAGTCCTTTTTCCTGGAAGATTTCTCTCCAGGGAGTCAGGGTCTCTTCTAACACTTCCTCTTTTTCCCGGGTATACCAGAAAAGATTGGCTGTTTTTAATCCGGCCAGTGTAGGGGCGCTGTGTTGGATCAGATATTTATCCAGCATTTACCTGTCCTCCTTTAATGTCTTCCAGAACAGACTGAAGAGCCGCTGTACTGCTCCTGTGAATCCGAACAATGGGAATATTATTTCTTTTTGCTTCCTGGGAAGCATTCATGACCATCTTATGGGAAACTGTATTGGTAAACAGAAGAAGCAGATCCGGACAACCCATTTTTTTCTTGATCGAGCCATGCTCCTTAACAAATACCTTTGCTTTACAGCCATAGTCCTGACAGAGATTTTCATATCTTGTCACCATTCTTTCGTTGCCGCCAATAATTACAATACTCATATGGAATCGCCCCTTTCTAGTTAGTTATTTCTAACCTCGTATTGAAAAGAAAACGGATCTCTGTCCGTTTCATA
>DXFG01000059.1 GCA_019114545.1 Candidatus Blautia pullistercoris | reverse complement strand
CGTCTCCGTTTTCCGGGAGGCAGGATTTCAAAAGAACACCTGGCTTTTCTTGGGGAAAAGACAAGAGAATATCCCCTGGAGCTTATGAAGATCACTACCTGCCAGACCATCCAGGTACACAATCTGTCTGCGTCCCAGGTGGTCTCCCTTATGCGGGAGGCCCTGGAGCAGGGGATCATTACCATTGGGGGCGGCGGGGATAATCCCAGGAATGTAATGGCCAGTCCCCTCTCCGGTGCAGACAGCCGGGAAACCTTTGACGTGCTGCCCTATGCGGAAGCCGTCAGTGACTATCTCCTTAGCCGCATGACAGAACTCCACCTCCCCAGAAAGCTGAAAGTGGCTTTTTCAAACACGGAAGAAAATCTTACCCATGCCAATATGCGGGATCTGGGATTTGTTGCCAATCCCGACGGAACCTTTTCCGTGTACTGTGCCGGGGGTCTGGGACCAAATCCCAAAATGGGGGTTCTTGTGGAGCGTCATGGAAAACCGGAGAATGTAAGCCTCTATGTAAGCGCTATGCTCCGGCTTTTTACCAGATACGGAGAATACAAAGTCCGGGCAAAGTCCAGAAGCCGCTACCTTCAGGATACCCTGGGGGAAGAAGGGATAAAAAAAGAGTATCTCCGCTGTCTGGAGGAAGCCAAAAGAGAAGAAATTTCCTGGCCGGTTTTCTACTCTCATCCGGTATTAAAAAATGGAGAGGGAGAAATCGAGGGACCCAGGATCTTTCCTCAGAAGCAGCTAGGACTTTACGGGGTTTCTTATCATCCTATAGGAGGCTGCCTTACTCAGAAAAGTATTATGGTACTCTGCGAAGTGCTGAAAAATATTCCGGATACAGAGATTCGTCTTTCCCCTGACGGGACCATGTATCTCCTTCATCTCACGGCAAAGGAGGTGCCCAGGATCCTGGAAGCCACAGGAGGGGGAGGGGAAAATCTCTTTGAAACCAGCACCAGCTGCATCGGTGTCCCTATCTGTCAGCAGGGAATGGGCTGTTCTCAGTGGCTTCTGGCCCATTGTATCGAAAGGGTGCGGAAAGAAAATTTTCCCGACGGTGTGCTCCCCAGGATCCATATTTCCGGCTGTCCCTCCGGGTGCGGCACTCATCAGGCCGCTTCTCTGGGATTCATGGGATGCCGGAAAAAGATACAGGGAGAGACGGTTCCTGCATTCCGGATTTTCATCAATGGCCAGGCAAAAGAGCCTGGTTCCAGAATCGGGGAAGAGGCAGGTGTCCTGCCGGAAGAGGTAATCCCGGAATTTCTGGCTGAACTGGGAAAGACGATACAAAAAAGCCATAAAAGCTTTGAAGAATGGATTCCGGAAAACAAAGAAAGATTTTCAGAACTGGTACAGGAGTTTCAGGAACCGCCTTTAACAGCAGAATGATCATTCGTCTTTGATAGAAAAAGGGCGCTTGTTAATCTGCAGTATCAATAGTAACTGTTCCTGACATCTGGGATACCAGCTCGCCTCCGGAGACTGCCTGCCCCAGTTCATACAGGGAAGTGTTTTCACTGTAGTCGTCATAGAACATGACCACATCTCCCCAGGGGGCATAATAAGCCAGTGTGCCTGCCCCATTCGATGCCAGAGGGGTATCTGTTGTATCCAGTCCCTGCGGGGGATAAAAGATCTTTTCATTTGTACTGAAATCTTCGACTTCTATGGTAAGGGGAAGCTGCTCATATAAAGAGCTGGCGGCAGGACTGTCATTCAGTTTATAGATTACAGTATTTTCTCCCAATACCACAGATATCTGTCTTGCTTCACTTTCCATTCCCGCTGTTTCCTCCTGTTCTTCTGATGTGTCAACTGCTGTATATCCAAGTCCGGCAGCCCATTCCCGAATCCTGTCCTGGGAAGATGCCGCATCTTCTTCATAGCAGTCGAAAATATTATCTGAAATTATGGCATCCGGCGCTGCCTCTCTAATGATTTCCACACTGTTTGCAAGCCCTCCTGTGCCATGGGAGCAAAACAGGTATACGTCCTTTCCGGAAAGATCGTTTTGTTCCAGGAAGGATAACAGTGCCATAGGCACTCCGTACCACCAGTTAGGATAGCCCAGGAAAACCGTATCGTACTGGTCGATATTTTCTACATTCTGAACAAGTTCCGGTCTGGCATCTTCACTTCGTTCCTGGTTGGCCCGGGACAGACATTCATCCCAGTCGCTGGGATAAGGATCCGTCACCTGGATAGAGAAAAGATCTCCTCCTGTTTCTTCCTGCACCCAGCCCGCCAGCTGCTGTACATTTCCCGGTGAGATCACACTGGGAGAGGATACGGAATCCACATCTTCATCCAGAACGGCATTTTCAGCCCAGGAAAAATATGCGACCAGTACCTGAGCATTCTGTGCTTCAGCAGATGCTGCCGGATCAGTCTCCGGATCTTCGGCCTCTGAACTTTCAGGATCTTGAACTTCGGCTTCTTCTCTTTGCACGGCACCGGTTTCATCTGCTGCAGATGAGCTTTCTTCTGTATTGCACCCAATAAAAACAAAAGCCATTGTAAGAGATAAAATAAGAGAGATTATTTTTTCCATTTGCTTCCTCCTTGCCTTATATATTCTGTGATTTTATTATAATTGGAGGAATTTGTAATGTCTAATACCTGGCTGTTATCTTTCTCCATACGTTTTATCTATGGAAATTTTGCTATTCAGAAATTTATCGGTTTTGCAGAAAGATTTTCACAGTCAGGCCGTGAGGAGTTGTTTGGGAAAATTCGATGTTTCCATTATGGAGCCGGACGATCTGCTTTACGATTCTAAGTCCCAGCCCATGATCCTCTTCTCCTACTGCTTCCGGTTCAGCAGGTAAATAATTTTCCTGATTCAGTTCTTTTAAAGCTTTTGAAGAAACACCCTGCCCCTTATCCTGGACCACAAAGCAGCAGAAGCTTTTCTGCATATCCACAGAGACCAGGATCTGACAGCCTGCAGGATTATGAAGAATACTGTTCCGGATCAGATTTTCCAGCATCCGGCGAAGGAGAAAAGGATCTCCTTTAAAAAAAGCTTCCGGTTCCTGCCCTGTTTCCAGAAATTCTATTCTATACTGACCGGACAGTCCTTCATTCAGGATATCGCTGATCACCTGCCGGGCCAGCTCTGCCGGAGCCAGATTTTTTTTATGGATAGACGGTATTGAGTATGCCAGTTTCGTACTGAGATTCAGATTGTCTACAAGAGCTTTTATACGCTGGCCCTGACGGCGGATGATCCCTGCCTGATTCCTTGCTTCCACGGAAAGATCTGGCATTTCTTCCAGTTCGCTGGCATAGCCCAGGATCATAGATAAAGGTGTACGGATATCATGAGACACTCCCCGGATCCATTGGGCACGGGTGCCGTCTTTTTTTTGCAGGAAAGCACTGGCCTGGTTCAGGCTGGCATTGATCTCAGCCAGCTCGCCTTTCTCTTCCAGATGACAGGGCTTTCCTCCGGCCATCTGCTGGATTCCTGTTAAGATAGGACCTGCAGACTTTTCCAGTCTGCGGATACTTCCCAGGAACAGAAGCAGCATAAGAATAAAATTTCCCAAAAAGATCAGGAACCCGCTGACAAACAGCAGACGTAAATAAGAAGTTCTCATGGTATAGCTGTATTTCACAATGGAATTCTTTTCAAAGCCGGCTACCAGAAGGCCATCCTGCCGTTCCCAGACATTGACCGGCCAGTCCTCCAGATACCAGCGGCTGAACGTGGCTACCTGAGACAGAGAATATTGTTTTGGCAGCTCTTTTGGCAGTCCTTCTTCCCAGATAACCTGTCCCGATTCATCCAGAAGCATAGCCCAGACACGGGAATCCTCCAGCATTTCTTTCCCCTGAGGGGCTATCTCTATTCCCTCGCCTGTTTCAGAAATATATCCGGAAAGCTCTGCTATAGAAAAGTTCCCTTCTTTTCCTTCACAGAAAAACCAAAGGGAAAGGACGATAAAGATCAGCATACAGTTTAAAAGAAAAAACAAAATAACAATTCCTGCTGCAGAGAATATATAGCGTCGAAAAAAACGCTGGACAGTATTCACAAAATTTCCTCCTTTACATTCAGCCGGTATCCGATGCCTTTTATGGTGATAAGAGAAACAGGTTTTGAAGGATGCTCTTCAATTTTTTCCCGAAGATGGCGTATGTGGGTTCCCAGGGTGGTTTCGTAGCCCTGCCAGTATTCCCCGCAAAGTGTTTCACATAAAGCTCCTGTAGTAACGATCCTTCCGGCGTTTTCCCAAAGTTTTTCAAAAATCTGCAGTTCTTTTGCGGTCAGTGAAAAAATTTGATTTTTACGGAATACTTCTGCCTTGTCCAGATCCACCATTCCATCCTGAAGATATACTTTTCGTTCCTGCCGGGGATAAGCCCGGTTTAGTATAGCCTTTACCCGTAGTAGAAGTTCTCTGGGCAGAAAAGGTTTTGCCAGATAATCATCTGCGCCGCTTTCAAAACCTTCGATTTTGTCTTCTGCTTCTGCCCTGGCGGTAAGCAGAAGTACAGGAACCTTGCTGGTTCTGCGGATTTCTCTAAGTACCTGAAAACCATCCATACCGGCCATTTTCACATCCAGGATTATTATATCCGGATGGTTTTCCCGCCACAGTCTCAGCCCTTCCCGACCAGAAGAACCTGTAAGAATGTTATGATACCCTGCCCGCTCAAAGATCGACCGGAGCATTTCCAGAAGTTCCTTTTCATCATCTATGATAAGAATCATTTTGTCATTCATGGTATTCCTCCTTTTCTTCCCTATTATACCTTAAAGCAGAGGGGCAGGCGAGCATTCATGGTCATTCTCAAGGAAAACTCAAGGCAGGATTTAAGTTCCGTCAAGGCAGGTCTGATATACTGTTCCTGAAAAAAACAGGAGGTAAAATTTATGAACCCTTATATTATTGAAACCCGGAATCTGACCAAAAAATACGGAGAACAGACCAGTGTTTCCAGACTGAATCTTCATGTGAAAAAAGGGCGGATCTATGGCCTTTTAGGGCGCAACGGCGCAGGAAAGACCACCACCATGCGGATGCTGCTGGGGCTGACGGCTCCCACTGCCGGAGAAGTAAAGGTTTTTGGACGGCCTTTAAAAGGGAATGAAAAGAAGCTCCTTCCCCGTATCGGAAGTCTCATCGAATCCCCCGGTTTTTATCCAAACCTGACGGGAACAGAAAACCTCCGGATATTCGCTTTGCTCCGCGGCCTGAAAAATCCGGAAAGGATCCGGAGCGCCCTGGAACTGGTCAATCTTCCATACAGGGATAAAAAGCTCTACTCCCAGTATTCCCTTGGTATGAAACAGCGTCTGGCTATTGCCCTGGCTGTTATGCATGATCCGGAACTTCTGATCCTGGACGAACCGATCAACGGTCTGGATCCTATCGGCATTGCAGAGATCCGTGAATTTATCCGGGAGCTGTGTGATGTCCGGGGTAAAACCATCTTGATCTCCAGCCATATTCTGTCAGAAATATCGCTTCTGGCAGACGATATTGGGATTATTGATCATGGAAAACTTCTGGAGGAAGAAAGCCTGGAAGAACTGGAAGGTAAAAACAACCGATGCTTCCACTTCTCTCTGTCGGATGCACCCAGGGCCGGAGATATCATAACTTCCCGTTTTGGCATCCGTGACTTTACTGTGGAAAATAACTGTGAATTATGGGTAAGGGATATGGCTCTTGATATAGGTACGGCAGTACGGCTTTTTGTGGAAGAAGGCCTGGCTGTAACAGAGGCCCATCTCCAGGAAGATACCCTGGAAGATTATTTCAAGAAGATCACCGGAGGTGAGGGAATTGCTTAGACTGATCCGATGTGAATTTGCGAAGCTGCGTCGAAGGCCCCTTTATATAGTACTGGCCTTTACTTCTATCCTGATCCCTTTGTTCTGTGCCATATTTCTGGTAAAGTTTGACAGCAGCGTGGATGCAGTCCAGGGACTGATGTCTGTCCTGTATCAGATGAGTGCCTTTCTTCTGCTGATACCGGCCCTGGTAGTATTTGCCTCTAATCTGCTGTTTGAAGAACAGGATCATGATACTTTAAAGAATCTTCTGTGCGTACCCGTAGGAAAGGCAGCTCTGGTTCTTGCTAAAATGTTCCTGCTTCTGGCCTTTTCTCTGGCTTTTATGGCAGCAGGAGGACTGGCAAATCTGTGTATTCTCCTGATCCAGGGCTGGGAGCCTGTAGGTTTCTGGAAAATGTTTTCAATAGGGATCGGGCTGGGGTTCATGATGTGGGCTGGGGCAATGCCATGTATCCTGCTGGTAACGGCTCTGAATAAAAGTTATATCATTTCGGTGATCATTACTTTCTTCTATACTGCTGCCAATTATCTGCTGGCCACCAACAACGTATTTCTCACACAGGATTTCGGACCCAATCCGGGCACCTTTCTTCCCGGCCCTCTGGCCATGCGATGGTTCTTTCAGTATTTAGGGCAGGACAGTGCCAGCGGTCAGATAACAAAATTGCTGGAAGAACTTCGCCCCTACTTTGTCTCAACAGGACAGGCTTTTGCCGTAACCGGACTGGAAGCAGTCTTATTCCTGGCTCTGATCGCCCTGGTATATAAACGTCAGGAAAATTAGGAGGTGTTTTTGATGTGGAATCTTTTGAAAAGTGAATGGCTAAAGCTGCGGCGATGCCAGATTCTTCTGGTAGGCATGGTGGCTCTTACCCTGTGCCCTGTAGTGCAATATGGATCCCAACTTATAATGGATCCGGCCCTTCGTGATCCTAACTACGATTTTCCCCATCTGTTTGCTAATGTTTTATGGGGGAATACCCAGGTCTTTCTTCCAATCTCTCTGGTAATGACCGGAGGCTGGCTTATCGACCGGGAATATGCTGGTGATATTATGAAAAATCTTCTTGTGGTGCCGGTTTCGCCGCCAAAGCTTCTGACTGCCAAATTAGGAATTGTTGCTGTTCTGGCTGTTGTTTTTGGTGTTTACAGTACAGCTGTAACTCTCCTTACCGGTATGACCGCCGGGCTTGCTGGCCTTAGTTCTATGTTCATTCTCAGGCAGGGAATCTGTGTGGTGTGGAATTCCTTTCTGAATTCTCTTGTATGTATGCCTCTGATTCTTCTTTTTGGACAGATACGGGGGGCCTACCTGGGCGGCTCGATCCTGACTTTCTTTCTGGGATACAGTATGATGTTTTTTAAAAGCGGAATTCTTTTAAGTGCCTATCCTTTCTCTGCAGTTCTGGTCCTTTCCGGTTTTGATATGGTAGAATTCAATGGCGCAAAATCTGAGCCGGATCCTCTTCTATCCCTGGCAGGGATTGCTGCAATTACAGCATTGACAGGGGTTCTCCTTTCCATTTCCGGAACCGGAAAATCTGAAAAGGCAGGGAAAAACAGTAAAATTTCAAAAAGAAAATCCGGGGCAAAGAGATAATCTCTGTCCCGGATAAAATATCTTTTAATTACTATCTATTAATATTAAATATATCCTCCGCCGGAAGAGATACTTCCGCCGGAACTTCCCCCTGTTCCAATAGAGAAAAGTGTGCTGATAATATTCCACATAGCGGCAAAAATTCCGTTATTGGCAGTACTCAAAGGTCTTGACAAAACCCCGGTTGCCAAAAGGATAAGCAGGATCAGTGTGCAGTAAGGGCGGATCCTCTGGTAAAAATAGAAAACTCCAGGATACATCTGCTCCACGACATTGGACCCGTCCAGGGGAGGGATAGGGATCAGATTAAAAACTCCCAGGCCAATGTTGATTACTGCAGAATAATAGCAGAGCATAACTCCTATAGACACGGCACTGTTCCCTGAGTTTCCGAAACGCATAAGAGCGCCGCAGATCAGCAGAGAAAGAAAAGCGGTGAGAAAGTTGGCAACAGGTCCTGCAAGAGAAACCCAGATGATCCCCTGCCGCTTATTCCGGTAATAGGCGGTATTGATCCTTACAGGCTTTGCCCAGCCCATATGAAAGAATAAAAGACACAAAGTTCCGATAAGATCCAGATGTCTGAGGGGATTGAGACTTAACCGTCCTTCATACTTGGGCGTTGGATCTCCCAGCTTGTAAGACACCCAGCCATGAGCAAACTCGTGAACCGTTATGGCAATGAGCATAACCGGCACCGTGTAGATCAGCAGGCGGAGCTGCTGGATATAATAATTTAGATACATAAAAAAGTCCTTTCTAACCATATATGTCTGAGACAGAGTATACGGTTCTATTTCACATTTCTTATTTTGTAACCGTACATTAATGGCCGTTGTACGGCTATATTTCGTATTTTCTTTTTGTAACCGTACTCTGAATGGTCGTTATACGGTTATATTTCGCATTTTCGCTATATAACCGTACATTGTATGACTGCTATACGGTTGTATTTTGCGTTTCCTTTTTTATAACCGTATATTTATGTGCAACCATACGGTTATATTTTACATTTTCTCATTTTCAACCGTACTTTGCACTGAAATAATACAGTTGAATTCTATATTCCTCCCTTTTTAACCGTACCGCCCA
>DXFG01000058.1 GCA_019114545.1 Candidatus Blautia pullistercoris | reverse complement strand
CAGCACAGTTATGACGGCCCTTACAGCAGAGCCGGATATGGAAGAAATTATGGACAGAATCCAAGACGTTCCAGAAGCGGAACCGGCTGGATCCTGCTGATCATTTTTGCTGTAGTGGCCCTCCCATTTGTGTTTGGTTCGGAATGGGGGCACTGGGTCTGCTGATAGGAATCGTCGGAGGGATCCTCGGACTCCTGGCGGGAGGAATCGGTCTGACTGTAGGCGGCGTTATGTTTCTGATCCACACCCTGGTGTTCCAGCTGCCTTCTCCCCCTACGGCAGTTGCCTGTGTGGGAGCGTCACTTATGATGACAGCAGTGGGGATCCTGCTGCTTCTGGCTTTTATCTGGCTGGTCTTCCGGGCGTTTCCCGCAGTATTCCGCTGGGCGGTGGATCTGATCCAGAGAGTCCTGCACAGAGGTATCCGGGGAGGTGAAAATTCATGAAAAAGTTTACAAAAATCGCTTTGATCACAGCTCTTGTTATGCTGATCACAGGAGGGATCCTGACAGCAGGAGGAATCCTTTTCGGGGCTTCCCCTCAGGCATTCATGAACGGGATGGAACGAAGCGCAGAAAAGAATGATATTTTTAACCGCTGGTTTGGAATGAACTGGCTGGACCGGCTGACGGGCCTGGACGATCTGGAAAAGTTTGGAGAGGATTGGGAAGATTACTGGGAGGAAAGAGGAGAATCCTGGACCAGAGACTGGTCTGATGAAACCGGAGTCCGCAATATGGACTGGTCCGACGCCAGCCAGAGAGCCAGCGTTGACGCTTCAAAGGTAGAGAGTCTTTACGTGACGGCTGAAGCAGGAGAAATCCGGATACAGCCCTCTCCGGATGGAAAAATATGGATTTCGGGGCTGGATTCCAGTCTTTATGTGGCAGATATGAATCTTGATACAAAAGAACTTACCATATCCAGAAGCGACTCATCAGTGGACAGTGAAAAAACTTTGCTGATCCAGATCCCACAGGATAAGAGATTTGAGGATCTGTATCTGAATTCCAGCGCAGGAAGCCTGGAGGCAGAAGGTAAGCTTGCTGCCGGGAGCTGTGATATAGATGTGGCAGCAGGTAATCTGGAGGTGGAACTGATGGAGGCTGAAGATTCCACTTTGAATTGTGCAGCCGGACGGCTGAAGATAAAATATACCGGAAAACTGAATGACTATGCGGCAGATGTCAGTGTAAATACCGGCGCCCTGGACCTGGGCGGAGAGAGCATAGAGGGCTTTCATGAAGGAACATTTGGAGCAGTATCTTCAGATAAGACCATGGACATAGAGAACAATGCAGGAAATATCAGAATAGATTTTGAGGATCAATAGAAAGGGGTATGTGTCATGTCAGATAAGAGGTTATATCGTTCTTCTGTAAATTATATGCTGGCGGGAGTCTGCGGAGGGATCGGAGAGTATTTTAACATAGATCCCACTCTGATCCGCCTTGCCTGGGTCATTGTGACCTGTATGAGCTTTGGCTCCGGGATCATCGCCTATATCATTGCGGCGATCGTCATTCCCAAATAAGAAAAAGGCTGGCAGCGGTTCAGCCATATTGCGCATGCAGGCGTAAGTTTTTAATCCAGATATCGCTAAAAATTGTATAAAGAAAAAGAAAAGGGCCATACTCTAGAAAAAAGGAGTGTGGCTTTTTATGTCTAAGAAAAAAGAAGAAAAAATTGATTTAAATAAGATTCCGCAGGAAGAACAGCTCAAATATGAGATTGCCGAAGAACTGGGAGTCCTGGACAAAGTTCTGGAAGACGGGTGGAAAAGTCTCTCTGCCAAAGAAACCGGCAGGATTGGAGGCTTGATGACTAAAAGAAGAAGAGAAGAAAAAAAGAAAGAAGAAAATCCGGAAATTTCTTGACGCATGTTACGGCAGGTGGTATTATACAGATGTATAATTCCATAAACCTATTAAGTGCATCGATGTTGACCGCACAACATTGATGAAAAGGGAATCAGGTGAGAATCCTGAGCGATCCGGTCACTGTATTTGGGGAGCGAAGCCAGAGAAATCCATTGTACGCAAGTATGAGAAGGAGAGGCAGAGCAGAGAACCATAAGTCAGGAAACCTGCTTGATAGCAGTAAGGTGAAAACTTCCGTGCAAAGTTTGAAATCCCCATAGTTCCCGAAGGAACTGTATGTTTCCGCTTTTCATGAGAAGGCGGATTTTTTATGGAATAAAGCCGAAAGGTAAACGCCTGAATTTATAGAATTATGCATGATTAAATGGCAGATGGTTTTTCCCGGATTCTTTTTATGGCCCTGTATAATTTTTCCGTTGTCCCGCAACCAACGGAACATACACATCCTCCGCAGGACCAAGGTGTCGTGACAGAAGCCGGGAGGACCGTCGAAAACTTCATATTATCCAAGGGAGAGGCTGTAACAGGCCTCTTCTTTTTGCACAATACGCCGGTCGGGCGACCGCTGTGCTTGCACGAGCAGGTCTCTGCTCCGCTGCGGTCCGTGCTAAACCCATGCCACTGGCACGCAGCACCATTTGCCGGGCAACGGACAGCGACAGGCTTTGCCTTAACTGTCCGCAGTATCGCAGCGGATAGGGAAGGACTCTTTCTTATCTGATCAGAAAGCAGAGCGTTGACCAATATCAGGCGCATGCAAATTTGAACTTATGAAAAAGAGAGATGTAAAAAGAATGGATAAAAATAAGAAAAAAATAAGGCCTGAAGAACGGCTGACCGCTTTTTTTCGGCGAGAGGGCGAGATCACAAGGCGGGAGAAGCTGGCGATTGTATGGCAGATGAGCGTTCCTGCCATTATGGCACAGATAACATCGATTCTAATGCAGTATATTGATCAGGCAATGGTGGGGAATCTGGGCCCCCAGGCTTCAGCCTCTATCGGAGTAGTATCCACCAGCACCTGGCTTCTTGGAGGGTTGTGCAGCGGGGTGGCTGCAGGTTTTTCCGTACAGGCTGCTCATCAGATTGGAGGAGGGAAGGAAGCCTATGCAAGAAAGATTCTGAAACACGGATTGTGCGCTGCCCTCTGTTTTTCTCTGCTTCTTATGATACTGGGAATTGCTCTCAGCGGACATCTGCCCATTTGGCTGGGCGCAGGGGAAGAGCTTTGGAAGGATGCCTCCGGATATTTCTTTGTCTATGCCTGCTCTCTTCCGGCAGTGCAGCTTAACCGTCTGGCAGGCTCTATGCTTCAGTGCAGCGGAAATATGCGTACGCCAAGTATTTTAAATGCCAGTATGTGTCTTCTGGATATTTTTTTCAACATGATATTTATCCGGCATTACGGCGTGCTGGGAGCCGCTATAGGAACAGCTCTGGCGGAGCTGGTGGTCTGTATCCTGATGCTCTGGTCTGTCTGCTTCCGTTCTCCTGTATTCCGGTTCAGAGGAGAGAAGACAGGAAGGATAGATAGGCGGATTTTGGTAAATGCCCTGCATATAGGCGCTCCTCTGGCTTTTGAACATGTGGCGGTGTGCGGCGCTATGATTGCTACTACCAGGATCATTGCCCCTCTGGGTACCGCAGCCATTGCGGCAAACTCCTTTGCAGTCACTGCAGAAAGTTTCTGCTATATGCCAGGCTATGGAATTGCGGAAGCGGCTACAGCTCTGGTAGGTCAGAGCCTGGGGGCGGGAAAAGAAAAGATCGCAAAAAGCTTTTCCAATCTTTCGGTCCTTCTTGGAGGCGGGATCATGGCGGTCACCGGCGCAGTGATGTTTTTTATCTGTCCCTGGGTTTTCCAGCTGATGACCCCGGACCTGCAGGTGCGGCAGCTGGCGGCAGAAGTACTCAGGATCCAGCTTTTTGCGGAGCCTCTCTATGGTGTGTCTATCGTGGCTTCCGGAGCACTCCGGGGAGCTGGAGATACTCTGGTTCCCAGTATTTTAAATTTGATCAGTATCTGGGGCGTACGTCTGACCCTGTCCCTGCTGCTGGTGGGAAGTTGGGGACTTCATGGCGTATGGCTGGCCATGTGCATGGAGCTTTGCGTAAGGGGGCTGCTCCTTTTATTCCGCCAGCAGACCAGCACAGTAGGATACAAAAAGACCGATGCCGCAAGAACTTAAATGCTACAGAAAGCGTACTTCCAGCATTACAGGCTGATGATCTGTATAGGCAAAATCAGTATTCACTACGGAAACCTTGGAGACTTTCAGGTTGTCTGACACCAGAAAACCGTCCAGTACATATACCCGGCCTTTTTCAGCAGAGCCGTCATAAGGCTGGTCCAGAAGCCGGCAGGTAGGAAAGGTATCATCGGCAGCTATGGAAAAATGAGGAGGGAGAAATTCCTTCTCAAGCAGACCGGGGGTCCAGTTCTTGCTTTTGTGGAGAGGATATTTTTCCTCTCCTTTTATGATTTGATTGAAATCTCCTCCGGCGATGACATAATTGCCTTTTTCATATTCCAGGGAAAGGATTTTGGCCAGCAGGCGGCTCTGGGCCAGTTTTCCTTCTCCTTTGTCATAGGCTTCCAGGTGAAAGTTAAAAAGGACCAGTTCCCTGGAACTGCCTCTTATGGGAATCCTGGTTTCCAGAATACACCGTTTCAGATTACAGGTCTTCACCGGCCAGGAGAAAGATTCGGGAAGGGACAGCCGCCGGGCTGAACGGATCTTCAGACCGGTAAATGTGCCAAGGCCGCTGCTCATTTTCCCCAGGGGAGGGAAAGGGTAGGGGATAAAGTCGCATTTATAGTTCCAGGCAAAGATACCCGGGATTCCCAGGGATTTTTCAAAATAGCGGTGTTGATCTATCCGGTAGGAGCGGGAAGAGTCCAGGTCCACTTCCTGGAGAAAATATACCTCTGCCTTCTGGGTGTCCAGGATTTTTTTAATGCCCTTCATGTTTTTTACAACTTGTTCCCGGTTTCTGGGGCGGACCATTTTTCCTCCGTCCATGAAGAAATCCATGGTCTTGTCAAAACCGGCGAAGCCGATATTCCAGGTAAGGAGCCGGAAGGGATCCTTCAGAGAAAGTGTCTGTCCGTCTTTCGGGGCAGGCAGAGGAGTCACTTTTTGGGGACGGTATTCCCGGAGCGTGTACCAGGAAACAGCACCCAGAGCCAGCCCGCCCAAGAGGGTTCCTGTCTTTAATATGCTTTTGAATAAATGATCTTTCAATGCTGTGGTCCTCCTGCTGTTAAATACATTTCAGTCTGTTGTTTACAGATTTTATAGTAACATAAGAAGCTGCCCCATGAAACATATGTCAGCTTCCTTTTGAAAATCTTTTCTTTCTTTTCTGTTAAATTTACGAAAAAATTCACAATTTCCTATCTTGACAAAGCTTTTCAATATGACTATGATAAGAAAAATGAGAAGATGTATGGATTTCGGGAGTACGCAGTGCAAAGAAATCCATGGCATCGAAAGAAAAAGGTAATGAGAAAGAGGAGTACGCTCTGGGAACTTGCAGAGAGAACAATTCATCGGCTGAAAGATTGTTTAAGGAAAAAGGGCGGAAGGTAGCTTTTGAACCGGAAGGCTGAAGGAGATTGCCTGTAAGGGTGAGATTTGGTAGGTTTTCCCGGTTTGTCCCCGTTACAGGACCTTTGAGTGATAAATAAAGGTGGTACCGCGGCTTTGTCGCCCTTTGTAACTATTAAGCAGATGGTTATGGAGGGTATTTTTTATGTAAGGATACCCTTATGACCAAGAGGAGGAGATTATGAGCAAAGAGCTTGCAAAAACTTATGACCCCAAAGGTCTGGAAGACCGCATTTATCAGAAATGGCTGGATAACAAATATTTTCATGCAGAGGTAAACCCAGACAAGAAACCTTTTACCATTGTGATGCCCCCGCCAAATGTAACAGGACAGCTCCATATGGGACACGCTCTGGACGAGACTATGCAGGATATCCTGATCCGTTTTAAAAGAATGGAAGGATATGAGGCCCTGTGGCAGCCGGGAACCGACCATGCAGCCATTGCCACAGAGGTAAAGGTTATTGAAAAATTAAAAGAGCAGGGTATTGATAAAAATGAGATTGGCAGGGAGGAATTCCTGAAATATGCCTGGGCCTGGAAAGAGGAATACGGCGGAAAGATTATCAATCAGCTAAAGAAGCTGGGTGCTTCCGCTGACTGGGACAGGGAACGTTTTACCATGGACGAAGGCTGTTCCAAGGCGGTTCAGGAAGTGTTCATCAAGCTTTATGAGAAAGGCTACATCTATAAAGGATCCAGGATCATCAACTGGTGTCCGGTATGCCAGACGTCCATCTCTGATGCAGAGGTAGAACATGAGGACCAGGACGGATTTTTCTGGCATATCAACTACCCGGTAGTGGGAGAGGAAGGACAGTATGTAGAGATTGCCACCACCCGTCCGGAAACCCTTCTGGGAGATACGGCAGTGGCAGTAAATCCGGAGGATGAAAGATATAAACACCTGGTAGGAAAGATGCTCAAGCTGCCTCTCACGGACAGAGAGATCCCCGTGATCGCTGATGAATATGTGGATAAAGAGTTTGGAACCGGCTGTGTAAAGATCACTCCGGCTCATGATCCTAATGACTTTGAAGTGGGAAAACGCCACAATTTGGAAGAAATCAACATTATGAATGATGATGCCACCATTAATGAGCTGGGAGGCAAATATGCAGGTATGGACCGGTATGAAGCCAGAAAAGCTATGGTGGAGGATCTGAAGGAACAGGGCCTTCTGGTAAAGGTGGTTCCCCATTCTCACAGCGTAGGAACCCATGACCGCTGCGGCACTACCGTAGAGCCTATGATCAAGCCTCAGTGGTTTGTTCGTATGAAAGAGATGGCTCAGGCTGCTATTGATACCTTAAAAGAAGGGAATCTTACATTTGTTCCGGAAAGATTTGATAAGACTTATCTCCACTGGCTGGAAAATATCCGAGACTGGTGTATCTCCCGTCAGCTCTGGTGGGGACACCGGATTCCGGCTTATTACTGTGAGGAGTGCGGTGAAACCGTAGTTGCAAGAGAAATGCCCCGGAAATGCCCGAAATGCGGCTGCACCCATTTCCATCAGGACGAGGATACCCTGGATACCTGGTTTTCCTCAGCCCTTTGGCCCTTCTCTACTCTGGGCTGGCCGGATAAGACCCCGGAGATGGAATATTTCTATCCCACAGATGTGCTGGTTACAGGCTATGATATTATTTTCTTCTGGGTAATCCGTATGGTATTCTCCGGTCTGGAACAGACAGGAAAGACTCCATTCCATCATGTGCTGATTCATGGGCTGGTAAGAGATTCCCGGGGGAGAAAGATGAGCAAATCCCTTGGAAACGGGATTGATCCCCTGGAAGTGATCGACAAGTATGGCGCTGATGCGCTCCGCCTTACTCTGATCACCGGAAACGCTCCGGGAAATGATATGCGTTTCTACTGGGAGAGAGCGGAATCCAGCCGGAACTTTGCCAATAAGGTATGGAACGCATCCAGATTTATCATGATGAACCTGGAGAAAGCGGAAGTTCCTGAGAACATGGATCTTGCAGAACTTACAGGAGCAGATAAATGGATCCTGTCTAAGGTAAACACCCTGGCAAAAGATGTTACGGAAAATATGGACAAATATGAGCTGGGTATTGCGGTGCAGAAGGTATATGATTTTATCTGGGAAGAATTCTGCGACTGGTACATCGAGATGGTGAAACCAAGACTTTACAGCGATACAGACAGTACCAAAGGTGCGGCTCTGTGGACGCTGAAGAAGGTTCTTGGAAATGCTCTGAAGCTGCTCCATCCTTATATGCCTTTTATCACAGAAGAAATCTACTGTACCCTTCATCCGGAGGAAGAATCCATTATGATCTCTTCCTGGCCGGTATTTAAAGAAGAATGGAACTTTGCCAAAGAAGAGGAAGCTGTGGAGATCATCAAGGAAGCGGTAAGAAGTATCCGGAATGTACGTACAGGCATGAACGTTCCTCCCAGCAGGAAAGCTAAGGTTTTCGTAACTGCAGAGGATGAGAAGATCCGAAAGATCTTTGAAGAAGGCGAAGTATTCTTTGCGTCTCTGGCTCATGCAAGCCAGGTGATCGTTCAGAAGGATAAGACCGGCATTGACGAGGATGCAGTATCTGCCGTTACCTCTAAAGCTGTAATCTATATGCCTTTTGCAGAGCTGGTTGATGTGGAAAAAGAGATTGAGAGACTGAAAAAAGAAGAAGAGAGATTAACGAAAGAACTTGCCCGTGTAAACGGAATGCTTGGAAATGAACGTTTCATCAGTAAGGCGCCTAAAGCGAAAGTTGATGAAGAACGGGCCAAACTGGAACGTTATACTTCCATGATGGAACAGGTAAAAGAAAGATTAGCGCAGCTGCAGTAAAATGCGCAGGGGGGCTGCCGCATAGAGGTTTAGGAGAGAGAGTATGAAAGAAATCAGGAAGGTATTATGCCTGAAATATCTGAATATGTTTTCTGTGCCGCTGCAGTTCCTGGCGGTATTTATAGGCTACTTCTTTATAGAAGCGATTTCCAGACATTCTATCTGGGAAGCCATAGATTTTCTGACAGAACGGCCTCTGGTCTTTCTGTATAACACATTTTTGATCTTTACAACTACGCTGATCGTGTATCTTTTCCGAAGAAGAGTTTTCTGGAGGACGATCCTTACCATTTTCTGGATGGGACTGGGAATCATTAATGGCGTACTGCTGTCTACCAGGGTAACGCCTTTTACAGGGCCGGACCTGCATATGATCACCGACGCCTTTGAGATAGCTGACCGGTATCTGCCCCCTTTCTTTTTCTGGGTAGTAGTGGTATTGGCAGTAGTGGCGGTGCTGGCTTTGGTCCTGCTGTTTATCAAGGGTCCCAGATATAAGGGAAAACTTCGCTATAAGGTGAATGTGCCATTAATCATTGTGGGAATACTTGCATTTGCAGGAACTACCAGGCTGGCCCTGGAGAACAGGGTTCTTTCCAACTACTTTGGAAATATTGCCTTTGCTTATGAGGATTATGGGTATCCCTACTGCCTTGCGACTACCATTTTTAACACCGGGATCAGCTGCCCCAGGGATTACTCGGAAAGTGCTGTGGAGGAGATCATTGACAGTGAAGATTCACTTCCTGAAACAGGAGACAGCCGGCCCAATATTCTCTTCCTCCAGTTGGAATCTTTTTTTGATCCTACACTGGTAAATTACCTGAATGTGTCTGAGGATCCCATTCCCAATTTCCGGAAGCTGATGGAGGAATATTCATCCGGATATTATAAAGTGCCTTCTGTAGGAGCGGGTACGGCGAACACAGAATTTGAATCTATTACCGGAATGAGCATGCACTATTTTGGACCGGGAGAGTATCCTTACAAAGGAATCCTGGAAACAGAAACCTGTGAGAGCGCAGCTTACGTTCTGAAGAATCTGGGTTATGGCACTCACGCAATCCACAATAATGAAGCGAATTTCTACGGAAGAAGACGGGTGTTTGCGAACCTGGGATTTGATACATTTACTTCCTCTGAATATATGTCTGAGCAGGATGATACCAACCCTAACGACTGGATCCGGGACAGGAACCTGACTAAGTATATCCTTCAGGCTATGGAGTCTACAGAAGGCCCGGATTATGTATACACAATCTCTGTTCAGGGGCACGGAGATTATCCGGAAGAACCGGTGCTGGAGGATCCGAAGATTACAGTATCCGGCAGCAGTACAGAGGCCCAGGACAATAAATGGGAATACTACTGCAACCAGATCTATGAGATGGACCAGTTTATCGGTGAGCTGACCGATGCTCTGTCCCAGTTAGATGAGGATGTGGTCCTTGTGATGTACGGTGATCATCTTCCGACTATGGATCTGACGGTGACGGATATGAAGAACCGTTATCTTTTCCAGACCCAGTATGTGATCTGGGATAACATGGGCCTGGAGAAGCAGGACAAAAACCTGGCAGCCTACCAGATGGCGGCAGAGGTCATGGACCGGGTGGGGATTCACGAAGGAAATGTTTTCCGTTTCCACCAGGCCAGAAAGAATACCCAGGATTATCAGGTAGATCTGGAAATGCTCCAGTATGACATTCTTTACGGAGAAAGGTATGTCTATGGAGGAGAAACCCCGTATGAAAAGACGGATATGAAATTGGGTGTGGTAGATACACAGCTTGACAGTATCGAAGAAATCTCGGAAGGCAGATATTATATCCGGGGCTCTAACTTTACCCAGTCTTCGTATCTGGAAGTGAACGGAGAACTGGTGGAAGCCACCTTTATAGATGAAAATACCCTTCTTGTCCTGACAGACCTTCTGCAGGACGGAGATGAAGTGGACATTGCCACCAGAAGCAACAGCTCTACCCACAGAGTTCTGACCAGAACAGAAAGCTATATTTATCACGAACCGCCGGAGGGCAGCCAGGAGGCAGTCCTGACCCAGGCACCGGCCGATGAAGAAGAGGAGCAGGTCCAGGAAACGGACGAAACTCAGACGGAAGGGACTTCTGCTGAAGAGGAACAGACGGGAGAAAATCAGGAAGAATAGAGAGCTTTTTTCTCCAGACGACATAATTTGCTTGCATATTGTCACCACTTCATTATAATGATAAGTGACCCTGGCACTTGGCCAGGCCGATCATTATAACAGAAGTGGTGTCTTTGCTTTACTATGAAAGCCCGGTTTCAAAGTAATCCGTGGGCTTTCAAAAATAGTGTAGCCCGCCGAGACAGACGGGATGCCGGAAGATCTCCATTTCTGCAGGACAGGAGGGATACAGCTTGTTCACTTATGAAGAAGCGGTTCAATATATCGAAGATATACCGAAGTTTACAACAAAGAATAAACTGGAACATACCAGACACTGCCTGGATCTTTTAGGAAGTCCTGATGAAGGGAAAAAGATCATCCACGTAGCGGGAACCAATGGGAAAGGCAGCGTCTGTGCTTTTATCTCCACCATGCTGGAGGAAGGGGGCTATAAATGCGGTCTGTTCACCTCTCCCCATCTGGTGAAGATCAACGAACGTTTTCAGATCAATGAGGTGATGGTTTCCGATGAGATTTTTCTGGAGGCCTTCTGCCGTGTGAAGGAACTGGCAGATTCTCTGGTGGAAAAAGGTGACTACCACCCCACATACTTTGAGTTTTTATTTCTGATGGGCATGTTGATCTTTGCAAAAGAAGAGGTTGACTATATTGTACTGGAAACCGGGCTCGGGGGAAGGCTGGATGCCACAAACTCTGTGAGAAATCCGCTGGTCTGTGTGATCACTTCTATCAGTCTGGATCATGTGGAATATCTGGGCAATACCATCCGGGAGATCGCAGGAGAAAAAGCGGGGATCATTAAACCCGGTGTGCCGGTGGTCTTTGACGGGAATAATCCGGAAGCCGCAGAGGTGATAAGAGGCCGGGCGGAAAGTCTGGAATGCCCTTGGTATGAAATGAAGGAGGAAAATCAGAAACTGAAGGACTATACTCCTGAAGGAATCCGTTTTGTTTCTGATTCCAGGGTATACGGGGAGACCGAACTGTTTGTTCCGTTTATTGCCAGATATCAGATGATGAATGCTGCCCTGGCGCTGGAGGCTATGGGGGTTCTGAAAAAAGATCATCATCTGGAGAAAGACACTCTGATTCGGGGCATGAGAAATACCCGCTGGCAGGGAAGAATGGAGACTATACTGCCTGGGGTGATCGTAGACGGCGCCCACAATGAGGACGGGATTGCAAAGTTTGCAGAGACGGTAGAATTCTTTCAGAAGGATTATCCCATCACACTGCTGTTTTCCACAGTATCGGACAAGGATTTCCGGGATATGATCCATGAGATTTGCCGGGGACTGCATTTTTCCTGCGTGGTGACCACGGAGATATGGGGAAGCAGGAAGCAGTCGGCCGCAGAGCTGGCAGAGCTTTTTAAAAAAGAGGGATGCCAGAATGTATATGCACAGCCGAATCCGGAAAAAGCATTTGATATGGCATATGCTCAGAAAGGGAATGGTCTGATGTTCGTGGCCGGTTCCCTCTATCTTGCAGGGGAGATAAAAGATTATGTAAGGAGGACGTTCCATGATTAATTTTGAAGAAGAACTGAAAAAATTTCAGCCCTGTCTGGAAGTGGATGATGCAGAAGGCGCCATTTACCAGCAGGATCTGACGGATGTAATTGACATCCTGAAAGAGATGATAAAAGACAACAGCAGCACTTCAGATAAATAGGGGAGAAGTTTATGAATTGTATGATATGCAACGCTCCGCTGACTGCCTCTGAGTATTGTCCCAAGTGCGGATGCAGGGTGACAGCCCAGAAAAAGGCGTGGGCTTTGTCAAATCTTTATTATAACCAGGGACTTGAAAAAGCCCAGGTCAGGGATCTGTCAGGAGCCATTACCTGTCTGAAGCGAAGCCTGAAAATGAATAAACTGAACATACAGGCCAGGAATCTGCTGGGACTGGTGTATTTTGAAACAGGAGAAGTAGTAGCGGCTCTCAGTCACTGGGTGATCAGTAAAAATATGATGCCTGCAGACAATCCTGCAGCCGGATATATCAGTCAGCTTCAGAAGGACGGAAACCGTCTGGATGAAATTAACAACAGTATAAGAAAATATAACCAGTGTCTGGAATACTGCAGAAGCGGCAACACAGATATGGCGAAAATGCAGCTGAAAAAAGTATTGGCCAGCAATCCTAAGCTGATTAAAGGATATCACCTCCTTTCTTTGATCTATATCCATGAAGAAGAGTATGAGAAGGCCAGAAGACAGTTGAAAACAGCGGCCAAGATCGATAAGAGCAATACCACTACCCTGAGATTTCTCAAAGAAGTAGAGGAACAGACCGGAAGGCGGACAAATCTGGAACCACGGTTTGGCATGCGGGAGAAAGAGAGGGAAGGAAAGGACGGAAGTCTGATCTACCGGTCCGGAAATGATGTTGTGATACAGCCTCCTGAATTCCGGGAAAAGACCATCACGAATACCCTGGTAAATCTTGTGCTGGGACTGGTGGTGGGTGCGGCGGCTCTCTGGTTTTTGGTGGTGCCTGCCATTACCCAGAATGTCAACGAAGCGGCGAATCAGAAGGTGGTAGATTACAGCAATCAGATGGCTACCCAGGCAGCGGAACTGGAGCGCCTCCAGGAACAGATGAATGCTTCCCAGGAATCTGTAGATACGGCCCAGAGCCAGATCGAAGCGGCCGAGAAACAGACCACCGATTATGAGAATCTTTTAAAGGCCTGGGATGAGTATCAGCAGGGCAATTTTACCAATGCAGCCAATGCCATTGCAGAGGTGAGTTCGGATTCTCTTTCAGTAGAAGGAAAGAGTATCTATGATACGATTATGAACCAGGTAGGAGATACTCTGAAAAGACAGTACCGGGATGAAGGCATCAATTATATAAACGCAGGAAACTATGATGCTGCCATTGAGAGCCTGACGAAGGCTGTAAATATCGGCACACAGGATCGGAGATCCATGTATTATCTGGCCCAGGCCTATGCAGGAAAAGGCGATGTGGCAAATGCGGTTTCCTGGTATCAGAAAGTAGTGGATAATTATCCAGGAACCCAGAATGCCCTGGATGCCCAGGACTATATCGATCAGCATGAAGATGAGATCTCCACGGAGGACAGCCAGGGAGACACCCAGAGCGGAGACGGTGAGAGCAGCCAGGACACCAGTACTGATGAAGAAAATACAGATGAAGGAACCGAAGGTTAAAATGTGGCAGCACATACATAAGAGGAACCTTGAGGAAAAGGAGCTTTTAGAAAAGGCTCCTTTTTCTATACGCTAAAATCAGAGAAAAACCCTCTAAAGAGGAGGGGGAGTATGGATAGAAAGGGGACAGATTATGGAAGAATATATGAAAAAAAGAGGGACAATGCTTATTGTCTATATTCCCAGGGAGCTGGACCATCATTTTGCCCAGCAGATCACCGGAGCCATAGACCAGGAGCTGGAAAGGGGAGCAGTAAGGCAGTTGGTCTTTGATTTCTCAAATACAGATTTTATGGACAGCTCAGGGATTGGAATGATCATGGGAAGAAAACGGCTATTAAGCTACAGCGGCGGTACTGTCAGTGCCATTCATGTAAATGACAGGATTTTGCGGATCATGCAGCTTTCGGGAATTTACAAACATATTGAGATCAGCCAGGAACCTGTGTGGAACCACAGGAAAAGATAGGAGGACCCGGCCATGGAAAAGAAAAATGAGATGATCTTGGAAGTAGAGAGCAGATCCTGTAATGAAGGACTGGTACGGATAGCAGTAGCGGCTTTCAGCACCCAGCTGAATCCTACTCTGGAAGAGGTGGCAGATATAAAAACCGCAGTTTCTGAGGCGATTACCAACTGCATTGTTCATGCTTATGATGAGAGAACAGAGAAAATACGGATAGAGTGCAGAAATGATCAAAGAGAACTGACCGTGGTGGTAAAGGACACAGGGAAAGGGATCGAAGATGTTGAGAAGGCCATGGAGCCGTTGTATACCACCAAACCGGAACAGGACCGGTCAGGCATGGGGTTTGCCTTTATGGAAGCTTTTATGGATCAAGTGACAGTAGAGTCGGAACCGGGGAAGGGAACCACTGTGACTATGAAAAAGCTCATCGGAAGACAGAATCCGGTTTTTGAATAGGAGGGCGTATGGACGATATCCTTGCCCTTATCGGGCGTGTGCACCAGGGAGATAAGGAAGCAAGAGATATACTGGCAGAAAAAAATATGGGGCTGGTCCACAGCATTGCGAAAAGATTTCAGAACCGGGGTGTAGAGATGGAGGATCTGATCCAGATCGGGAGCATAGGGCTGCTGAAAGCTATCGACAAATTTGATCTTTCCTATAATGTGAAATTTTCTACTTATGCGGTGCCCATGATCACAGGCGAGATCAAGCGATATCTCCGGGATGACGGTATGATGAAAGTCAGCCGTTCTCTGAAGGAGACGGCAGCTAAAGCCTATGCGGCCAGAGAGCGGCTGCTCCAGAAGAAGAACCGGGAACCGGATATGGAAGAGCTGGCGACAGAAGTGGGGATATCAAGAGAGGAGCTGGTCATGGCTCTGGAGTCGGGAGCACAGATAGAATCCCTCCAAAAAACGATCTACGAAAGTGATGGCAGTGATATCTCTCTGGAGGATAAACTGCCTCAGGAAAAAAGCCAGCAGGAAGAGGTTCTGAACAAAATGTTTTTAGAGGAGATTCTGGGAGATTTAAGCGCTAAAGAGCGTGAACTGATCTATCTGCGCTTTTTTCAGGAAAAGACCCAGGCCTATATAGGAGAAAAAATGGGATTATCCCAGGTCCAGGTTTCCCGGATGGAGAAAAAAATACTGGGCCGTCTCCGGGAAAAACTATAGGCGGACAAGAATAATTACCTTCCTGAACAGAGATACTATAGCCCAGAGGAAACTGTTTGCGGCAGCATTGACAGGGCACAAATCTTTTTATGCAGGGAGGTTCTTTATGAGTGAAGTCTTATATATACAAACAGAAAAAAACGTGGAGGTCCACAGCCCTCAGATCTGTCTGGGAGATGTGGCAAAGCTGGCCTGCAATGACCAGAAAGTAGTGGATCGAAATCTGGTTCGCCGGGTCATGACCATACCGGATCATGCCCAGGGAAGATATGTAGTTTCGGCGGTGGATTTGGTAAGAGCTATTGCCCGGGAGGAGAAAAATCTGGATGTGACCCATATAGGAGAGGCAAATGTTATCGTCACCTATAAGGAACTTACAAAAGGGGGGCAGTGGAAAGCGTATATAAAGACGGGGTTTGTCTGTATTCTTTCCTTTTTCGGAGCAGCCTTTTCCATTATGACTTTTAACACGGATATCGATATACAGACTCTTTTCCCCAAGCTGTATTTCCAGCTTACCGGGATCAGACCGGAGGGCTGGACCCTTCTGGAATTTTGTTATTCTCTTGGGATCGGGATTGGCGTCCTTTTCTTTTTCAATCATTTCGGACACGGGAAGATCACCAAAGATCCTTCTCCTATAGAGGTGCAGATGCGTACCTATGAAGAAGATGTGGACAAGACCCTCATTGCGGATAAGAACAGGAGAAAAGGCGGGAAGGAGCACTGCATATGAGTCTGGGACTGATCATTACAGGGATTACCGGCCTCTGCGGAGGCGCTGTAGTTGCTGCCGCTCTGTCAGCCTTTATCATAGGACTGGGTATTATCCCAAGATATGCGGGTATCACCCATACGGGAAGACATATTCTTTTATATGAGGATTTTCTGGTTCTGGGATGTATCCTGGGGAATCTGGTTTCTGTATACAGTCTGAAGGTGCCTGTGGGAAGTCTTGGCACCGGCTTTACAGGTCTTTTTTTCGGAATTTTTCTGGGAAGCTGGATCATTGCCCTGGGGGAAGTGGTAAATGCCTTTGCCATAGCAGCCAGACGTTTGGGAATACACAAAGGAGCGGTACTGATCATTATTTCCATTGCTGCGGGAAAAATTCTGGGAAGTCTTCTTCAGCTTTGTGCATAAAACCAGGTGCAGTCCGCATACTAAGACCAGAAGCAAAAGGAGGTAAAGACTATATGGAGCAGCCGCAGAAAGAACAGGAAAAAGCGAAGCAATATGAAGACTATGTAAAAAAGAAGACCCCTGTCCACTCTTTGATAAAGAATATGTGGAGAGCGTTTATAAGCGGCGGTCTTATCTGTACATTAGGACAGGGAATTTTAAACCTGTGTCAGTGGCTGGGGCTGGATAAAGAGACAGCGGGGTCCTGGACTTCGCTGATCCTGGTATTTTTAAGTGCCCTTTTCACAGGGCTGAATATCTATCCAAAACTGGCAAAATGGGGCGGCGCAGGAACTTTAGTACCCATCACCGGATTTGCCAATTCTGTGGCAGCCCCGGCTATTGAGTATCAGAAGGAAGGCCAGGTATTCGGTATCGGCTGTAAGATCTTTACCATTGCCGGACCTGTTATCCTTTACGGGATTCTGGTTTCTTCTCTTCTGGGACTGATCTATTATTTTCTTCATATGTGGGGGATTGTGTAATGGGACATACAGTAGGTGAGCAAAGTATTCAGTTTGACAGCAGCGTATATCTGCTGGGGGCCGGCTCCGTGGTGGGAAAGAAGGAAGGGGATGGGCCTCTGGGAAAATATTTTGATAAGATCGGAGAAGAAGACGGTCTCTTTGGCTGCGGCTCCTGGGAGGAGGCGGAAAGCACCCTACAGAAAGAAGCCTTATCTATTGCTATGGAAAAAGCAGGGATTTCCCGGGAAGAGCTGCGGCTGATCTATGCGGGGGATCTCCTGGCTCAGACTATCGCTTCATCCTTTGGTATTATGGGATTTCACAGACCGGTATACGGACTCTACGGGGCCTGCTCCACTATGGGAGAGGCTTTGTCTCTGGCTTCTATGGCGGTAGCGGGAGGCTATGGGGAATATGTAGGGGTGGTGACCTCCAGCCATTTTTGCAGTGCTGAGAAGGAATTTCGATATCCTCTGGGATACGGCAGTCAAAGGCCTCTTTCCGCTACCTGGACGGTTACCGGAAGCGGCGCCTGTATTCTGGGAACCAGGAAAAGTCATGCCAGGATCACCGGGATCACTACAGGAAAGATCGTGGACTTTGGTCTGAAAGACTCTTTCAATATGGGAGCCTGTATGGCTCCTGCGGCGGCCAGTACCATAGAGGCAAATCTCAGGGATTTCACCAGAAAACCGGAAGATTATGACAGGATCATCACCGGGGACCTGGGAGAAATCGGCCAGAAAATACTGTTTGATCTGCTGGAAGAGAAGGGGATCTGTATAGAAGACAGGCATATGGACTGCGGAATTGAGATTTTTGACAAAGAGACACAGGATACTCATGCAGGAGGAAGCGGCTGCGGCTGCTCAGCAGCCACATTTGCCTCTTATATTCTGCCGAAGGTGGAAAAGGGAGAGTGGAGAAGGATCCTTTTTATCCCTACAGGAGCCCTGCTGTCCAAAGTCAGTTATAATGAAGGAAAGAGTGTTCCCGGAATTGCCCAGGCGGTTGTGGCGGAACACTGTTAAAGGAGAAAAATATGGAATATATTCAGGCATTCTGGGTGGGGGGCATTATCTGCGCTCTGGTCCAGATACTTCTGGAAAAGACAAAACTGATGCCGGGAAGGGTCATGGTGCTTCTGGTATGTACCGGAGCGGTACTGGGAAGTCTGGGGATTTACGACAGGCTTATCGATTTTGCCGGGGCAGGCGCCAGCGTACCTTTGCTGGGATTTGGAAATACCCTTTTTAAGGGGGTAAAAAAAGCAGTGCTGGAACAGGGATTCCTGGGGATTTTTATGGGAGGATTTACCGCCAGCGCAGTGGGGATCTCTGCGGCATTGATTTTCGGGTACCTGGCAAGCCTTATTTTCAAACCCAAGATGAAAAACTAAGCTATACTTTTTTTCAAAATGATAGTATAATAAAAAACAGTATAAAGGTCAGTGATAAGGAGAGGGGCTGTCACATGAGCGGGATAGTGGATAAGTTCATGGGGCAACCCCCCTTATATGCAGACCTTAAATCAGAGGAGGAAACGGAAGATGCTTCATGCATTCTCGCGTTCAGAAGAACTTTTAGGAAAAGAAGGATTGAAAATACTGGCGGAAGCAAAGATCGCAGTATTCGGGATCGGAGGGGTAGGCTCTTATGTGGTGGAAGCTCTGGCCAGATCCGGAGTGGGAAGCCTGACGCTGGTGGACCACGATGTGGTGAGTCTGACAAATCTCAACAGGCAGCTGGTAGCCCTCCGCTCTACCATAGGGAGGAAAAAAGTCCTGGTAGCAAAAGAAAGGATCATGGATATCAATCAGGATGCAGTGGTGCATACATATGATACCTTTTTCGGGGCAGAGACGGCGGAGCTTTTTGATTTTTCCACGTTTGATTATATTGTGGATGCGGTGGATACGGTATCTGCCAAGCTGCTTTTGATCGAAAAGGCCAAGGAAGCAGGGGTGCCGGTAATCTCCTGTATGGGAACCGGCAATAAGCTGAATCCATCCTGCTTTCAGATCGCAGATATTTCCAAGACCAGTGTCTGCCCGTTGGCAAAAGTGATGCGGGCAGAGTTAAAGAAGCGGAAGATCAAAAAGGTGAAGGTCCTTTTTTCTACAGAACCTTTGCCCAAAGAGAACCGGAGGCGTCTGGGACAGCCGGAAAAGAAAACCGAAACTGTCCAGGAGACCAGAAGCGGGACAGGACGGCCTGTTCCGGCCAGCGTATCTTTTGTTCCGGGAGTGGCAGGTCTGATGATAGCAGGAGAAGTGATCAGGGATCTGGTTTTTAATAAAGCATAAAAGGGGAATATAACAGAACAATGGAAAATAACAGGATCGAGAATAAATTCTGTGCCTGTCTTGGCAGTGATAATGTATATAGAAATGAGCCTATGAAAAGGCACACGACCTTTCGCATCGGAGGCCCGGCGGATTATTACCTCTGTCCTCACAGTGCAAAGGAAATACAGAAAGTGGTAGAGATCTGCCGGGAGGAAAAACTTCCTTATTTCATTTTGGGAAACGGCAGCAACCTCCTGGTCAGCGATCAGGGATATCGTGGTGTAGTGATTCAGCTGTGGAAAAATGTCAGTGACATCCGGGTGGAAGGCTGCCTGATCCATGCAAAGGCCGGGGCGAGCCTGGCAAAGATTGCGGCGGAGGCCCTGGAGGAAGGACTTACCGGTATGGAGTTTGCCGCAGGGATTCCCGGGACCCTGGGAGGCGCAGTGGTGATGAACGCAGGGGCCTACGGAGGAGAGATGAAAGATATCCTCAAAGAGGTATTGGTCATGGATCAGCAGGGAAGGATCTTTACTCTGGAAAAGAAAGATCTGAAGCTGGGATACCGGACCAGTGCAGTGAAAGAAAAAGGCTATATTGTCCTGGCGGCAGTGCTGGAACTTCGGCCGGGAGACCGGGAAGAGATCCGGAAGCTTATGGAGGACCTGAAACAGAAAAGAGTGGAGAAGCAGCCTCTGGATCTGCCAAGCGCCGGCAGTACCTTTAAACGGCCGGAGGGTTACTTCGCGGGAAAGCTGATCATGGATGCAGGCCTTCGTGGATTTTCCGTAGGAGGAGCTCAGGTTTCTGAGAAACACTGCGGCTTTGTAGTCAATACCGGAGGGGCTTCCGCCAGCGATGTCCTGACCCTGATCCGGGAGGTGCAGAAGAGAGTCCGGGAAAAATTCGGCGTGGAACTGGAGACAGAAGTGAAATTTCTGGGAGAATTTTAGGAGGAGCTATGCGGTTTGTAATTGTTACGGGAATGTCAGGAGCAGGAAAGAGTACTGCCTTGAAAATGCTGGAAGATATGGAATATTTCTGTGTGGATAATCTGCCGGTGCCTCTGATCGAAAAATTTATCCAGATTATCCGGGATAGCGGTCCGGGAGAGATCGAGAGAGTGGCTGTGGGGATCGATGTAAGAAGCGGTAAATCTTTAGATGAACTGGAATCCGTTCTGGAGAAGATCAAGTATCCGGGGACAAAAGTAGAAATCCTGTTTTTGGATGCAGAGGATAAGGCTCTGGTGAAGCGGTATAAGGAAACCCGGCGAAGCCATCCTTTGGCAGGCAGCGGCCGGGTGGATGAAGGAATCAAAAAAGAGAGGGAACGTCTGAAAGACCTGAAGCAGTATGCAGATTATATCCTGGATACCAGCAAACTTCTCACAAGGGAGCTTCGGGAAGAACTGGAAAAAATTTTTGTGGAAAATGTTAAGTTCCGCAACCTTATGGTCACAGTATTGTCCTTTGGCTTTAAATACGGAATTCCCCAGGATGCGGATCTTGTTTTTGACGTGCGCTTCCTGCCAAATCCTTACTACATAGAGCAGCTTCGTCCCTTAAGCGGCAATGACCAGCCAGTGAGAGATTATGTTATGGGATTTGATCTGGCTCATGAATTTTCTGACAAGCTGGAGGATATGATCCGGTTCCTGATTCCCAATTATATTGCAGAGGGAAAGACCCAGCTGGTTATCGGGGTAGGATGTACCGGGGGCAAGCACCGTTCGGTGACTCTTGCCAACGAGCTCTACCGCCGTCTTGATAAAAGTGAAGAATATGGACTTCGCATAGAACATAGAGATATAGAAAAGGATGGAAAGTAATGTCTTTCTCCGGAGATGTAAAAGAAGAACTACTGAAAAAAACTGATAATGCCAGACACTGCAGGATTGCAGAACTGGCTGCCATCGTGGCCTTTAACGGAGAAATCCGAAAAAACAGCCAGGGTGAGACAGATTTGAGAGTATCTGCGGAAAATCCAGGGATTATAAGAAAATACTTTACATTGCTGGAAAAAACGTTTAAAATAAATGACGAAGTTTCTATTGATGAAAGAATAGTCAAAAAAAACAACCGATTTACGATTGACGTAGGAAATCAGGAACTTACGGTGAAGATTCTGCAGGCGGTAAAGATTCTTTCCCCGGACAGGAGTACGGCAGCCGTGGAGGGCCTGGTCAGTCAAATGGTGATTCAGAAGAATTGCTGTAAGAGGGCCTTCCTGCGGGGCGCTTTTTTATGTGCCGGTTCCATCAGCGATCCTACCAAGTTTTATCACTTTGAGATCGTATGTACCAGCCAGGAGAAGGCCCGGCAGCTGCAGGAGCTGATACAGTCTTTTGAAATTGATGCCAAGATTGTGAAACGCAAAAAGTATGATGTTGTTTATGTGAAAGAAGGCGCACAAATCGTAGAACTTTTAGGCCTTATGGGAGCAGGAGTCTCTTTGATGAACCTGGAAAATGTCAGGATCCTCAAGGGAATGCGGAATACTGTGAACAGAAAGGTGAACTGCGAAACGGCAAATATTAACAAGACTGTAAATGCTGCGGTAAAGCAGATGGAGGATATTGCATATATCCGGGATACGATAGGTCTCCACAGACTTCCGGAAAATCTGGAGGAGACAGCGATAGTCCGGCTGGAATATCCACAGGCATCCCTGAAAGAGTTGGGAGCGCTCCTGACTGTGCCTATTGGCAAGTCAGGGATCAATCACAGACTCAGGAAGATCAGTACCATAGCAGAACAGCTCAGAGAATGCAACGATGTGGGAAACATGGACATGAAGGCCCACGCTGCGCACCCTTTTGGAAGCGCAGACAGGAATAAGGAGGAACAAGTATGATTAGGAAACCGATAACGATTGGGATTTCAAACGGACTGGAAGCAAGGCCTGTCGCATTGCTCGTTCAGATCGCCAGCCAGTATGCAAGTAGCATTTATCTGGAGAATGAGGAGAAACGGGTGAACGCAAAAAGCATTATGGGTATGATGAGCCTTGGACTGGATGCTGGAGAAAAAGTGACAGTATCTGTAGAAGGCGTAGATGAGGAAGAGGCTATGAAGGGTATCGAAGAATACCTGAGCAGAAAGTCTCAGAAATAATGGTGGAATGTCTTACTTGAACTGAAGATTTAAATACTGCCCCGGCAGCCGGAAGGAATGGAACAAAAAGTGGGTTTCCAATTCGTCCCGGCTGCCGGGTTTGTTTTAGCAGTCAGGTCTCAACTAAGAGCTCCTGACGTCTGTTGCAGCTGCTGCAATGCTTCCGGACTTTCTACCGGCTGATTTTCCCATTTTTTAACAGGATACTGCTGCCGGAACCAATATGTATAGAAATCTTCAAACCCCAGGGAACGGTAAAGATTTTTAGCGGCTTCATTCCCTTTGACCACCTGAAGATAGGCAGAAGAAGCCCCCTGCCGGGCCGCTGCATTTAACAGAGAGCGGCAGATTGATTGTCCGATATGATGGCCCCGGTATTTTTCAGATACATGGATGGCATAAAGCCCTACATAATCCCTGTCCAATATGCCAAGGCCGGTGCCGATTACCTGGTCCTTGTCAAAAACGGAAGCGGCAATAACATCCTTGGGGATTGCCGCATACATGGAAGGAACGATTTTTCGGTGTATCTGATTTACGGTTCCTTTCATGGCAAAGAGGGCATCCAGCCAACGTGAGGTGATCCTGGGGGAAAGTTCCACTTTCCATGGGATCCCGCCAGGCAGAGGACCGCCAAGTTCCATGGTCATGACCTCCGTGATGTGAGCGATGTGGTAGCCTCTTTCCGTAAGTTTCTGGTCAAAAGAACTGTTGATCAGAGGCGTGATCTTATAGATGGCAGGAGTGCCCCATCTCTCATAGACTTCTTCACAGTAATCTAATTTGTCCTGAAGAGGGATAGTGGAGGGGCCGATCTGCTCGATGCAGTTTGTCCGATGGGTATAAAAATAAGAAAAACGAAGGATCCAACCGTCATAGATCTGCATTTGATGTGAAGGCCAGGCGTTCAGCGACAGGTCTTCAATGGCTTTGATTTTGTTTTTCAAAACAGGTGCCGCCTTTCGTTCAGAATTCATGCTAATTATATAAGATAAGCCTGGAAGAAGCAACCCCTGCCTTGCAATCAGCGGAAAGTTGTAGTAGAATCGAAATAGCTATGAAAAAATGTATAACAGGAGGCGGATAAGCATGAAGACGGAAAATGCATGGAAAAAATACACAGATAAAAAAGAAGTTTTTGATTTCTGTGGAGCATATAAAGATTTTATGAGCTGCTGCAAAACAGAAAGAGAATGTGTTTCCGAAATGATAAAAATGGCGGAGAAAGCAGGCTACAGAAATCTGGAAGAGATAACCGCTCAGGGAACAGAGCTGAAGCCGGGAGATAAAGTTTATGCCAATAATATGGGGAAGACTCTGGCAATGTACATCATCGGCGAGGAACCTATAGAAAAGGGAATGCGGATCCTGGGAGCCCATGTAGATTCACCCAGACTGGATCTGAAACAGAATCCTTTATATGAAGATACAGAGCTGGCTCTTTTGGATACCCATTATTATGGAGGTGTGAAGAAATACCAGTGGGTGACTCTGCCCATGGCCCTTCACGGTGTGGTAGCAAAGAAGAGTGGAGAGATTATTCCGGTAGTTGTGGGAGAGAAAGAGGATGATCCGGTGGTAGGTATCTCAGACCTTCTGATCCATCTTTCCGGAAAACAGATGCAGAAAAATGCAGCGGAAGTCGTAGAGGGAGAAAATCTGGATGTACTTGTGGGAAGTATTCCTTTAGAAACAGGGGAAGAAGAGAAAGAGCCGGTGAAAGCCCGGATCCTGAAACTGTTGGAGGAGAAATACGGAATCCAGGAAGAGGACTTTCTTTCCGCAGAACTGGAAGTGGTTCCGGCAGGACCGGCAAAAGATTACGGTCTGGACAGAAGCATGATCATGGCCTACGGACATGATGACCGTGTATGTGCGTATCCTTCTTTTATGGCTATGCTGGCCCAGGATAAGGTGAAATATACTTCGGTGTGCCTTTTAGTGGATAAAGAAGAGATCGGAAGCGTAGGTGCTACCGGCATGCAGTCCCGGTTCTTCGAAAACACAACTGCAGAGGTTATGAATGCTGCAGGACAGTACAGCGAACTGCTTTTGAGAAGAGCTTTAAAAAATTCCATGATGCTGTCTTCTGATGTCAGCGCTGCCTTTGACCCCAACTACCCGGAGGTTATGGAGAAAAAGAACGCAGCATACCTGGGCCATGGAATTACTTTTAATAAATATACAGGTTCCCGTGGAAAGAGCGGATCAAATGATGCCAATCCGGAATACATAGCAAAGCTGCGCAAAGTTATGGAAGAAAATCATGTAGCTTTCCAGACCGCAGAACTGGGTAAGGTGGACCAGGGCGGCGGAGGAACTATCGCCTATATTCTGGCAAACTATAATATGGAAGTTATTGACTGCGGTGTGCCAGTACTGAACATGCATTCTCCATGGGAAATCGCCAGCAAAGTAGATATCTATGAGGCATACAGAGGATACTGTGCTTTCCTGAAAGACATGTAAGAGTTAGTATAGCTGAAAATTCGTAACGATTCAGCCATGTAGCTTAGATTCACTTATGACGGAATCGTTATTGAAAATTCGCTCTATACATCCTGGCTGAAAAATGATAAGATAAAACAAATCACAAAATATAACGGCCAAGCTGTAAAGTAAGGAGTATAAAAAATGTCAAAATTTTTGAAGATCATTGTAAACCTGGTGGTGATCGCTGCCATTGCTGTAGCGGCTGCACTGCTGGTGCCTCCTTTTGCAGGAGTAGATACGGTCATGAATGATAATACGGAGACCGATACAAACCTTCCGGTAGGATCCGTAGCCTATGGGCGGAGCACGGATGCCGGTGACCTGGAGGTGGGCGACCGGATTATCTACAGCGAAGGTTCCAGCGATTATATCTATGAGATTACAGATATGGATGCCAGTGCAGGCGCCTACAGAGTGAGCGATCCTTATAACAGGAACAGCGACGAGCAGAACATTACGATACAGAAATCTGTCCCCAGAGTGGTATTGGTGGTTCCCTTTATCGGCTATGGAGCTATCGCTCTTCAGAGTACAGAAGGTCTGATCGTTGTAGGCTTGGGAATTGTCTTCCTGATTATTCTGTTTATTCTTTCTGAGATCTGGCGAAAAGACAGAGACGAGGAAGAGGATGACGAGGAGGATGAAGAAGATTCTCAGGAAGAAGACGAAAGGGAAGATGAGGAGGAAGAAGAGGTTCTTTCTCGCCGGGAACGCAGAAGACTGAAAAAGGAAGAAAAACGCCGCAGAAAAATGGCGAGAAAAGGGATTCGGGAAGAGGACGAAGAGGAAGAAGAAACAGAAGAAACAGAAGAAACAGAAGAAGGGCTTTCTGAAGATCAGGATTTTGAAGAGACAGTTTCCCGGGAAAATTTTTCAACGGAAGAAGATCTTGATAAAGCAGTGGAAGAGGCCATGTCTTCTGTAGCTGCAGGTGTTTCCAAGATCAGTGAACCGGAGCAGGTTCCGGATGCCACTATCGTGATGCCGGATATCAGCAGTTTAGACCAGGAAAACATTCCTGATGAAATCCAGGAAGTTCCGGAAGAAATCCAACAGGAAGAATGGGATGTTCCTCTTTCTGAAGAAACAGAATCTTTAGAGGAAATAGCAGCAGAAGAAGAAAAACCGGAAGAAGAGATGGAAGCAGAGGCAGAAGCCCAGGAAGAGGAGGAGCCTGAGGAAATTCCTGAGACCCTGGAAGAAGAGAGAAGCTTCAATCCAGAATCTGTTCCTAATGCGCCTACAATAGAAGAACTCCTGGCGAAAGCACAGGCTGCAGGAGATACTCCTGAAGTAAAAGAGGATAAAGATAATCAGGTTACACTGCTGGATTACTCAGATATTCTTTAATGGTATATATCAGACAAGTCATTCGTTGAATTATGGCTGTGTCAGTACACTCGTTTCATATATTATATAGAAGGAAAAGCATCGGAAACAAAATTGTTTCCGGTGCTTTTTATGTATGGAAAAAAATACAAAAAAAATACAAAACCAGAGAAAAAAAGCTTGCAATCTGGAAAAACTTCTATTATACTAACAAGTGCTGTGACATGATAGCTATGAAGCGTGAGGTTGCTGCCTATGTGGCAGGTTTTCCGTGGAGCGAATGTCAAGTTAGGAAACTGACGACAAGTCACTGTATAACATCAAGAGACTTACCACGAATGAGTGGGAGTGTGTGCAGATTTGAGATGACACACACGGGAATGTGTACAGTCGCCGCTTGTCGTACTACAAAAAGTGCGAAAAGGAGGAGACTTTTTTTATGGCAAGTCAAGTAATGAGAATCACTTTAAAAGCTTACGACCATCAGTTAGTAGATGCGTCTGCAGGCAAAATCATCGAAACTGTTAAGAAGAATGGAGCAACTGTTAGCGGACCGGTTCCCCTTCCTACAAAGAAAGAGGTTGTGACAATCCTGCGTGCGGTTCACAAAGACAAAGATTCCAGAGAACAGTTCGAGCAGAGAACTCATAAAAGACTGATCGATATCATCGCACCAACACAGAAAACAGTAGACGCTCTGGCAAGACTGGAGATGCCTGCAGGTGTGTATATTGATATCAAGATGAAACAGAAATAATTCTGTTTGATGAAGAGATTATCCTTACAAGGTTGATATAGAACTATATATCGACTGTTTGTCTAGGATGATTGCACAACACAGTGTAATCCGCTGTAGATTCACAGGAGGTAAAAAATGAAGAAAGCAATCTTAGCTACTAAAGTCGGAATGACTCAAATCTTCAACGAAGACGGAGTGTTGACTCCAGTAACTGTATTGCAGGCTGGTCCTTGTGTGGTAACACAGGTTAAGACCATGGACAACGATGGATATGAAGCAGTACAGGTTGGCTTTGGCGACAAGAGAGAAAATCTTGTGAATAAGCCAATGAAAGGACACTTTGACAAAGCCGGAGTTTCCTGCAGAAGATATGTAAGGGAGTTAAAGCTGGAAGGCGAATACTCTTTAGGACAGGAAATCAAAGCTGACATCTTTGCAGCAGGGGACAAGATCGATGCTACTGCTATCAGCAAAGGTAAAGGATTCCAGGGTGCCATCAAGAGACACGGACAGTCCAGAGGACCTATGGCTCACGGTTCTAAATATCACCGTCACGCAGGTTCCAACGGCGCTTGTTCTGATCCTTCCAAGGTATTCAAAGGAAAAGGAATGCCAGGACAGATGGGACATGTAAAAGTGACTGTACAGAACCTTGAGATCGTAAGAGTAGATGCTGAAAACAATCTGCTTCTGGTAAAAGGCGCTGTTCCAGGACCTAAGAAATCCTTAGTTACCGTTAAAGAAACAGTGAAAGCCGGCAAATAAAGTTTTCGTTGGAAAGGAGGACCATACAAATGGCAAACGTATCTGTTTATAATATGGAAGGCAAAGAAGTTGGAACAATGGAATTAAACGATGCGGTGTTCGGTGTAGAGATCAACGACCACTTAGTACATTTAGCTGTTGTTCGTCAGCTTGCAAATAATCGTCAGGGTACACAGAAGGCAAAAACACGTTCTGAAGTATCCGGCGGCGGAAGAAAACCCTGGAGACAGAAAGGAACCGGTCATGCAAGACAGGGTTCAACAAGAGCTCCACAGTGGACAGGCGGCGGTGTGGTATTCGCACCAACACCTAGAGATTATTCTCTGAAGATGAATAAAAAAGAAAGAAGAGCAGCTCTGAAATCTGTACTGACAAGCAAAGTACAGGAGAATAAGCTGATCGTTCTGGAAGATCTGAAATTAGATGAAATTAAGACAAAGGCAATGCAGAACGTGCTGAATAACCTGAATGTTTCTAAAGCAATGGTTGTTCTGGCTGATAACGATCAGAACGTGGTACTGTCCGCAAGAAATATTCCGGATGTGATCACAGCATTACCAGGTACTATCAACGTATACGATGTACTGAAATACAATACACTGATCCTGACAAAAGCTTCTGCAGCAGCAATTGAGGAGGTATACGCATAATGGCAAACGTACAGTATTATGATGTAATCCTGAAACCGATTGTAACAGAGAAGAGCATGGCAGCCATGGGCGAGAAGAAATATACTTTCTTAGTGCACACAGAGGCTAACAAGACCATGATCAAAGAAGCTGTTGAAAAAATGTTCGAAGGAACAAAAGTAAAATCTGTCAACACCATGAACTTAGATGGCAAGACAAAAAGAAGAGGAATGACCTTCGGGAAAACAGCTAAGACAAAGAAAGCTATCGTAACTCTTACAGAAGATAGCAAAGATATTGAAATTTTTGAGGGGTTATAAGACTTGGCGAAACAGAGCCGTCAGGCGATAGTTGAGCCTTAGTCGGACCCCGTTCACGGACCTTGACAAGGCAGAGCTGAAGGCGACAGCCGAGTTTAGTTGAGTGAACATACCCGTACAAACTACGATGATAACTACAGCAGTCAAGAAAAATTAATCCGATATTTGGCTGCGGCAAAGAAACGCCAGGGCATGTTGCCGGCTGGCGGATATGAAAGGAGAGACAGTAATGGGAATTAAAACCTACAGCCCATATACACCTTCCAGAAGACACATGACAGGTTCTGATTTCAGCGAGATCACAACCTCAACTCCAGAGAAATCTCTGGTTGTGTCCTTAAAGAAAAATGCTGGACGTAATAATCAAGGTAAAATCACAGTAAGACACCGCGGAGGCGGAAACAGAACAAAATACAGAATCGTTGACTTCAAGAGAAGAAAAGACGATATCCCTGCAACAGTTAAGACTATCGAATATGATCCGAACAGAACAGCTAACATCGCTCTGATCGCATATGCAGACGGTGAGAAAGCATATATCTTAGCTCCAGAAGGATTAAAGGTTGGCATGAAGATCATGAACGGCGAGAATGCCGAGGTAAGACCTGGAAACTGCCTGCCTTTAGCTAGTATTCCCGTTGGTACTATGGTACACAACATTGAACTGTATCCGGGCAAAGGCGGACAGCTGGTTCGTTCTGCTGGTAACGGAGCACAGTTAATGGCAAAAGAAGGAAAATATGCAACACTTCGTCTTCCATCAGGCGAAATGAGAATGGTTCCTTTAAACTGCCGCGCATCTATCGGCGTAGTAGGAAACGGCGAGCACAGCCTTATCAACATCGGTAAAGCAGGACGTAAACGTCACATGGGCATCAGACCTACCGTTCGTGGTTCTGTTATGAACCCCAACGATCATCCACATGGTGGTGGTGAAGGTAAGACCGGTATCGGACGCCCAGGTCCATGTACTCCATGGGGCAAACCGGCTCTTGGCTTGAAGACAAGAAAGAAAAACAAACAGTCTAACAAGTTAATTGTAAGAAGAAGAGATGGCAAAACATTAGCTAAATAATAGGAGGTAAGACAATGGCTCGTTCATTAAAAAAAGGACCGTTCGCAGATAAAAGCTTACTGAAAAAAGTAGACGCTATGAATGCTGCCGGCGATAAGACAGTTATTAAAACCTGGTCACGTCGTTCCACAATTTTCCCTTCCTTCGTTGGACATACAATCGCTGTTCACGACGGAAGAAAACATGTGCCGGTTTATATTACAGAAGATATGGTTGGCCACAAACTTGGTGAGTTTGTTGCTACAAGAACTTATAGAGGACACGGCAAAGACGAGAAAAAATCAGGTGTTCGTTAATATTTGAAAGGAGGCTTTTATCATGGCAAAAGGACATAGAAGTCAGATTAAAAGAGCAAGAAATGCTAATAAAGATACAAGACCCTCTGCAAAGTTATCCTACGCAAGAATGTCCGTACAGAAAGCTTGCTACGTACTGGATGTTATCCGTGGCAAAGACGTGCAGACTGCACTTGGTATCTTAACATACAATCCAAGATACGCTTCCAGCGTGATCAAAAAATTACTGGAATCAGCTATTGCAAATGCTGAGAACAACAATGGTATGAATCCGGAAAATCTTTACATTGCAGAGTGCTACGCTAACAAAGCACCTACAATGAAGAGAATCAAACCGAGAGCACAGGGCAGAGCTTACAGAATCTTAAAGAGAAACTGCCATATCACAGTTGTATTGGATGAGAGATAAGGAGGAATATCATGGGACAGAAGGTTAACCCACACGGACTCAGAGTCGGCGTTATCAAAGACTGGGATTCCAAATGGTATGCTGAAGGCGATTTCGCTGACAACTTAGTGGAAGATTATAATATCAGAACATTTCTGAAAAAGAAATTATACAGCGCAGGCATCTCCAGAATCGAAATCGAGAGAGCTTCTGACAGAGTAAAAGTGATTGTTTACACTGCAAAACCGGGAGTAGTAATCGGTAAAGGCGGTTCTGAAATCGAGAAAGTGAAAGCTGAATTACAGAAATATACAGATAAGAAATTAGTTGTTGACATCAAAGAAGTAAAGAGACCGGATAAAGACGCTCAGCTGGTAGCAGAGAACATTGCTCTTCAGCTTGAGAACCGTATTTCCTTCCGTCGTGCTATGAAGTCTGCAATGTCCAGAACAATGAAAGCCGGCGCAAAGGGAATCAAAACTTCCGTATCCGGACGTCTGGGCGGAGCGGATATGGCCCGTACAGAATTTTACATCGAGGGAACCATTCCCCTTCAGACTTTAAGAGCAGATATCGACTATGGTTTCGCTGAAGCAGATACCACTTACGGCAAAGTTGGCGTTAAGACATGGGTCTACAATGGCGAAGTACTTCCAACAAAAGGAACTAAGGAAGGGAGCGATAAATAATTATGTTAATGCCAAAAAGAGTAAAACGTCGTAAACAATTCCGTGGCTCCATGAGAGGAAAAGCGTTAAGAGGAAATAAAATCAACTACGGTGAATTCGGTCTGGTTGCAACAGAGCCTTGCTGGATTAAATCCAACCAGATCGAGGCTGCCCGTGTTGCCATGACTCGTTATATCAAACGTGGCGGTAAAGTTTGGATCAAGATTTTCCCAGACAAACCAGTAACAGCAAAACCAGCAGAAACACGTATGGGTTCCGGAAAAGGTGCCTTAGAATACTGGGTAGCAGTTGTAAAGCCAGGCAGAGTAATGTTTGAAATCGCAGGCGTTCCGGAAGAAACAGCCCGTGAGGCATTACGTCTTGCAATGCATAAGTTGCCAGTCAAATGTAAAATCGTTTCTCGTGCAGACTTAGAAGGCGGTGATAACAGTGAAAATTAAAAATTATGTAGAAGATTTAAGAACAAAATCAGCTGCAGAATTACAGGAAGAATTAGTAGCTGCTAAAAAGGAACTCTTTAACCTGAGATTCCAGAATGCAACAAATCAGCTGGACAATACAAGCAGAATTAAAGAGGTTCGTAAGAACATCGCTAGAATCCAGACTCTGATTGCTCAGAAGGCAAATGCGTAAGGAAGAAATTCCTATTAGATAGAAAGGAGCAGCATAATCGTGGAAAGAAATCTGAGAAAAACACGTGTTGGTAAAGTTGTCAGCAACAAGATGGACAAAACTATCGTCGTTGCTATCGAAGACCACGTAAAACATCCTCTTTACAAAAAGATCGTAAAGAGAACCTATAAATTAAAAGCACATGACGAAGAGAATACCTGTAACATCGGTGATACCGTAAAGGTTATGGAGACAAGACCTCTGTCCAAAGACAAGAGATGGAGACTTGTAGAAGTTGTAGAAAGAGTGAAATAATTGGTTTTTCAATTATGGGAATATAGTTTGGAAATTCGTGAAGGAGGAATCCCAGCATGATTCAACAGGAAAGTAGACTTAGAGTCGCTGACAACACTGG
>DXFG01000057.1 GCA_019114545.1 Candidatus Blautia pullistercoris | reverse complement strand
TCAATCTGAAAACGTTCTGCAAAGGCTTCTGCCTTCTCCAGGCTTCTGGAAGCTACCGCATAGATTCGGGCTTCTTTCATCTTAGCTACGGTATCCGCCATAGTTGCCGCAATATTTCCTGTACTTAAAATTCCTACTCTCAACTGTTCCATTTTATTTTCCTCCCGATTTTAGTTTCTGCCTTCCAATTCTCAGAAGATATAGGCTTCTCTATTTCATCTTTCCTGTGATTTCCAGAACATTTCCATCCGGATCTGTGATATTGAAATAGTAGTAGGGACTACTAATTTCATGATCCGCCCTCTCCAAATTCAACTTCAGGACTCTGTTAATCCATACTCCTCAGCCAGGCTTTCCAGTCCCTCCAGAATCTCTTCTCTGGAATAATCATGCTCTTCCAGAAAATCATCATCAAATTCATCTAAATGCTGATAAAAATCCGCCACCATGATCCCGTAGTCCGGTGTATTTTCCGGGAAATCTCCCAGAAGAATATTTTCCGCTTCATTGATCTCTCCCCGGTCTGCCATCTCCAGGATCCGGGCATAAAGGTTTTCCTCTTCTGTCCGTTCCTGCTCCTGAGGCAGCTCATAGCGGACCTCCTTCTTTCCCGTAAGGACCAGTGCAAGCCCCCGGACGATGTCATTGATCATACGCATAAGATAATCCTGTTTAACTCCCATGTGACCTCTTCCTTTCATTATACCTTAATCGCAAATTTGATCACGCCGTCCTGTTTCTTCTCAAAGATCTCATAAGCTTCCATAATATGTTCCAGAGTCGTCCGGTGAGTGATCAGCGGGCTGGTATCCAGCTCTCCCTTTTGGATCAGGTCCATGATCTGATCACAATAACAGCCGTCTACCCCGCCTGTCTTAAAGACCAGGTTCTTCCCATACATGGAAGGCAGAGGCAGCCGCTGGTCTTCTTCATACATAGCCACTAAGGTGACCACTGCATTGGGCCTGGCGATCTTCCAGGCAGTCTGCAAGGTATCTTTTCCTCCTGCCACCTCAAAGACCCGGTCTGCTCCCCGTCCATGAGACAACTCCCGGATCTGGGTTTCCAGATCCTTTTCTGAAATTTCACCGGGATTTATACAGAAATCCGCCAGATGGTTGTCCTTTACTACATCCAGACGGTTCTCGTCGGTATCCAGGGCAATGATCTTTCCAGGGTCATAAAGTCTGGCGCACATCATGGTACACATTCCCGCAGGTCCTGCCCCGATCACTGCCACAGTGTCTCCTTTGCTGATCTCTCCGATCCTGGCAGCCCAGTAACCGGTAGACAGAAGATCCCCGGTGAAAAGAGCGGCTTCATCTGAAACTCTATTGGGGATTTTCGTAAGACCGTTGTCTCCGTAAGGGATCCGGACATACTCTGCCTGTCCTCCGTCGATCCGGCACCCAAGGGCCCAGCCGCCCAGAGGGTCGCTGCAGTTATTTACAAAGCCTCGCTCACAGTAAAAACAGCTTCCGCAGAAAGTCTCCACATTCACCGCCACCCGGTCTCCCGGTTTCACCTTTTTCACAGCTTTTCCGGTTTCTTCCACCACCCCTACAAACTCATGGCCCAGGATAGTTCCCGGAACAGCATTTGGCACCGCTCCATGCTTGATATGGATATCGCTGGAACAGATAGTGGTAAGAGTCACTCTCACCAAAACGTCTGTATCCCTTTCCAGACAGGGCCTGGGCCGTTCTGTAAGGACCAGTTTTCCTTTTTTCTCAAAAACTACCGCCTTCATAAATGCCGCCTTTCTTTTACTCCTGGATCTGTTCCAGTTCCTCCATCCAGATCCGCACGCAGGCGTCGCTTGGCATCCGGAGATCTCCCCTTGGAGATACGGCTACACTTCCCACCTTAGGTCCGTCGGGAAGACAGGAACGCTTAAACTGCTGGGCAAAAAATCTGGAATAGAAAGTCTTCAGCCATTTCATGATCACTTCCGGCTCGTAGACTCCGGCAAAAGCTGCCTTTGCCATACGGTAAATCTTGCCAGGTCTGAAATGAAAACGGAGCATCTGATATAAGAAGAAATCATGAAGCTCATAGGGACCTACCAGATCTTCGGTCTTCTGGGAGATCACTCCGTCCTTTGGAGGAAGAAGCTCCGGACTTACCGGTGTATCCAGAATATCCAGAAGGATCTGGGACAGTTTTTCCTCTCCGCAGGTATCAGCGTAGTACCGTACCAGATGGCGGACCAGAGTCTTTGGCACAGAGGCGTTTACTCCATACATGGACATATGATCCCCGTTATAGGTTGCCCAGCCAAGGGCCAGCTCTGAAAGGTCTCCAGTTCCAACCACCATGCCTCCCTGCTGGTTGGCAATATCCATGATCACCTGTGTCCGCTCCCTGGCCTGGGAGTTTTCGTAAGTCACATCATGAACATTTTCATCATGGCCGATATCGGAAAAATGCTGCAGCACTGCTTTCTTTATATCCACTTCCATAAGAGTAGCTCCCAGCCTTCTGGTCAGTTCGCAGGCGTTGGTGTAAGTCCGGTCTGTGGTACCGAAGCAGGGCATAGTCACTGCGGTGATATGTTCTCTTCCCATTCCCAGAAGATCAAAAGCCCTGGCAGTGACCAGGAGAGCCAGTGTGGAATCCAGGCCTCCGGAAATTCCCAGCACCGCTCTCTGGCAGCGGGTATGCTCCAAACGCTTCTTCAGGCCCATAGCCTGGATCATCAGGATCTCATTACAGCGCTTTTCTCTATCTCCCCGGCTGTCCGGCACAAAGGGACTGGGATCGATAAACCGCTCCAGTTTTGTCTCCTCTACAGGAAGGGAAAACTCTACTGTAAGATATCCTTCTCTCTTTTCCTCATGCCAGGTGGAAATCCTTCTCCGTTCTTCTGATAAACGGTTGATATCCAGAACTGCCTCTGCTGACTGATTCTGGAACATTTCTGCTTCTTTTAATACTACGCCGTTTTCGCAGATCAGATGCTGGCCGCCGAAAACCAGATCCTGGGTAGACTCTCCATATCCGGCAGTAGCGTAAATATAGGCGCACAGCAATCTGGCAGACTGACTCTTTACCAGTTCCCGTCTGTAGTCGGCTTTCCCTACGGTCTCATCACTGGCGGAAAGGTTTACGATCACATTTGCCCCGGCCATGGCGTGAGCCACACTTGGAGGAGCAGCCGCCCACAGATCCTCGCAGATTTCCGCAGCCACGGTAAGGCCCGGCACTTCCCGGCAGGAAAACAGCAGTTTCTCCATAACAGGCACCTGCTTTCCTCCCAGTTCCGTATATCCCCAGAGATTTTTTCCTGAAGAGAAATGCCTTGCCTCATAAAACTCTCCATAATTGGGCAGATACTCCTTTGGGACCAGTCCCAGGATCTCTCCCTGGTTTATAGCTGCCGCCACATTATAGAGCTTCCCACGGTAAGCATAGGGAAGTCCCACAAAGATCAGCCCTGGCACATCCTTCAATTCCTTTGCCGCCCTTAAAAGCTGCTCCCTGGCACTATTCAGCAGAGTCTCCTGCCAGAAAAGATCCTGACAGGTATAGCCGGTAATGGAAAGCTCCGGGAACACCAGGATCCTGGCTCCTTTATCAGAAAGCTCTCTGGCTTTCTTAATGATCTCATCCGTGTTGTGAATACAGTCGGCCACCCGGACGTCAATAGCTGCCGCTGCCGCCTTTATAAATCCATCTCTCATCTTCCGCCAAACCTCTCTTTTATCTTTTACATTCCTTTAAGATCTGTTTCAGTTCTTCTACTGTAAAAGTATAATTTTTATTACAGAAATGACAGTTCATCTCGATTTCCTTTCCTTCATCGATCATTTCCTGAATGTCTTTTCTTCCAATACTGATCAGAGCTCTCTCCACTCTCTCCTTGCTGCAGTTGCAGTGGAACTGAGTGGGGATCCTGTCGTTAAATTCAATATCAAATCCTTCCAGCAAAAGTTCCAGAAGGCTTTCCGGCGTATGTCCCTCTTCCAGAAGAGCTGTGACAGAAGTCACTTTCTTCAGATTTTCCTCCAGCCGGCTGATCACTGCTTCCTCTGTGAAAGGCATAAGCTGGATAATAAAGCCGCCTGCCTGTTTCACAGTGTTGTCCTTTTCCATCAATACGCCCAGTCCTACAGAAGAAGGCACCTGCTCGCTGGTGGCAAAGTAATAGGTAAGATCCTCTGCGATCTCGCTGGTCTGGAGCACGGTCTGGCCCACATAAGGCTCTTTCATACCCATATCCTTAATCACGTTCATAAAACCCACGCCTACAGCGCCTGCCACATCCAATTTCCCCTGAGCATTGGCGTGAAGGACCACATTGGGATTTCCCACATACCCCTTTACATTTCCCTTGGAATCTGCAGTAACGGTAATGCCCTCCAGAGGACCTCCCGCCTTGATCTGCAGGGTCAGCAGGTCCTTCTCTCCTTTCATCATCACGCCCATCATGGCTCCCGCTGTAAGCAAACGTCCCAGAGCCGCAGTAGCCACCGGGCTGGTATTATGGGCTGCTCTGGCATACTCCACCAGATCCCTGGTAGTAGCCGCAAATGCCCTGATCTGATAATTGGCCGCTGTGGCCCTTACAATATAATCTCCCATATTTTAAATCTCCTCTTTATGTCTTAAATACTTTTCTTTCCTTTTTCTCTGGCAAGTATGTAGATCCTCTCGCTGTCCTCTTTCACCGGATTCCTGGTAAAGGCGTCGTAAGCGTCTATAAATTCCATCCCTGCCTCTGCCAGCAGCTCTTTTATCTTTTCCAGAGAATAGGCTTTCTGATAATGGGTCTCCTCATACTTCCGGTAAAGAGTCTCCCCATCCTTATCCACCGGGATAAAAAGAGCCAGATCATATTCGTTGATCTGTTCCTCAGGATCATAATAATTATCCCAGATAAAACTGGCGTCTTCCCGGTCCTCGGCTATGGCAGTGTCTCCCAGGATCTCTTCATATTTGTATTCTGTATTCAGATCAAAAATAAAAATCCCGCCGGGATCCAGATAGTTGTTTACCAGCCGGAATACTTCCAGCAGATCCTCTTCGTCCGTTATATAATTCATGCTGTCACAGACAGACACCACTGCCCGGACAGTGCCGTAAAGTTCAAATTCCCGCATGTCCTGAAGGAGATAGAGTATATCCTGCCCCTCTTCTTCCTTCTTCTCTATGGCGATCTCCAGCATGTCCACAGAATTATCCACACCGATCATATCGTATCCTTTCCCGGCCAGAAGACGAGTCATATTTCCTGTCCCGCAGCCCAGTTCCAGGACCAGGCCATCCCGGATCCCCTGGTCTTCTAAAAGCCCGGTAAGATATCCGCACCACTCTTCATAGGGAATATTGTCCATAAACAGATCATAGACCCTGGCAAAACTCTCATAAGAACTCATAAATTTCTCTCCTTATTCATTCTTTCTAATACTACCATGAAACGAGGATGGTGGCAAGGCAGAGGAAAATATCACAAAACTGCAACATTTTCTCTGAAAATTGAAATAATAGTGAGACCTTCCCCTGCTATGATAAGACCATCAAAAGAAAACAGACACCTACGGGAGGTAAACCTTATGAAAAACAAATCGAATCTCTATAAACTCTACCTGTCGGCCGCTCTCCTGACCCTGGCTTTTCTCACCACTCTGCCCAGGTTTTTCCAGATACTTGAGAACCTGGCAGTAAACGGAGGACTCTTTCTTCTACTGGCCGGCCCCGGCCTGTGGCTTTTTATCAAAAAGATGAACTCTTTTCACCGGAAAGAAAAGCTTCTCCCTACAGTTCCCGCCAGGCAGACTACGGCAATATAAAATTTCTGACAATACACTAGTACATAAAGATCGAAAAACAGAACAGAAAGAAGGCATATCTCATGACACTGGCAAAAAAATTCGAAGAAAACATACTGACCATCATCGGAACCGCTACCCTCCTCCTGCTTCTTGGTGCAGGTTTCCAAAGCGGGATCTTCTCTTCCCGGGAATCCATGGAACAGTTTCTCCGTCAGACAGGAGTCCTGGCACCACTGTGTTTTCTCCTGCTCCAGACTATACAGGTAGTGATTCCAGTAGTTCCCGGGGGTGTCAGCTGTATCATCGGTGTGGCGATTTTCGGCCCACTGTACGGCTTCTTTCTGAACTATGCCGGAATGGTCACAGGTTCTGTGTTCAGTTTTCTCCTGGCAAGGCACTATGGGCAGGCCTTTCTTTTAAAGTTTGTACCAGAAAAAACCTTTCAGAAATACATTTCCCGGGCAGAAAAAGGAAAGAAATTCGATGTATTTTTCCTTCTGGCTTTGATCCTTCCAGGTATGCCTGACGATCTGTTATGTCTGATAGCAGGATTGACTTCCATGTCCCTGAAAAAATATCTGGTTTTCACCCTTCTGGGAAGGCCCTTCTCCCTGCTGGCCTACAGCCTGGGCGGTGCCCTGATCCTGGAAAATCTCACCGCTCTGTTTTAAAAATCTGAAATATATACCGGAGGTTACTTATGTACAAAATGTTATCCCTGACACACTGCAAAAAAATCCTGCAAAGCTTTCTTCGCCTGCTGCCTCAGTTATTTTTATTTGAGCTGGCTTTTAAAGTTCTCTCCCTATTCTTATTCATTCCTGCGGGAAAAGAGCTGATCGTCATGATGTTGGAAATAGCCGGGGATACCAGCCTGTATAACTACCACATGCTTCAGATCCTGTTCAGTTTTCCCGGAATCGCAGCCATTGTCCTGATCCTGTGCCTTTCTGCTTTCCTGGCATATTTTGAGTTTTCCTTTATCTTTATTGCCCTTTATCAGAGCTATGCCGGATCCTCCTTTTCTCTGAAGGATACTCTAAAGACCTCTGTGTACTCTCTGTTTTCCTTAAATTTCAGAGACATTCCAGGGTTTTTTGTATATGGACTCCTGCTCCTTCCTTTTCAGGGTCTCTATCTGGTGCCTTCGGTTATGCCCCGCCTGGAAATTCCGAATTTCGTTACAGGAGAACTGTCTAAACGGTGGTATGGAAACTTTGTTCTGGATCTGGGCTATACTCTGATTTTTCTCCTGTTTCTTCTGCTGCTTTTCCTTCTTCCGGCTATGATCCTGAAGAGAAAAAGCTTCCGGGAAGGCTGCAAAGAAAGTATCTTTGCCTGGAAAAAAGCAGGGCTAAAAGGCGTTCTTCTCCTGGGTATCCTCATGGCTCTGTGGCAGCTGCTTTTTGGCAGGTCCGGTATCCTGCCCGGAGACTTTTCCTCTGTTATAGAGGAGAATCCCCTGAAAACCCTGTGTCTGCTTTTCTTCTCCGGAAAGGCTCAGGAAACCGCCTTCACAGGCGTGCTGGTCTGGATCCTCCGCTGTATTCTTTCCCTGGGATTTTCCGCATTCCTTACAGGAATTTTACTCCCCGTTCCAGAAGAAGCAGCGCCTGTGCTTTTTCCATCAGCCAGGCTTTCTTCTCAATCTTTTACTAAAATAAAAGCTTTTCTATCCTCCGGGATCCGTAAAACCCAGGCGTATTTCTGTCCTCTTTTCAGGGAGATTCCCCTTCTGAAAAAGCTCTGGATCCCTGTGGTTCTCCTGGTCCTTGCCGCCGGCCTTTTGGCCATGTATCAGTATGCTCAGGAACCTCCTGCAGTCCACAAGCCGCTGTCCATCGGTCACAGGGGCAGCGATCTGGGTGTGGAGAATACCCTGGAGGCAGTAAAAGGGGCGATTGATTCCGGTGCAGACTTTGCAGAAGTAGATATCCAGCTGACGAAAGATCAGGTTCCGGTAGCCGCCCATGATGATAACCTGAGCCGTATGGCAGGCCGGTCTGAAAATATAAACCGTCTTACTCTGGAAGAGCTCCAATCTGTCTCTCTGTCTCAGTATGGCATGGAAGGACAGGTTCCCACCCTGGAAGAACTGCTCCAGCTTTCACAGGGAAAGATCCGGCTGTTGATCGAATTAAAAGCTGTTTCCGGAAAGGAAAAAGAAATCCTTGTTGACCAGATCCTGTCACTGATCGAAAAATATGACTTTCAGAAAGACTGTCTCCTCATGTCCCTGGATTATGAACTGGTACAGCTTATCCATCAGAAAAATCCTGTGTTAAAAACAGGCTACTGTATGTTCGGAAATCTTGGAAAAGCTACAGTTGAAGATCTCCTTTCTCTGAACTGCGACTTCGTAGTCATTGAGGAAAGTATGGTTTCCAACAGCTTTCTCTCTGTCTGCCGCCAGGCCTGGCTCCCGGTGTATGTATGGACTGTAGATGCGGAAGAAAATATGAGAAAGTATCTGGATATGGGGGTAAACGGCCTGATCTCCGACAAACCCTATCTGGTCAAAGATGTGCTGGAAGACTATCCTATTCAGGGAATTCCCACTGGAGAAGATTATTATTTCTCCTAAAAAGATTTCTGCATAAAAAAGGGCTGGAGCTGCCGCATTAGTCATATATCAGGAATAAAATGTATAAATATTCTCGATTTTGATTAATGCGGCAGCTCCAGCTCCTTATAAGGACCGCAGATCTTTTAAAGCTGTAAATATGTTGTTTTTACTGTACTTCATATTGGAAAAAAGCGTTGCTGTTTAAAAATCCTTCAGCTTCTTTCACCATATCAGAAATATCTGTTCCTTCTGAGAGTACTGCCGGCAGAGGAATGCAGTTTTCCTCTGTTTTAATGCCATGTTTTGCCTTTTCTACTGAAAAGTAGTTATGCTCTGCGGCAAAGCCGGGATTTGGCTGGAGCATGCAGTTGTTATAAGCCTCCAGAATAGCAGCGGCAGAAACTCCCTTAGGAGAGATTTCTTCATATTTGCTAAAGTCTGCGGTATGTACCGGCCCTTCCTCTTTGTAAATGCGGCTTACCTCTTTTAAGATCTTCAGTTCCCGGTCATTTAAAGGCTGAAAATCCTTCATATAGGAAATATTGTCTTCTACCTGTGCTAAGTCGGACATTCCAGATAAGACTGTCAAAATCCCATCCAGTCCTGCCGCAAAACGGATGGCCCAGGAAGCCGGAGACATCCGGGGAGCTTCCTGTTTCATAAGCGCTTCTGCTTTCTCCGGAACCTTTGCCAGCATACCGCCTTTCACCGGTTCCATAACGATCACCTGACAGCCATGTTTTCGGATCACTTCATAACACTTCTTTGCCTGGATCAGATAAGCGTTCCAGTCAATATAATTCAGAGCAATCTGGACAAATTCTACTTCCGGATGTTCCGAAAGGATCTTGTCCAGGTTATCGGCAGAATCATGATAGGAAAAGCCGATATGACGGATCTTTCCATCTTTTTTCCACTGCTGCATATGTTCAAACATATGGCATTCCTTGATCTCTCTTTCATAGCGGATACCGTTTACATTATGAAGGAGAAAATAATCAAAATATTCTGTACCGCATTTCTCCAGCTGCTGGGCGAAAATTTCTTCCACCTGCTCCTCCTTTGTGATCGCAAAAGTGGGGAGCTTTGAAGCCAGCCTGAATTTTTCTCTGGGGTAACGACTGATCAGACAGCGCTGGATAGCATTTTCGCTTTTTCCATTGTGGTACACATAGCTGGTGTCAAAATAGTCAAATCCAGCGTCTAAATAAGCATCTACCATTTGATTTACCTGTTCAAAATCAATGTCTTCCGGATTTTCTGACTTCTGAGGCAGACGCATCCAGCCAAAACCTAATTTTCCCTTTGCCATTATTTCTTCCTCCTATTTGCTCTTATACTGCAGAGTCTTATGTGATAACAGTTCAGCCCCCGCCATTTGGGAAATCCCGCTGGCGTGCTTGCTGCAGCTGAACTGTTACTTTATATGGTTATTTTACAGCAGAAACACTTGACATGGAATTTCCGATCCGGCTATAATGCATTTACCAAAAGTAAAAGCAAGGGCCATCCAGCAGCAGACTGTCAAAACCATTCGCCTGGGTTCTTCTCTTCTGAATCCCGGAAACCTTCTCATCGACCTGTGGAACCAGGTCAGTCCGGATCCTTCCGAATATCGGATAAAAATGGTTCCTTACAGCAATGACCGGCAGAAGATCCTTTCTGTTGTCTCCTCTCTGGGGGAAGAGATAGATTTCATGGTGGGCGTTTTCGGCTCCCGTCAAATGCTGAGCCTGAGCAATTTTTTTGAGCTGGGCAGCTTCCCCATATCCGTTGCTGTTCCCAGGAATCACCTCCTTGCTTCTAAAAAAATACTGGAGATCTCGGATCTGTACGGAGAACGGCTTCTCTCTGTCAAAGAGGGCGACGCCTTCTATATAGATCCTCTGAGAGAAATGCTTAAGACCTGCCATCCCCAGATCCAAGTGGAAGATACGGATTATTTCTATGATCTGGAAACCTTTAACACCTGCGAAGTCACAGGTTCCCTTCTGCTGACCCTGGCATGCTGGGAAAGAGTCCATCCTTCTCTTATTACCATTCCGGTAAACTGGAATTATAAAGTTTCCTATGGTCTTTTATATGCCAAGGATCCCACACCTGAAGCTGCAGCCTTTCTTAAGGCTCTGAAAAAAGCCCTGGCATTGTCTAAAAATCCTGATTCTGTTTTCTCTCATTGAGAGAAGCTATAAAAAGGAAGAAGCCATTCCCTGGAAATCCGTACTTTATAAAAGCCGTGATTTTACAGGATGGCCTCTTCCTTTTCATCAGAGGGGCAAAACTGGCATTAGCCCACAGCCCCTTATATCACCTGTCTTATGAAATTGCTACACCAAAGTGTTCCATATTATATTTATTGATTTCGTCAATTACAATAGGTTCTACATGAGGATAGATGGTTCCGGGGCCTCCGTATGTGATCCCCGGCCAGAAACCTTTCAGATTTCCATATGCATCACAGGCCCGGCGGGTTTCTTTGCGTATCTCCTCCTCTGTAGCGTCTTCCCGGTCGATCACAGAATCCACGCCGCCCATAAGAAGCATCCGATCCCCTACTTTTTCGGAGATCGCAGCAATATTATTGGTATTCAGGACGCCCTGCCAGATGTCAACGCCAATTTCCGCCATATCTTCCACAATAGGTTCCATAAAAGAATCTCCATGGTGCATAGCGATCACTCCCTGAGAGTGAAGGTAGCTGTAAAGCTTCCGGTATGGCTCCTTAAAGAACTCTCTCCATACCTCCGGGGACATAAACATGCTGGTTCTGGAACCCCAGTCATCATGGGACATAATGCAGTCCGGATGAAGATGTTCTACGATCAGCTTCATATAAGTCAGACGATACTCACAGATCACATCGATCAATTCATGCATGGCTTCCGGCTCAAGAAGGAAATTCACTAAAGTATCTTCAAAAGTCATAAGCATATGAAGCTGTTCAAAAATACCTGTTCCCATAACGACCATGGTCAGATATTTATCCTGATCGATCTTGTTTTTTGCTTCCAGGGCCTCTTCCCAGCCCTCTGCACATTTTCCTGCCAGATCGGGAACCTTAACATATTTTTTCCACTCTGTTATATCTTTGATAACCTGATTTTCTTCTGTAACATAGGGCACTGCTGCCGGTGCGTCCTCAGGGAACATGATATAGGTTCCCCACTGATCATAAGAATTCGTTCCTCTTACCCGGTTTCCTCTCAACAGTTTAAAGCAGGGATCTCCGGGGATTGTACGGAACATTGTCAGGGAATTGCACAGACATTCCGGTTTCCCATCTTTTTTTAAAGTTTCCAGCAGATTTTGTTTAGGTGTCAACATAATTTTTATCTCCTTTCTCTACATGATTTTCCATAATAAATATGGAAAATCTCAAATATAAATTCTTCACAGGTTTCGCCATATCAGAGGCTGCCAGTCCGGTGATCTCTTTAATCTTTCTGAGCCGGTAAAATAATGTGCTGCGCCCTACATACAGCTGAGCCGCAGTGGCTACTGTATTTCGCTCATTCAGGATATACTTGCAAAGAGTTTTATAAAGCTCCGTATGATTTTCCTCATCATATTCTCTGAGAGTTTTAAGCTCACAGGCGCACAGCTCTTCCGGCTCGAACTGAGAACCGCAAAGGTCTCCGATATAATCCATTACAATATCTCCAAAAGCATAATACCACTTTGTATCATTCCGTTTCCGACAATATTCCAATGCGATAGAGGCCTGGCGATAGTAATGGCTCAGCCGGGTAAAATCGTCAAAAACATTACTGACCCCTGCTTTAAACAGGCCGTCTCTGAGAATACCGGCAATTTCTGAAGTATAGTCTTTATTTACAGACAGATTAATGATGATACATATCTGATTTCCAATGAAAAAAGCCCTGCTTCCGGAAACTCTTGTTTCCACATAATTGCATACACTGACTGCAGATCCGGGATTTCCTTCCTCCTCTTCCCCATCCATCCGTATACAGACATAATGATCTGTCAATTTCCATTTGCACTGGGCGATCCGGCTTTCAATCTCTGAATTTGTAAAGGTTTTCCCCTGAACCATGCTCTCCAGCATCTGATACAGGGCACGCTTGTACGGGATATCCAGATGTCCCCGTCTGGACAATACCATCCGGATCAGCTTTGCCAGATATTCCGCAGAGGCAAACTGACCGGGTTTTAAAGGAGTATCTATCTCACAGATTACCAGGCGGCCTTCATAGGTCCCGTTATCATCCCGGATATTTACATATATATCACGATATCCCCGAAGTTCTGCCGAATAAATATGGGCTCCTTCTGTTGTCAGAGTATGAAGGTATTCCCGGTCTGTCCGAAAATCATTCAGATCTTCCAATGGAGTGATCAGCTGACCAGTCTGTTCATCCTTTTCCCATACGATCATCCCTTCCCGCCATACAGGACAGGAGATCAGCTGCAGCTGGGAATCATGGACAAAAAGAGGGTTTTTAAAATAAGAACAGCTGATCCTGCACAGTTCTTCCACACCTTCTTCCTGGATTATGACATTCTGTAATTTTTCCGCCCAGGATACATGCTTATGAAACGCTTCCTGGCATTGATTCATAAGATCCAGAAGATCCGTCTCTTTGGGAAGCTGTAAAAGGCTATGGGTACTGTTTTTCCACTTTTCGGGGATTTCTCCCAGCACGATAAGAGAACAATGCTGTTTGGGGAAGATATTCTGCAGATCTGTCCCCCTGAGGATATATGCATACTTTGGAAGCAGCTGTCTGTCCTTCTTATTATAAAAGTAAACTCCCTCTAGCGTCTGGGAATCCAGGCCTCTGTAAAATTGTATATCCTGATATTGTTCTATAAGCTCATCTGCCAGGATCTGCAGATTCAATAAAAATCTAATATCTCTGTTCATCTGGTTTCTGTCAGTTTTCCTTTTTTCAGGAACGGGCGGCAATTTCGGCTGTATACTGCTCTACTTTTTCCTTTGTAAGCTTGAAACCGAAAATCAGTGCAATAACTGCAACAATCAGTGCAATGGCTGGAATTACCATAAATCCGATACTTATGGCATTTTTCAGCCCTTCCGGAGTCTCTGCCGGATTAATATCCGCACTGAAATTTCCCATAGCGAGACATGCGGAAATAATAATTCCTCTGGTCATAATAGAAACTTTCAAAGGTACATTCTGAAGTCCGCTGATCCATCCTGCAGCATTTTTTCCAGTCTTCCATTCACTGTATATAATCGTATCTCCATAAAGTGCCGGTGTACAGGCATATGTAATGCCATATCCAAACATTGCCACACTCATAAGAACGATTACCAATGTGACATTATTATAAAACAGATAAGAAACGATCAGAAGGATCGCCTGTATAGCCATAACACCGATCGTAGTCGTTCTGGTGGTAAAACGATTGCTCAATGCTTTGCTGAGATATGCTCCGATCACACAGAAAATATTGGTAACCAGCATATACGCAGACAACAGACCATCGTTCATAGCAATATAGGTAAAATAATAAGTTGCTACACCCATAAGTACAAAGTTAAACATAAATTTTGCAAGATCTGCAATCAAAAGAGCGATCAAAGGAGGATTCTGAAGCAGAGCCCTGATCAGATCCATGCCTCCTGTCCTGTCCTTTTCTTTTGCCTGTTTCTGCCCCTGGTCTTTTGGCTGGACTTCCTGTACCTGTTCATAACCGTCAAACATACGGAAATGGGCATAATACAGAACTGCCATAATACATCCGAGAACAAAGGCCGCTGCTCCATACTGATTTACCTCTCCGATAAATCCTGCCATGATCGCAGCCAGTCCAGGTCCTACATAAGAGAAAATAACTTTGGAAAAGTTTGCCCAGGCAGCTCTGGTAGAAGAAAGCTGGGAGCGTTCTTCAGGAGTCTTTCCTGCAACAGAGATCATAGACACATTCGCCACATAAGCGAAATTCCATGCCACATGGCTGGCAATAGCCGCCACTATGATAATGATAGCGGAAACCCAGCCATCTCCGATCTTTACAAACTGGAATGCATATAAAAAAGGTACCAGCCAGGGTATGACAACCAGCCAGGAACGATATCTTCCCCATTTCAGAGGCTTGATGCTATTCAGGATTGCTCCGTAGATCCAGGAAAGCGCAGCATCCACCGTACTGGATATCGTAGTAATTAAAGTTACCATCGGCAGGCTGAACTGGGCCAGATTTGTCAAAAAGAAACTAAAATAATAGCTTTCAATATTCGACATAAGTGTAAAGCCACAGTCACCTACTCCATAAAAACGTTTCAGCATTTTGCTGAGTCCTTTTTGAGAGGTTTTCTTTTCTTCTTTCATAACTTATTCCCTTCTTTCGTACTAGTACAGCGCTTGGTCCAGTTATTTAACGAACGTTGTACTAGGAATTGTGTTTCAAGCAGCTTCCATGAAACACATTGCTCAGTTAGCTATTATGCATAATCGCCCGGTTCCTTGTCCATGTTATTTGTGCAAGAATAACACGAATCTATATACAAAATTTAGCATAAATACAGTGGTAAAATCAATATACAGATATAAAATAGACAGATTCGTCAAAATAATTCTGATACAAAAAGGATTTAAAAGCAATGTGTTCAATACAGTTTTATGCAAATTTCCTTTTTCAGCCATTTGAGGTATAATTTTATGTATTTTACGCAAAAGGACTTCTTTCTGACCTCAAAGATGGTATACTATAGATATGACATAAATTATCTAAACATAGATGAAACACTACCCTTTCTTTCGGAGAGAACAACTATGACAACTATATATTTTGTGCGCCATGCCGAACCTGATTATCAAAATCACAACGACCGTCTCCGGGAACTGACGGCAAAAGGACTGGAAGACAGCAAATCAGTAACCGCTTTTCTATCTGATAAACAAATTGACCTTATATTATCCAGCCCTTACCGGAGAGCCATTGCTACAATAAAAGATTTTGCAGATAAAAACGAAATGCCAATACATATTGTTGATGATTTCCTTGAAAGAAAAGTTGATACTGCATGGATCGATGATTTCGAATCTTTCTGCAAAAGCCAGTGGGAAGATTTTAATTTCAAACTGCCTGGCGGTGAAAGTTTAGGGGAAGTCCAATCACGAAATATCAGAGCATAAAAAAAGATACTGCAAAATTATAAAGGAAAAAACATGGTAATAGGAACTCATGGCACATCTCTTAGTACTATAATCCACTACTTTGATCCTGCTTTCGGATATGAAGATTTTCAGAAAATAAAAAATCTGATGCCATGGATCCTTCGGTTTGATTTTTTTGCAAATAATTTTGTAAGCATGCGGGAATACCGATTGTGCAAAAATCTATGGAGGGAAATTTGCCCATGAGAAAAGTGAGTTTATTCATTGCAATGAGCCTGGACGGCTACATCGCAGATAAAAAAGGCGGTGTAGATTGGCTTAATGGACAGGACAGCGGCACTGAAACTGAAGATGGCTATTCTACATTTATACAAGATGTAGATACAGTCCTCATGGGCTGGAATACCTATCATCAGATCGTAACCCAGCTGTCTCCCGACCAGTGGGTATACCCGGATCAGACAAGTTATGTGTTCACACACAGGCAGCTGCCCCCTACCGATAACATTCATTTTTCCTCCCAGGCTCCCTGGAAAATCCTAAAGCAATTAAAAAAGCAGGCAGGAAAAAAAATCTGGATTTGCGGAGGGAGAAATCTTATCCGTCAGCTGATGGAAAAGGATCTTATCGATGAATATAATATTTCTGTTATTCCGACAATCTTAGGTTCCGGTATTCCGCTTTTCCATCAACATCCGGAGGAGTTGAAGTTAAAATTGGTTCACGTAAAAACCTATAACGGGATCGTTGAACTGCTTTATGAACGAAGGAGTACCTGACATGATGATACGAAAATACCAGCCTTCCGACTGTCCCCGGCTGGCAGAGCTTTTTTACCAGACCGTACACGAAGTCAATAAGCAAGACTACACCAAAGAGCAGCTAAATGCCTGGGCTTCCCGTGAGGTGGACCTGGATGCCTGGAACCGTTCCTTCCTGGAACATTATACTTTAATAGCCGTTGAAGAGGGCGAGATTCTGGGTTTTGGGGACATAGACAAAACCGGATATCTGGACCATCTGTATGTCCATAAGGATCACCAAAGAGAGGGAATCGCCTCTGGTCTCTGCGATAAACTGGAGGCCCATGTTCCAGGCAATATCCGGACCCATGCTTCTATCACTGCCAAACCTTTTTTTCAAAAGAGAGGCTATAAAGTAACAAAAGAACAGCAGGTAGAACGCCAGGGAATCCTTCTCACTAATTTTGTCATGGAACTTGAAAAGAAAAAGGAAAAGCCCTCTGGGAAAGAGAAACTTATGAAAAAAGTGATCGTCATCGGCAGCCCTGGGGCCGGAAAAAGCACTTTTTCCCGGAAACTCAGGGATGTGACCGGACTGCCTTTATATTATCTGGACATGATCTGGCATAAGCCTGACAGGACCAACATTTCCCGGGAAGAATTAGTCGCCGAGCAAAAAAAGATCATGGAAAATCGGTCATGGATCATCGACGGAAACTATCTTAGCACCATGGAACTGCGGCTGGAAAACTGCGATACCATTTTCTTACTGGATTACCCTCTGGAAGTCTGTCTTGCAGGAGCCAAAGCCCGTATCGGAACAAAACGGGAAGATATTCCCTGGGTGGAAACAGAGTTTGACGAAGAATTCCGTCAATGGATCCTGAACTTTCCCAAAGACCAGCTTCCTGTTATCTATCAGCTTCTTGAAAAGTATGGTCAAAACCGGAATATCCACATTTTCAGATCCAGAGAAGCAGCAGAAAACTACCTGGAAGAAAACTTTTCACAGAATAAGGAGTACTCTATATGAGTAATATCCGGGTAATGACCATAAACGATTATGAGGGCGTTTACAATTTATGGATCGACACTTAAGCGAGGTATATTTCTATGGAATACAAAATCGTAAACTTATCCCAAAAGCCGGAAATTCTGGACAGGGCAGCCAGATGGTTCCATGAAAAATGGGAGGTTCCCCTTGAAGCATACAGAGAAAGCATGGAAGAATCTCTTCTGAAAAAAGCTCCTGTTCCCCAGTGGTATCTGGCGCTAAAAGATTCTGAGATCATTGGAGGAATGGGCGTTATTGAAAATGATTTTCACCATCGAAAGGACCTGGCGCCTAATGTCTGCGCCGTTTACACAGAAGCAGAATACAGAAACCATGGGGTGGCCGGAGCACTTCTGGATTATGTCTGCAGAGACATGAAAGAAAAAGGAATCGATACCTTATATCTTATTACAGACCATACTTCCTTTTACGAAAGATATGGCTGGGAATTTTACTGCATGGTTCAGGGCGACGGAGAGCCTCAAATGTCAAGAATGTATATCCACAGAGGGTGATTCCTTATCTAGATAAAGTCTTCTTACAGGAGGTGTTTTTATGGAAATATTCTTTGTCATAATCGCTTTGATTGCAGTATGTGCAGCAGTATTTTTAAGGGGAAAAGCCTGGACAGATTTTACAAATGACCTGTCCAAAAAAGATACACCAGATAAAAAGTAAAGCCTAGATCAGGAATCACCCCTGTGGATTATATTAAAATCTGAAAGCAGGTACTATATAATGCGTGAGAGAACCATTATGATATTTCCTAAATTCAATAATATGGAAATCATAGATAGCATACGAAAAAAATATGATCCTCTGGCGGATTTGGTAAGACCCCATATTACATTGGTCTTCCCTTTTCATTCAGATATTACTGACGCTGAGTTAGGCAGCCACATAGAAAATGCCATATCCGGAATCAGTCCTTTCTCTCTGCATCTTGCAGGGATATTTAAGCAGGAAGACGCCTTTGGAAATTATCTTTTTTTAGATGTCAAAGAGGGAAAAAAGGAGCTCATACGGCTGCATGACCGCCTTTATTCCGGAGTTTTAAGCTCTTTTTCTGCAGAAATACCCTACAGCCCTCATATGACTCTGGGAAAGCTGGAAAGCCGGACCTCTCTCAATACTGCATATGAGGCTGTCAAAAACCTCTCCGAATCTTTTTGTACAGTTGCAGACACCATATCTGTAGAAAAAATCGGAGAGCAGGGGGAATCTATACTCCTTATGGAAAAGAAGCTTAGACAACTATATTAAGCCTAATATTCTAAAAAGAAAAATATATTAACAATGGAGTATAATTATGGAAAAATTAAGCCCAGAAACAGAAAAAATCATGTCGGAGCGTTTTGGAAAAGACAATGTAATTGCTTTAGCAACTACAGAGAATGATATTCCTTATGTACGAAATGTAAATGCTTTTTATGAGGACAAGGCTTTCTATATTATCACCCATGCCCTTTCCAACAAAATGAAGCAATTAACTAAAAATCCCCATGCTGCCATTTCCGGAGAATGGTTCACTGCTCATGGAATTGTCATAAATCTGGGATATTTCGGGAAGGCGGAAAATGCAGAAATAGCCCAAAAGCTGAGGCATGCTTTTTCTCAATGGATCGATAACGGACATAACGATTTTACAGATACAAATACCTGTATCCTTTGTATCAGATTAACAGATGGAGTTCTTTTTTCTCACGGCAGACGGTTTGATATTGATTTCACTATATAACAGGAGGAAAATACTTATGGACTTTGAACAAGTATTAGCATTACGTCAGACAACAAGAAAATACACAGATCAGAAAGTCTCTGATTCCGATCTTGAGAAAATACTCCAGGCAGCTCAGACAGCGCCCCTGGCCGCCGGGGATGACAAAACCACTCATCTGACTCTGGTGAAAGATCCTGCCCTCATGGAAGAAATACGGAATGCCTGTATGCTTACTTCCAGGAAAACAGGAGAGAAAATCGACGCTTTATATGGAGTCCAGGCAATAATTTTTGTCTCTGCCACAGATATTTCGGAAGATCATATTGAATACAGTAATACCGGATGTGTCATTGAAAATATCCTGCTCCAGGCCACCGCTCTTGGACTGGGAAGTACTTATATCTGGGGATGTCTGAAAAAGCTTCGGAAAAATGAAGAAGTTATGAAAAAGCTCTGTCTTCCCCAAGGATATGAAATTCTCTCTGCGGCTGTTGTAGGCTATCCGGCTCAGCCTTTAACTCCCCGGAAGATTTCCCGAAAAATTTCTGTTACAGAGCTTTAATGTCTATAAAATATAACGATCAAAAGGAAGTTTATTATGGAGATAAAAACGAAACGCCTCCTTCTTTCCCCTTTGGGGCCTCAGTATGTAAAAAGCGCTTTTGTTTACAGCGGCGACCTGGAAAACACAAAATTTATGCTGGATCTCCCGGAAGAAAGTATAGAAGAGACCCAAGAATTTCTCAAAAAAGCAGAGGCAGAATGGCAGAAGGAATTTCCTGAATTTTACGAATTTGCTATTCTCACAGAGGGTTCCCATATAGGTTCTGTCTGTCTCTATCTGAACGAGGATAGGACTGAAGGAGAGTTGGGATGGATCCTGAATAAACGATATTGGGGGCATGGCTATACCTTTGAAGCAGCCCAGGCTTTGATAGATTATGCTTCCCAAAATCTGGGGATCAAGAAATTTATCGCCTACTGCGACAGTGAAAATATCCCTTCTTATTCTCTTATGGAGAAGCTGGGAATGTCCAGAGTCCTGTGCCGGTCCGGCAGGAAAAACAGGTCTTCCTCAGAAGGGCGGATGGAATATAAATATGCTCTTGAAATAGAATAAAGGATACAATATTGAGGAGGTTCTCTATGTGTCTGATATGCGAAAGAATCAAAATGATCAAAAAAGGAACAAATCCCTATTTTGTCCGGGAGCTGAAAACCGGCCTGCACCAGAAGAGCTGACTGAACTAAAAAGCAGGCTGGCTGAAGAATTAGAAAAATTGATATAAAATCATGTAGGAGGGAAACCATATGGGATTTTTTAAAAGCAGACAGGAAAAGGAAGGTCCGGAAATCCAGGAGGAACCACACTACCATCACCCCCTTTTGGAAATCGTAAGGATCGTAAGTTCCAACAATCCGGAGATTCTGGACTCTGCCAGAAAATGCATGAAAAACACGGAAAAATATTATCAGTATCATATGGAAGATTATGAAGCCAGAGGGATGTCTTTAAAAGACTCCCAGGCTTCTCTCCAGTGGATAGGATGTATAGATCTGCTGATCCGTCATCAGTTTGCCTGCGAATGTGACTGGTGCGAAGAATTATCCGGTTTTCTCCTGGCAGTTTCAGATCTTAAAAATGTAAAAAGACATTCTCTGGAAATTGAAGAGGGCTGGTTCCAGCCCCGGGAATCCATTCCCCAGTGGTGTGAAGTTCTGGATAAAAAATGGGAAAAATCCGGCTATGTAATGGCCGCCTTTGACATTGACAGTGATTCCTATGTGATGTTCCTGTGCCAGAAAAATTTTCTGAAGAAGCTGACGGCTCTGGCAGAAAGCCTGGGATTTCGGATCGATCTTGCCATGAACATGTAAAGCGTTCTGTAGGTAAGGAGGGATTTCCATGAAAAAGCTCTCTGTAAAAGGAATACTTTTTTCCATTCTTATAATTGGAGAATCTGGATATTACTTCTTGAATACGGATGGTCTCCGATTCCTGTTTCCTGTAGGAAAAAGCTTCTTTATTTTTTCATTTTTAACAGGAACCGTATTACTGATTTCTCTTATTTTACAGAAAAAGAAATGCGCTTTTGTATGTCTGATACTATGCAGCATTTATATTCTTTGTGCTGCCCTGTGTCTGTGTCTTTTTCGTATCAGTTTAGGAGAAAGATTGTTGGGAATCCTGGCTTCTGGTATATTACTGGTATGGATTTTCTTCATATGGAAGGATTTAAAATAAAAGAACATAAGCATTTATACTTTACGATTCCCCCGGAAATGTTTCAGAAAGAATATTGGGGACAGAAATATCTGGAGGAAATAGAGCTTCTGATTTCTGATAAGATTCCTGAAAAAAGTACTCCGGGGAAGCTGATTTTTGTTGAGGAAAGGTAAAAATGACAAAAATACAATTATTTGCAGAAAATTTTTATATTTTAGACGACGGCCGTGTCCGTCAGTTTCTGATCCTTGGTGAGGATGAGGCGTTGCTGATCGATACAGGTTTTGAGGACAGCAATGTATACCATACTGTAAAAAATATAACCCAGCTCCCCGTGAAAGTGATCATGACCCATGGGGATCCGGACCACGCAGGAGGGCTGAAAGCTTTTGGAAAATGTTATTTACATAAGGGAGACTGGCCCTTAATTTCAGAAGATATCCAACTGGAGCCTCTGAAGGAAGGAGATATCTTTAAATGCGGAGACTATACCCTGGAAGCCATTGAAATTCCCGGCCATACCTACGGCAGTACTGCCTTTGCCGACTGGGAGAAAAAACTGCTTCTTCCCGGGGATTCTGTACAGAAAGCAGGTCCCATTTATATGTTTGGAAAACATAGGAATCTGGACCTGTATATAGAAAGCCAGAGAAAACTTCTGGACCTTCAGGATAAGATAGAAACGATTCTTCCCTGCCATCATGAGTCCCCCATTGATCCCGGTTTTATTGAAAAAAATCTACTGGACGCAGAGGCACTGAGACGGGGAGACCTGGAATGTGAAAAGCATCCATTGATACCTTGTTACTCCTACAAAGGCAAATGGACAGAATTTTATTATGACAATCCGACAATAGAAAGGACTACTATGAATATCAGACAGGCGCAGGAAAAGGATGTATCCAGGATTGCAGAAATCCTGGTTTATAACAATCGTGTAAATTTTTTCCCTATTTTTAAGGACGAAGACTATTCTTTTGGGAAGCTTCAGGTCATGTCCGTAGCCGATGAATACCTCCGGGATAAAGAAAGATTACAGAACACTTTCATTTTTGACGACGGAGTCATCCGGGGTTTTATCCAGCTTTCCGGCCGGGAAATCCAGAAACTTTATGTAGACACTTTTTTCCAAAATATGGGGATTGGAGCCGCTTTAATCTCCTTTGCCGTAAAAGAAAAGCAAAGTAATTTCCTATGGGCTTTGGAGAAGAATACCGGAGCTCTCCGGTTCTACGAAAAGCATGGCTTCCGCCGGACAGAAGAACGGACACTGGAGGAAGGAACCAGGGAATATCTGGTAAAACTGAAGAGATAAGGAGATATTTATGAGAACAGACATCATCGATTACTGTCAATCAGAAGTACTCAGCAGATGCAAAAAAACCACGAACAAATTTGGTATGGGCTGTTATTATCATATCAAATCTGTAGTTCAGAATGCCGCACTTTTATCTGAAGAATTTGGCGCAGATAAAGAAATTGTGATGATTGCTTCCTGGCTCCATGATATAGCCTCTGTGACAGATTATTCTATGTATGAAGAACACCATATCTATGGTGCCCGGATAGCCGGTGAACTTCTTGGAAGATTTGATTACGATCCCATCAAAATCCAGGCTATCCAGAACTGCATTCGAAGCCACAGAGGAAGTGTACCTGTTGAAAAGCAATCTAGCGAAGAAATCTGTGTAGCAGATGCTGACGCAATTTCTCACTTTGACAACATTCCCAGTTTGTTATATCTTGCCTACGTGACAAAGAGCATGGATTTTGAAAGTGGAAAACAATTCGTCATTGATAAACTTAACCGCAGTTATCGGAAATTATCAGACCGCAGCAGGTTATTCTATAAAGACAAATATCAGAATTCCATGGCGCTGCTAAATGCTTCTTCAACAATGAAAATAACGCCTTCTATATAGGGCTATAATCGATAGACTGATAAACAGCAACTTCCATATTTATAAATTGATGTTTGGGTCAAAAGCCCCCAACTGTGATGCCTACGCTTCATTTCCAAGAACATTTTCCAGATCTCTGATCACATCTGCCAGAGTAATGGATTTCAGCTCCCGCTCCATGGCCTCCTGCACTTTAAGAAGCTTATCATCCAGGATATTATGGATGTTTCTTCCAACCGGACAGGCCGGATTGGGATTTTCATGGAAATGGAACAAGGTATTCTCCTCAATACATTCCACAGCACGATATACGTCTAAAAATGTGATCTCTTCCAGAGGTTTTATGGTCCCAGCGCCGCCGGTTCCCCGCTTCACCTCAATAAGTCCTGCTTCTTTCAGCTGAGACAGGATCCGTCGGATAATGACCGGATTTACATTGATACTGGACGCCAGAAAATCACTGGTTATCTTATATTCTTCTTTAAATGTCTCCATACAGGTCAACATATGTATGGCAATGGTAAATCTGCTTGAAATCTGCATTTTCTCCGTCTCCTTCCGGTTCTCATTTTACCCGAAGCAGGTTGTAATGTCAATCATTACATTCTTTGATATCCTATCTTTTCTCTACTGCGTCAAAGGGACAGGCCTCCATACAGTTTCCACAGTGGAGGCAGTGCTCCTGCTGAATAACGAAAGGCTTGGCCGACATATCGATACATTTTTGGGGACACTTGGAATAACAGATACGGCAGCCGTGACAGCGGTCCGTGATAAAATATCCTCCCGGCTCCTCTGTCTCCTGCTGCCCCGCCCCAAGAACAAAGGTATCCCGATAAATGGGCTTTACCGACAAGTCAAAAAATTCTCCGGTTCCCTCTGCTACCTGAAACACTTCCAGAGCCCTCCGGCTCTCTTCCTGGGGATAGATTTCTGCCATGTATGGATTCTGCCTGAAAACCTCTTTCAGTTTTTCAGAGCCGATCTTCACTGCCTTTCCCCGGATAGAAACCGCTTTCTTCTTCATGGTCCCCTCTCCGCCGCACATGCCGCTGATGGCCACATAAGGATCTGTCATTAACTGAGAATAAAATGCTTTTCCTTTTGCTGTAATGAAATACAGGCTGTTCTCATCTGTCAGCATAATATCGATCACCCGGGTAACCGGTCTGCCTTTTTCGTCAATGGTAGCGATTACTGTAGAATGAATCTCATCCTTCAGAATCCTCAGGTAATCTTTAGTCTTCATATTAGAATTCGTAAGGGGGATTTCCGGAGAAATCTGCAATCACCCCGTGAGCCTCCTTTATATAGAATACTTCAAAGATGGGGTTATCTGCCGTTTCATACTGGCTTTTTACGATAGGATTATGCATTGCCCCTTCTTTTACAGCCATGTTATTTTCAAAAACTGCGGTTCCATGAATGCGGATCCATGCATAAGTAGGATCAGATACACATACTTCGATTTCAGGGTTTACCTGCATATCCTTATACACATCTTTTGTGTTATTGGTGCAGAACCAGAGCTTTCCGTCCTGCTCAAAAAGAAACATAAAGGGTCTTACTTTCGCCTTGTTATCCCTTCCTACTGTTGCCAGATACTGCACCGGATTTGCCTGTAAAAATTCTACCACTTTGCTCATACTAGATTCTCCTTTTCGTTGTAACAATTATCATTTCATCTTCCAGCATTAAGATAACATCTTTTTGTTGTAATGTCAATAGTTACATTTAGTTTTCTTTGAAAAATACCATACCGGCGCTGCAAACACGCTTAAATATATCATATATCCCATCAGATCCGCCATCGCCGCTGCCAGTCCGGGACCTGCGCTTACGGCGGCGAAAAGCATAAGTATTCCTGATAAAGCAGCGGCTGTTTTTGTTACGATCTTTTTCATGATCTCTCACTCCTCTTTCTTTTTTTGTTTTTATCATAGCCTTCCTATATTTCAATATCCTCTCATTTCATGGGAAAATTGTTGCAGTTCTGTTACATCTTCTGAATTGTTACAAAATCGAGAGATTTTATTTGAAAGTCTGAGACATTCCTGATAGGATTCTATGGTAGAGTAAATATAGTAAAAAATATTCCCGGAAACTATGGCTTTAAAGGAGGTTCTGATGAATAAGGGAACGATTATAGAAATAAAAGATTTGTGTAAATCTTATGGAAAAGACTTTTCTCTGGTAAAAGCCCTGGACCATATTTCTTTGACTATTGAAGAGGGAACTTTTACTGCTATTGTAGGGGCAAGTGGAAGCGGGAAATCCACCCTTCTCCATATGATGGGCGGGCTGGACACCCCGGACAGCGGGCAGGTCCTTGTAGCAGGAAGAGATCTGTCAAAGCTTTCTCCAGAACAGGCCTCTATTTACCGCAGAAGAAATATCGGCATTGTTTTTCAGAATTATAATCTGATCCCCATGCTGAATGTATATGAAAATATTATTTTCCCCATTGAGATCGATGGGAACCAGCCGGATAAAGAATTTATCCAGGAGATTACCTGCTGGCTTGGTATTCAGGATAAGCTGGAGCGGAATGTGACCCAGCTTTCCGGCGGCCAGCAGCAACGGGTTGCCATTGCCAGGGCTCTGGCGGTAAAACCCTCTATCCTTTTGTGCGACGAGCCTACCGGAAACCTGGATTCCCGTACCAGTCTGGAAGTGGTAGGCCTTCTGAAGTCTTCCAGTATGCGTTTTCATCAAACCATTGTAATGATTACTCACAATGATGAAATTGCTCAGATGGCAGACCGTATCATTCATATCGAAGACGGCCATATTGTCGGGAGAAAGTGGGGAGAGCCATGTCTTTAATTACCAATAATAACCGAAAACCTGCCTGGAAACTGGTGTTCAAATCATTAAAGACCAACCGGTTCCGTACCTTTTGTATCTTATTTACAATCTGCACCTGTACCTTTGTCATGACATTCCTGCCCTGTGTCAATACCCTGGATTATCTGACTGCCTATGAAGATTTCGCAGGTGAAGAGCATGCCGTCTATACGTCCCTGACACAGGAGGAAATCTCCGCCTTATCCCAGGACTCCCATTTTGAAAAGGTCTTTCTGGAAAAATACGGAGATCTGGGACAGCTGGAGGGGGAATATGCCAGACCCGTATATCAGAAATCTCCGGAGGGCAGTTTCCCGGGCTGCGAACTGATAGAGGGAAGCCTGCCCAAAGGCGCAGATGATATCCTCCTTGACAGCACTCTGGCAAAAAAACTCCATGCTGCTTTGGGAAAGGTCTATACTTTCCAAAGCAGCGGCAGGTCCCTGAGACTTCAGGTCTGCGGCATTGCAAAAGCAGCCTCAGGAACCAGTATTCCAAACTTTTATGTATCTGGCCTTTTTGCTGAAACCAGTCCCTTATTTACAGGTAAAGATTTCAGCCTGAAAGTCTGGCTGAAACAGGAATTTCTTTCCGGTGGTTTGGAAAAATCCTCTGCTCTCCTGGCTCGGATCGGCGAAGAATGCGGGATTTCAGACAGCCAGACATCCCCCAATTACTACAGCATTGATACCAATCCTCTTACTCCTTCTGTGATCTTGGTTTATTTTTTCCTGGACCTGCTGGTGATGGTCATCGGACTGCTGGTGATCTACAGCATTTTCTATATCTCTATCATGTCCAGGATACAGGCTTTCGGACAGATGCAGACCCTGGGAATGACTGCCGGACAGATCCGGCGGATGGTAAATCTGGAAAGTTCTATGCTGTGTCTGCTGGGCAGTACGACAGGAATCCTTCCAGGTCTGCTCCTGGCCGGTGCTGTAACAGGTCAATGGAGTCTGCCTTATATGGCCGGCATTGGACTGATCGTGTTTTTCTGTTCCTATATTTTCCTCATGGCTTTTCTCCAAAAGCCGGCAAAAGTCGCTTCCAGGATTACACCCTGGAAGGCTCTGATCTGGCAGGAAAACTCTGATTTTTCCTTTTCCGGCAGGATTTCCTGCCGCTCCCTGGGCAAGATGCGAGCGAAAAAAAACCGGAAGAAAATGTTTTTTACCCGGCTTTCCATGGTAACAGGAGGTATTTTCTTTCTACTTACCGCTGCTTATATAAGTTTTTGGAACATTGACCTCAGAGTACGTTCCGGGTATTTTCAGGAAGCAGATTATATTCTTTCTTTTAACTCTGAATACCTGAATTCTTCCGATACAGAACTGATAGAATATCAGGAGCAGAATATTTTCAGCCAGGAATTTTTGGAAAAACTGGGGACCTTTTCGGATGTAGAAAAAGTTTTTCCCCTTCATGAAGAATTTGTAAATGTTCTCACAGATCAGGGTTCTGAATCCACAAATCTGATCGCATTTGACGAAAAAATATTTTCTCTTATGAAGCCTTATCTGTCAGACAGCAGTCTTACCTATGATGAACTGGAGGAAAAGGAAAGTGTACTCTACAATCCCATCTATTACTATGGAACTGATTATTTTCAGAAAGGCAGCATTTCTCTGAATTATTACAATGGCAGCGGTTATGAGAACATTTCACTTCCTGTAGCAGGAACCATTGACCCGAAATTCTCAGAAGACTATGTGCCTTTGAATACCAGTTTTCTGGTGCCTGTCTCTGTATTTGAAAAGATGTATCCGGATGTCAATACAGTCAGTATGGTATATATCACTACCAAAAATCATATAGCTTCTCCCGAACTGGAGCAGTATCTGAAAGAGTTTTCCAGGGATTGTCCCCTGATCCTTATGGATTCCTACGAAGATTACCATCAGGAGCTGGCCAGACAGAATCGTCTCCTTCTCCTCCTCTTTGCCGGAGCAACCCTTATCGTGATCATCTTCAGCGTTCTGAATCTATTAAACTCTACGCTGAACAAAATGGTTACCCAGAACCGGGAGCTGGCGCTTTTTGAGGCAGTAGGAATGACCAGAAAAGAAATTAAAAAAATGCTTCTTTACGAATGCCTGTATATGTGCCGGATGCCTTTGGTCATTTCCTGGGTTCTGGGTGTGGGGATAAATTTTCTCCTTTACCGGTTCCTTTTCCTCTCCTCACCTTCTGTCCTGCCCTATCATCTGCCTTTGGTGCCCCTACTTTTATGGAGCCTTTTTGTACTGGCAGTTCCCATGGGGATCACCCTTGTATGCTACCGGCATTTCACAAAAGCCGGCTTAATGGAACGGTTGAAAAGAGACGAATAACTCCCGAAGAAAAAGTTTCTCCTGCTGAGTTCTTACGCCGAGGGCCGTCACTTTTGCGACAAATTTCCACTTTGCACAAGTACACATCCTGCTAAACAAAACAGCGCCTCATTCAATGTCCGAAGACAGTGATGAGGCGCCATTTTTATTTTATATCATAATCTTTTACTTTCTTTCGTGTAAATTAGGCAGAAATACAGAAAAGGTGGTTCCTTCTCCCTCTTTTGAGGAAACTCTTATATAACCTCCCTGGCGGGTGATAATCTGCCGGCTTAAGTACAATCCGATACCCACTCCTTCTTCCAGGTGTACCTTTCCTTCCCGGTAAAACCGTTTGAAAATGTCCTCGTAATGTTCCCTGGCAATGCCGATTCCTGTATCGGAAATATCAATCTTGGTGAACATCTCCCATACCTCTGTGTTCACTGTTATCCTGCCGCCTTCAGGGGTATATTTCACTGCATTATCCAGGATATTAAACAGCGCTTCCTGGGTCCATTTGGGGTCGTGGGAAACCACCAGGTCCTCGTCACAGCTGCATGACAGCTGGATCTCTTTGAATTCCGCCTTTGCGCCAACCTGAGACAGGGCCTGGAAAAGCGTATCAAAGATCCTGGCAGGTTTTACTTCCAGATGAATCAGAGAAGTTTCCAGGCGAGACATTTTCATCAGTGAATCCACTAGGAATTCCAGTTTTTTTACCTGATTTTCAATGACCTGGGCAAACTGCCTTCTCTGCTCAATGGAAAAATTTCCCGAATCCAGCATAGAACTGTACATGGTGATATTGGCAATGGGGGTTTTCAACTGGTGAGAGATATCCGATACCATCTGCTGGACCTCCTGTTTCTGAAATTCCTGGGTACTTAAAGAAGAATGGATCACATCGGACAGCTTATCCAGCTTCATTTCAATCTTAGAAGTAAGGGTGTCCTCCTCCGGCCCGGGATCCTGGAAATTTCCCTTCGTAAGCTCTTCCACCTGTCTGCATACCTTATCTGAGAATTTGAGAAAAGCCTTCCGGAAGATCCCGTACACTGCCAGAATCATCAGGATCATCAGCACTCCGAAACCGTAACACAGAAAGGTAAAAAAGTTTCTTTCTCCAAAACATGCCGTAGCAACCAGAAACAGAACACAAGCTCCTATAGCCGCTGCCATGACAAACGTATCTGCACTTATTTTTCTATTCATTCTGCGCTCCTATCCACTGATATCCCATACCGTAAAGTGTTTTTATGTATTTATATTGGGCGTCTTTGATTTTGGCTCTCAGACGGCTGATATTGATAGTCAGAGTATGCTCGTCCACAAAGTTTCCTTCACTGTCCCAGAGTTTTTCCAAAAGAAGGTTCCTGGTAAGAGCCATATTCTCATTCTTGACAAATACATAGAGAAGTTTAAATTCCGTAGGTGTCAGAGACAGCTTTTCCCCTGATTTTATTACAGTTCTGGTCTCAAAATCGATCACCAGATTCCCGCACCGGTAAAGATGCTCCTCTTTCTTTCCCATTGTCCGCCTCAAAACCGCCTGGACCCTCTGCATAGCAATCTGCACATTAAAAGGTTTTGTAATATAGTCATCCGCTCCCAGCGCAAATCCTTCCATCACTTCCTCATCCAGTTCATGAGCGGTAAGAAAGATTAAAGGCTTCTGATTAAATCCCCGTATCTCTCTGGCAAAATCAAATCCATTGCCGTCGGGAAGATTTACGTCCAGCAGCATAAGGTCAAATTTCTGGGATTTTACCATAGGATAGGCATTTTCCAGATTATATACAGGTATGGTCTCATATCCTGCATTTTGAAGATTAAAACAAAGTCCTCCATTTAAAAGCTGGTCATCTTCTATCACTAATATTCTGCTCATTCGTCTGTCCTCTCTGTATCAAATGCAAATGCCTGTCGTTTGGATCTCGGCATTTACATAACTATTCTGGTAAAATACTATCAAAAAATCCTTCTCCACGCAAGAAGCCTTTCTATTATTCTTCCGGGCAGTCAGCCCGGCTCCCAAATGATATAGAAAAATAGGATTTTTCTCTTGCTTTTTTCTCTCCGTTTTTATATGATTGTAATAACATCTAAATCCTTCATTTTGCAATTTGCAGCATTTCGTTTTTCTTTTGATTATTTTCTTCAGATTCCCTTTCAAAAGAGGATACTTTTTTTCGTACTTTGACATTTTAATAAGGCTTTACACCAGGCATGATCACATGATACAATTCATAATACACTATATAACAACTAGGAGGGGATTTTTATGACGGATGAACAAAAGTTAGATTTGATTTTGTCAAAAATGACAGACATGCAAAGTGATATCGGCAGTCTGAAAGCAGATGTTGCCGGTCTGAAGACAGACGTTGCTGATTTAAAGACCGACGTTGCTGATTTAAAGACCGACGTTGCTGTTCTAAAGACCGACGTTGCCGCTCTGAAGACCGACGTTGCCGCTCTAAAGACCGACGTTGCCGCTCTGAAGACCGATATGGAAAATGTCAAAAAGGACATCGCCGGATTAAAACGCATGGATGACATGATTTTTGATGAAGTAGAACGTGTTCACGAAATTTTGAATGCCCATACCGCCGATACTCTGCTCCATCACCCAACCTATATGTAAGAATATGAACGAACGAAAGATACAGCCTCCGGTGTCCCGGCAGCATAAAGTCCAAATGGTCAGGTTCACAAGAGGATAAAAGGTGTAAAGTCTTATTTTGCTGTCAAAGATTTTACACCTTTTTTGCGACAGTCTGGAGGTGATCCTGATTCTCCGCCTTACAGGCTTATACTTGTTGTCACTGATCTGCAGTGCTATAATAATGTGAGAAAGTACCCTGCATATACATATATACATATTGTCTGGGTACACCCAGTCCGGATATAAAATATTTCAGATATATCCGGCTGAATTTTTTAAATGAGGTAAAAAGCAGTGCTGAATTTTTTACGAGAAGAACACATCGATGAAGGAATTGTCCAGGGAATTCTGGAATTTCGGAATAAATATGGGACGGGAAACTCTTATTCAGGCAAAACCCCCAGATATGTATACTACGGAAAAGAAATCTGGGAGCAGGCGGCCCAGGCTCTGCTCTGCGGAAAAAATCTTCTTCTGGCCGGAGCAAAGGCCACAGGAAAGAACATGCTGGCAGAAAATCTGGCAGAGGCTTTTGGCCGTCCCAGCTGGAATGTCTCTTTTCACATTAACATGGATGCTTCCTACATGATCGGCACCGACACGTTCCGGGAAGGGCAGGTGGTATTCCGTCCTGGTCCGGTATATGAAAGTGCCGCCCAGGGGGGGTTCTGTATCCTGGACGAGATCAACATGGCCAGAAATGAGGCTCTGGCTGTACTCCACTCTACCCTGGACTTCCGCCGGGTGATCAATGTCCCCGGCTACAGCCGTATTTCTGTTCATGAGGCAGCCCGTTTTATCGCTACCATGAATTACGGATACGCAGGGACCAGAGATCTGAACGAGGCTCTGACCTCCCGTTTCATGGTCATAAATATGCCGGAAATTTCCCAGGAAAATCTGGAAAAGCTTTTAAAAAGAGAATTCCCCTCTATGAAAAACTCTTATATTCAGCAGTTTGCCGGACTGTTCCAGGACATTGAGAAGAAATGCAAAAGCGGAGAGCTGACCAGCCGTGTCCTGGATCTTCGAGGTCTTCTTGATGCCATAAGCCTGATGGAAAATGGACTGTCTCCCCTTGCAGCTCTGGATATGGGAATTACCAATAAAGCCTTTGACGCCTATGAACAGTCTCTGATCCAGGATGTGATTGCTTCCCGGATCTCTAAGAAAACAACTGCCGGAAATATTTTTGCAGGATAAGGAAATGTCAGATAGAAGAATGTATACTTCCCGTCAGCGGCGGGCCATGAATATTATCTGGACAGCTTCCGGAGCATATGATTTTCAACCGGATTTTATGGCATTTCAGCTTGATGGGGAACCGGATTTTTATATGAATTCTATTATCGGATATGTACGGAAATGGTATGATCCGAACATTATGGAAAAACTGTTTTCCACCATACAGGAAGGGCTTTTTAAGGAGACCTATGACGGCCTTCTCTGGATTGCCCTGGAAAACTGTGCCTTCCAAAGGGAAGAGCCCTGTCGGCCTGTACTGAAAGAGCTTCGTCTGGAACACGCCAGAGATTTTTTCCGGCAGGATGAACAGAAATCCCGGCAGCAGTGGATGGCTCAGAACAGCCTGGTCTACGCTTTGGAGTCTGCCAAATGGCGGCAGGTACTGGGAAAGGATCCAGGACTTGTTAATCCCTGGGAAAGGCAGCTTTTCAAAGATCTTTTATATCCTGGAGATATCTCCTCTCAGGAGATTTATGATCGGACTCTGGAGATCTTTCACCGGTATTTCCGTTATCGCCGGGAGCATCCTCTGGTCGGCTTTTTTACGGATATCAGGAAAAAATTCTCCCATCGTTTTCTTGGGCCTCTGCCCCGTCGACTGGTACGCAGCGATGATCTGAATATGGGACGGACAGGCAGTGCCCAAGGCAGTATCATACCCCGTCAAGGCATGGAACTTCTTCCGAAAAAGCCATCTGAGAGCGCTGCCGATTACCAGTATATCCAAAGCTGTTTCGGCCTGCCTTTATATCCGGAGGAATTTTCCCTTCATCTGGAAAACCTGCTTTGTACAGATACCCACGAAAACTGCAGACTGTATTTTACAGATGGAAAGCTTCCTTTTCAGGAAGAAAAAAATGCCCTTGTGCAGAAATTTCTCCGGGATTCGGAGACACAAAGGCAGAAAAATGAAGGTTATTATCAAAGCAGACGGGATTTCTGTCAAAGCAGCATCCACCATCTGACCCAGCAGATCAAAAACGCCATGCTGGTCTATCCCCAGCCCTTAAAAATCCCCAGCCGTTCCGGGAAGATCTTTCCCAGAGAAGTCTGGAAAGCCCTGTGGCTGAACGATGACCGGATCTTTATGGAAACCACCGATGAAGAACAACCGGATTTCTCTGTAGACCTGATGCTGGACGCCTCTGCTTCCCGTCTGGGCAGCCAGGAGATCATCGCTCTCCAGGGATACATTATTGCGGAAAGCCTTCAAAAATGCGGAATTCCTTTCCAGGTCTATTCTTTTCTCACTCTGAAAGGCTTTACCGTTATACGCCGCTTTCTGAGCTATGAGGACAACGGCCGGAATAAAGAAATCTTCGGCTACTGTGCCGCCGGCTGGAACCGGGACGGACTGGCTTTCCGGGGAGCGGGACATCTTATGGAATCTTCTCCTGCTGCAAACCGGATTTTGATGGTCCTTACAGACGCCAGTCCCAATGATGACCGACGGATCCCGGCGAACCCTTCCAGAGGAAGAGTACTCAGCCAGGACTATTCGGGAAAACCCGGGATTGAAGATACTGCCCGGGAAGTCCATTATCTGAAGCAGGAAGGAATAAAGGTCATGGCCATACTAAACGGCAGCGACGCCGATACCCTGGCTGCCTCCAGAATCTACCAGCAGGACTATGTGCGGATAGAAAAACCGGATCAGCTTTCCCAGGCCGCAGGGGTCCTGATCCAAAAGCAGATTCAGCAGCTCCACAGTTAATAATGCTTTTCGATCTCCAGGATTTTCTCATAAAGCTTTCGGTTCACAGGGGTGGAAATCCCGTGTTTTTCTCCCAGGGGTATCACTGTCCCGGCAAACATTTCCACCTCTGAAAGCCGCCTGGAGATCCGATCCTGGGCCATAGAAGGCATTCCTTTAGGATCCAGCTGTTCCAGGAGGCCGATATAGTAATCCATATCTTTTTCCGTCAAAGGGATTCCTTCTGCCTTTCCCAAGGCAATGACTTCTCTCATGGCTCCCAGCATATCTTCATGGGCCTCCTTATGTTTTCCCAAAGCCCCTTCATAATCAGTCCCATAGGCCATGCATACCTGGTTCACGCCTACATTCAGCATAAATTTTCCCCATAGCCGGTGCATAATATCCGGTACTTCCTCATAAGGCAGGCCCAGGCCCTTAAAGATGCCTGCGGCCTTCTCCGCCTGTTTTTTCTGTCCCGGCCTGGCGGCTCCTATCACGATCTTTCCCATCCGGCTGTACCGGAGCCGGTGGCCGAATTTCATAGCGTCCATTCCCTCTGCTATGGCATAAATCACCTTATCCCAGCCATATCTGGCTGCCAGCATTTCTTCACTGATAATCCCGTTCATTACAGACAGAATCACCGTATTTTCTCCCACAGAGTTTTGAATGGTTTCTATAACAGATTGAAGTCCTCCATACTTTACTGCCACGATTACAAGATCCGCCGGGGAGGCCTGACTGCTCTCTTCCATCTGAAAGATCTGGGAACGGCCGTTGCAGAGAACCTCTTGTCCCCGATACTTTTCCAGCCGCTGTTTGTCCATCACAAAGGAAATATCTCCTCCCTGCTCTTTTATAAAATCTCCGTACATAACTCCGAGGGCCCCCATGCCTGCAATACGGATCTTTACCTCTTTCTTATTTTCCTCCATTACTCATCCCAGCCTTCTGTAAAACGGATATTCACCGCAATATTCCGAACCTCTTCCCCCTCCTGAAGTTCTATATCATGAAGGTCTGAGACAGGAGGCAGATCTCCATCTTCTGAGATTTCCAGATACAGCCAGTCATAAGCCGCTTCATTGGCATTGTCCACCGCTTCCTCCAGGGTATCTCCCACTGCATAACAACACTCCAGATCCGGAAAAGTTGCCTGAAACTTTCCCTCCTCTGTTTTTCTTATCACTGCCGGATATATAAATTTCATAATCTATTTCACTCCTTTCAATATTCTCACATGGAACCCAGCCCGATCCCATACTGAGGATAGTATACCACAAAGCAAGGAGCCAAGCGAGCATTTATGCTCATTTGGCGACTGCCGATGATCCTAGCCGCCTGCGGCTAGGGTACCACAAAGCAAGGAGCCAAGCGGGCATTTATGCTCTGTCTTGTATAGACGAAAGTTCTTTTATCCCGTATAATGAGAAATCATAGTGCTTTATAAAATGCAAAAGAACAAGGAGGGTTTTCATTATGACCAAAATTAAATTACCCATTGGCAGTCTGCCTTTTTTGAGGGAAATGGACAGCCGGCTGATCTCCTACAACATAGAAATGACCGAAGTGACCGGAGGCACTTTCTGGAAACTTTATACTCCTGCCCAGATAGAAGGCAAAGAAGAAGTTCCCCAGCTTGCTGACCTGTCTCAAATGGGCTCTCTTCTGGAAATATTTCCCCCGGCAGACCTTCAGGATCAGCGGGCTCTGGAACTGGCCAAAGCCCTGGGGCCGGCATATATCCGGGTCAGCGGCTCCTGGGCCACCACTACCTATTATGATCTGGACGGCCATACCGGCGGAAAAGTGCCGGAAGGCTTCCACAGCATTCTCACCCGTAAGCAGTGGGACCGGCTTCTGGATTTTGTAAAATATGTAGACGGCAAACTGCTGATCTCCCCGGCCAACTGTGACGGAGTACGGAACCCTGACGGAACCTGGAATCCAGAGCAGCTAAAGCTTATTCTGGACTACAGCCGGGACTATGGTGTTCCCATTTCCGCCGTAGAATTTATGAATGAGCCAAACACTACCATTCTGGGCGGGACACCTTCCAACTATACTCCGGAAGATTTCAGCCGGGACCAGGATCTCTGTTTCCGTTTTCTTAAAGAAAATTATCCGGATATCCTTACGGTAGGTCCCTGTTCCAGCGGAGAAAAATTCAGCCCCTATGTAGGCTATCACAACTTATCCGTGATTCCCTCGGAAGATCTCCTGGAAGGCTGCAAAGAGCAGGCAGATGTATACAGCTACCATATGTACAACTGCTTTTCTGAAAGAGGGGCTTTCCTGGGCATACACTGGCCGGGTGACAAGGCCCTTTCAGAAGAATACCTGGGGATTCCATGGGAAGCTGCCTGCTATTACAAGAAGCTGCGGGATCAATATTGTCCCGGTGCCCAAATGTGGGTCACAGAATCCGGCGATGCAGGCTGCGGAGGAAATACCTGGGCCTCCACTTTTCTGGACGTGATCCGCTCTGCCGATGAACTTGGACGTTTCTGCACAGTTACAGACGGGGTGATCTTCCACAACACCTTTATGGCTTCCGATTATGGATATCTGGACTTTGAAACCCATCTGCCCCGGCCCAATTACTGGCTTGCCCTGCTGTGGAACCGGCTGATGGGATCTAAAGTCTATGACTTGGGCCAGGAAATCCGAGAAGGGTTCCACTGCTATGTCCATTCCAGAAAAGACGGGAAAAAAGGGTATGCCTATATGATCGTCAATAACTCCCCTTCAGAGGCTGCACTCCTGGAAGTGCCATGGAGAGGTACTGTCTACACCCTGTCCGCTGAATACCTCCGCTCTCCCAGGATTCTTCTCAACGGAAAACCTCTGGAGCTCACAGGAACCGCACAGCTTCCTTCTCTTGAAGGAGCTCCTGTAGAAGCAGGAACACTAACGCTGGCTCCTGCTACCGTGACTTTCCTTGTAACAGACTAAGTGTACTGTATCACTCACATTTCGCATAATGACTTGCCTGAACTTCCATCTGCGGCGTTGTCGTCAATCAGCGTATCCACCGCTGCGCCTCATTCCTCCGCCTTGCAGAGTGGAAAGTTCATTCGTCGTCATTATGCTGAAAGTGAATGCTACAGTACACTTAGCCCGATTTTCTTTTATTCTTTTACAATCTTTACAGAACACTTATGGGATAACAGGAAATATCCTCCATAGATGGCTCCTGTAAGGGCCAGGGTCACTGCCAGAGCAGTCCCGGAGCCCTTTGAGCCATAGATGGACAGCATTGTCCGGCATACCTGTATACCAAATATGGCATGTACTGCTGCCAGAAGAAGGGGCAGCAGAAATAAAAGGCCATTCTGCCGTCTTAAAGCTCTTCGGATTTCTTTTTCTTCACAGCCCAGCTTCTGCAGTATCTGATACTTCTCTCTGCTGTCTGCACTGTCTGAAAGAATTTTCAGAGCCAGCACTGCAGAGCCGGAGATCAGAAAGCAGATTCCCAGATACAGGCCCAGAAAGATGTACATAGCGCTGGTGCCGATGCTGTCATCATAAATAGCAGACTGGGTAGTGACCTGTATCTTCCCATAGGTGCTCTGTTCTGGATTCAGTATCTGTGCAAAATTCTGGTCCATTTCCTGGGCAAATTCTTTACTCTTATCCCGGTAATCTCCCATAACATAATTCTTATACTGTTCCTCTTCTCCCAGTTTTACAGAGTCCGGCACCAAAAGGATACCAGAGTTTTGAGGCTGGTAAGACATCTGAAGATAGCCGTCCTGACAGGTATTTTCTTTTGCATGATAGCTTTTTCCTTTAATGGTAATCTCCCGATCATCCGCAAGGCCTCTGTTCCGTATATACACAGCACCTTCCTGATCTGCTACGATCAGGTATTCCTCTTCCTCCAGTTCATACTCTGGCATATGATAAACTCTGGCCGCCCTATTATAATCCCCCACCTTCATCACCTCTGCCTTCTGATCGTCATACTCCTTACCATAAGATTCACCAATCAAAGTATAGTTGGTCACCTCATCCAGATGATAGGTGTAAACGCTGACCAGGTCCTGAAAATCTTCCATAGAAATCCCACGGACTTCCATAATATCAAAGATAGACTTAGAATCTGTCATTTCTTTAGACATGGAAATGGACACCGGAGCCAGCTTTACCGCTTCCTGATCCTTATATTCTTTTCTGGCAATGGCGGAAAACAATAGACAGATGGTCATAAAGAGCAGCAGGCAGATCACGCTGCATGCCATTACCGTAGAGTTCAGCTTATTGGAAAGCTCTCCCACTACAAAAGAATTCAACCGCCGGTAGTACAGCCTTCTGAATTTTCCTGCAGCTGTCATGAGAAAGCCGGACAATGACCAGAACACCAGAAAAGTTCCAAGGATCCCCAGGAGCACCTGGGTCAGAACATCTGTTTCTGTGGTCATAGCCTGCTGATTTGCAGTCACATTATAGTAGGCAGTTCCCAGCATCACTACAGCCAGTAAAAATACCAGTCCGCTGAGAAGGGGCTTTTTCAGAAAGTTTTTCTCCTTTTTCCTTCCCGCAGTGATAAACTCTGCCAGCCTGGCCCGGCTTACAGAAAGGGTATTAAAAATCATCACCACCAGATAGATCAGGAGAAAATACAAGATACTTTTCCCCACTGCCTGACCGGAAATCACAAATTCATATCTGGATACATCTGCCTGAAAAAGATTGGACACGATCAGAGACATCAGCTGGGAAATCCCCATTCCAGCCAGCAGACCCACAGCCAGGGAGATCAGTCCCATCCAGATAGTCTCCAGCCACAGCATAGCAGCCAGCCTGATACGTCCCATTCCCAAAGTAAGGTAGATGCCGAATTCCCTTTTCCGTTTTTTCAGCATAAACCTGCTGGCATAGACAATAAGGTATCCCAGGACCAGAGAGACAAAAATACTTACCCCGGACATGATCCCGTTCATAGAATCGATAATAGCTGCCTTTGTCTGGGAAACTTCCATCATAGCTGTCTGGGTTTCGATGGCATTGAAAATGTAGAAAACCGCTACTCCCAGGATCATAGTAAAAAAATAAATCGAATAATCCCGAATACTCTTTCTGAAGTTTTTAACAGACAGACTAAACAACACGGCTCAGGTCACCTCCCAGTAATGCGATCACATGAATGATCTGGTCAAAAAATTCCTTCCGGCTGGATTCTCCCTTTCTCAGTTCATGGAAAAGTTTCCCATCTTTAAGAAACAGCACCCGTCCACTGTAGCTGGCACAGAGAGGATCATGGGTTACCATAAGAATCGTTGCCCCCAGCTCCTGATTCAGGAACTGCAGATTATCCAGAAGCATCCCTGCGCTCTGAGAATCCAGGGCTCCTGTAGGCTCATCCGCCAGGATCAGGGAGGGGTTCGTTACAATGGCCCTTGCACAGGCACACCGCTGTTTCTGACCCCCGGACATCTGGTAGGGATATTTTTTCAGTACCTCCTGGATATTCAGTTTCCGGGCAATCTCTTCTACCTTTCCGGGAATCCTGCCCGGCTTCTCATTCTGTATCTGAAGGGCCAGAGCGATATTGTCAAAACCGTTCAGCGTGTCCAGCAGGTTAAAATCCTGGAAAATAAAGCCCAGTTTCTCCCGACGGAATCTGGAAAGGCCTCTTCCTCTCAGCTTTGTCACATCTTTTCCCTCCACCAGGATATGGCCGCCTGTTACCCGGTCTATGGTGGAAATGCAATTCAGAAGAGTAGTCTTTCCCGAACCGCTGGCCCCCATAACTGCCGTAAATTCTCCCTTTTCTACTGAAAAGCTGATATCATCTACTGCCTTGGTAAGGCTGGATTTGTTTCCGTAATATTTCATCATATGCTGGATTTCCAATAATTTCTCCACAGATTCTCCTCCTTTTTTCTTTTCTGCACAGAATAGAAGGGATTCCACGACTCCTTTCTTATTCTGTCCTATACTGTCTCTATTATAGAAAAAGGCTCTTCCCCCATCCATGGATTTCCATTACTTAATCTTACATCTCTGTAAGGTTGGTAAAATCTTATAGCAGAAAAAAGATGGCCTTGATATGCATTTGCAGATCTAAGCCATCTCTGTATGTTTATCCTGTCCAAATTCTATAAATATCTCCGTATAAACTCCTTTTTCAGATTCTGCCCAGATCCGGTGTCCCAGTCTGTGGCAGAGTTTTTTGCACAGATACAGTCCCATGCCCGTAGAACTCTGTCCCCTTCTTCCATTTTCTCCGGTAAAGGAATGTTCGAAGATACGGGGAAGATCTGCCTTTTGGATTCCCATACCATTGTCCCACACAGACAGCAAAGTTCCCCTGGAAGTCCTGCTGCTGCGGATCCGTATACAGGCCTCCTCTTCCCTTTTGTATTTCACACTGTTGCTCAGAAGCTGGCCCAGAATAAAGCTCAGCCATTTTTCATCTGTCAGCACCGGAATATCTTCTGTCTCCTGAATGATCCGGATATGGTTCAGGATCAGACTGTCCCGGTTTCTGGAAATGGCCTGGTCTGTTACCGCCTTCAGAGAATATTCCCGGATCACATAATCCTTTTCCGGAACCTGGCTTCTGAGATAGTAGAGAACCTGTTCCACATAACTGTCTATCCTGGAAACCTGTTCTTTCATAACTCTGGAGGTCTCACCTCTGTCCTTGTGGAGAAGAAGCCTCATACTGGCAATAGGAAGCTTCACCTCATGAATCCAGGTCTCCACATACTGTTTAAAGGCATTGTTCCTCCTCTGCTGTTCAAAAATCTGGTCGCTCATGGCCTTTCCCATCTGCTCCACAGTGTTATAAAGAATCCTTCCCTCCAGAAATTCCGGTTTCTTTATCATTTCCTGGATAAGGTATTTTTCTTCCAGGTTCCCCATCTTTTCTTCCATCTCCCGGTAGAACCTGTTCTTCCTCATATAATCCCAGGAAAGCGTTCCCACAAGTCCCAGCAGCCAGATTCCCAGTGTCAGGATCATCAGCTCTGCCTGGACCTGGAAAAAATACATGACCAGCTCTGTCAGCCCCGCTGTAAGCAGCCACAGAAGGACCAGTCTCCAGTTGTCTTTCAAATATGCCCTTTTCTTCATTCCACTCTCCCCTGTCGGCCTTCTTGCTCATACGGTTTAGCGTCTCTAAAACACAGCCCTGCCGGTCTGCAAGCAGACCCCAGGTCTTTGCTTTGAGACTGCCATCTATGAAAGCCCCACGGATTGCTTCGTGCTTTACTTTGAGACTGGGCTTTCATAGTAAGATGTACCCTTGTCCTCTTCTGGTTTCTATGGCATTCCGGATGCCTGCTTCTTCCAGTTTTTTTCTGAGCCGGTTGATATTTACTGTCAGGGTATTATCGTCTACAAAATCGTTGCAGTCCCAGAGATAATCCATAAGTTCGTCTCTGGACACGATCCGTCCCTGGTTTTTTACCAGGTAATAAAAAATAGAAAATTCGTTTTTGGACAGCACCCGTTCTTCCCCTTCATGGGTCATGGTGCTGCGCAGGAGGTTCAGTGTAATCCCTCCCCAGGTCACTTCCTCCTGAGGCGTTTCAGGCTGGATCCTCCGGAATACTGCCTCCAGTTTCAGCAGAAGAAGGGTAGGATTATAGGGCTTTGTAATATAATCATCTGCTCCGTAGCTCATGGCCAGGATCTGGTCCATATCTCCCTCTCTGCTGGTAACCATGATCACCGGAATCTGGGATTTCTGCCGCAGATTTCTCAAAATCTCCTGTCCATTGGTTCCTGGAAGGAGAATATCCAGCAGCACCATATCCGGGCCGGCCCTTAAAATTTCTTCCTCAACATTGGAAAAATCCTCTAAACAGCAGGTCCCATATCCATTTTCTTCCAGAAGGCTTTTCAGAGCTTTCCTCAATACCCTGTCGTCCTCCACCACAGCAATTTTCTTCATTCCTGCCCACCTCTGCTTCTGCGGCTTTTTGCGCCGCTGTGTCCTATTTTTCGGTTTCCGGCGAAATTCCCCGCCTGATCTTCGGCGTCCACAGCCGGATTTCCCCTGTTTCCAGACTTTGCTTCACATCGATGATCCTCTGGTTTGCGGAACCTCTGAATACAAGGCGTATATCTTTCAGCGCCTCTACAAACCGCCCGTCTACCAGCACATCTATCCTGGACAGCATTTCATCTGTATAGCCGCACCTTGCCCGGCTGGGATTCAGCAGTTCTTTGTCAAAAAGATATCCGCTGTAGCACCAGACCTTTTTCTCCGGATAAAGTTTCTTCACCTTTCTGAGAAGTTCTGTAAGAACCTCCTGGTTTTCCGGTTCAAAGGGTTCTCCTCCAAGAAGCGTAAGACCGTCAATATAATCCGGCTCAAGGAACTCCAGGATCTGCTTTTCTGTTTCTCTGGTAAATTCTTTTCCATAACTAAAATCCCATGTAGCCTGGTTAAAGCAGCCCGGACAGTGATGTCTGCAGCCGGAAACGAAGAGGGAGACCCGAACTCCCTCTCCGTTTGCAATGTCACATTTCTTTATTTCCCCGTAATACATATTATAAATGCAGCACCCTTTCTCTGATCTCCTGGGTCCTTCCCTGGTTCCAGAACTGTGTTCCAATATAACCGCAGGTACGTCTTGCCACATTCAGGGTATCCTGATTCCGATTTCCGCAGTTGGGGCATTCCCACTCCAGCTTTCCGTCTTCATTGGTCACGATCTGGATTTCTCCGTCATAACCGCATTCCTGGCAGTAATCGCTTTTGGTATTTAATTCTGCATACATGATATTATCGTAGATAAAGCGGATCACCTGGAGTACTGCCGGAATATTGTCCTGCATGTTTGGCACCTCCACATAGCTGATAGCGCCTCCTGTGGAAAGGGCTTGGAACTGGGCCTCAAATTTCAGTTTTGAAAAGGCATCGATCTCCTCACTGACGTGTACATGATAGCTGTTGGTAATGTAATTTTTATCTGTCACACCAGGAACAATGCCGAATCTCTTCTGGAGGCATTTTGCAAATTTATATGTGGTACTCTCAATAGGAGAACCGTAAATGCTGAATCCAATATTGGTCTCTTCTTTCCATTTCTCGCAGACTTCATTCATATGCTTCATGACCTGAAGGGCAAAAGGCGTTGCCTCCGGATCTGTATGGGACTTTCCTGTCATGTATTTTACACATTCGTACAGCCCTGCATACCCCAGAGAAATAGTAGAGTACCCTCCGTATAACAGCTTATCAATGGTCTCCCCTTTTTTCAGCCGGGCCAGGGCGCCGTACTGCCAAAGGATAGGCGCTGCATCTGATAAAGTTCCTTTCAGCCGGTTATGCCTGCACATCAAAGCCCGGTAGCAGAGGTCCAGTCTCTCGTCAAAAATCTTCCAGAATTTATCTTCATCGCCGCCGGAAGACAAGGCCACATCCACAAGGTTAATGGTAACAACTCCCTGGTTAAACCGGCCGTAAAACTTATAGTTGCCATTCTCATCTTTCCATGGACTCAGGGCGCTTCTGCAGCCCATTACCGGGAAGCAGTTTCCTTCCTTAAGCTCTTTCATCTTCTTCTCGGAAATATAATCCGGCACCAGACGTTTTGCCGTACACTTTGCAGCAAGCTCTGTGAGATAGTAGTAAGGATCTCCTTCCTGGAGATTATCTTCTTCCAGAACATAGATCAGTTTCGGAAATGCCGGAGTCACCCAGACTCCTGCTTCATTCTTTACACCTTTGTATCTCTGTTTCAGAGTTTCCTCTATGATCATTGCCAGGTCTTTTTTCTCAGCCTCTGTCTTTGCCTCGTTGAGATACATGAATACGGTGAGGAAGGGAGCCTGGCCGTTTGTGGTCATCAGCGTAATTACCTGGTATTCAATAGTCTGAACGCCCTTTGTAATCTCCTTTTTCAGCCGCCCCTCTACAATCTCATTTAAAATATCACCTGAATAGTCCACGCCGATGAGTTTCATTTCCTGAAGGACTTCTGTCCGTATCTTATCCCTGGATACCTGGACAAAAGGCGCCAGGTGTGTAAGAGAAATACTCTGTCCCCCATACTGGTTGCTGGCTACCTGGGCAATAATCTGGGTGGCAATATTGCAGGCTGTTGAAAAGCTGTGAGGTTTTTCAATCATCGTGCCGCTGATCACTGTACCGTTCTGAAGCATGTCTTCCAGATTGACCAGGTCACAGTTGTGCATATGCTGGGCGTAATAATCGGAATCGTGGAAATGGATGATCCCCTGCCGGTCCGCCTCTACAATATCTTCCGGCAGCAGCATTCTCTGTGTCAGGTCCTTGCTGACTTCTCCTGCCATATAGTCCCTCTGTACACTGTTGACTGTAGGATTTTTATTGGAATTTTCCTGCCGAACCTCCTCATTATTACATTCAATCAGTGAAAGAATCCTGTTATCTGTGGTATTCGCCTTACGCACCAGAGAGCGTTTATAGCGGTATCTCACATACTGTCTGGCCAGCTCAAATGCCCCTGTAGCCATGATCTGGTTCTCCACCATGTCCTGTATTTCTTCCACGGCCACTGCCCGGTTCAGCTTATTGCATTTGAACTCCACAAATTCTGCAATGTCCTCAATCTGGGTATCTGTCAGGCTTCTGGTCTCTGATGAACTGTCTGCCTTTCTGACTGCCGCTTCGATTTTCTTTACGTCAAATGCCTCTTCCGAGCCATTTCTCTTAATAATCTTCATATTCTTTTCTCCTTGCTGTATCTATCTGAAATGACCTGGTTATACTTCATATGTCGGTCCAAGGCTTATTCTAATACAAAATATAGTATAGCGCAATACCAAAAGTACATTATCCTGTATCTTCACCCGCAGTCGCCCTATAAGACCACGCACGAAAAGCAGGCCCAAAACCTGCTCCGGAAAGCTCCGGCGCCGATTTCAGGCCTGCCCTTATTTTTTCCGTATTTTCCTTCTCTGTCTTATACAAACTGATTTCTGGTCCCGTCATACTGGTAGTCGATACCTGCCAGCTTTGTCTTGATCTCTTCAGGATTTAATCCCTTGTCCTCACACATAGAAGACAGTGAGGAATAAAAATCACGAAGCTGAGTATTCACATAGCTTAAAAGCATTACCGGATCCTTGGGTATCATGGTCTTCCTCCTTTATTTCCGGAGCATTATCGGGCCACTTTTCAGGATTCTGAAAATCAGCTTGCTGCAGTATCCTGAACAGACACCGCATGGGCTGTGAGCTGGCCGTTCTCCAGGTCTATGATGATCCTGTCATCTGCTCTTACATCACCGGAAAGGATCAGTCTTGCAGTGAGCGTCTCTACATTCTTCTGCACAAATCTCTTCAGAGGACGTGCTCCGTAAACGGGATCATATCCGCCTTCAATAATATAATCTTTTGCGTCTTTTGTCAATTCTATAGACAACTCCTGATCTCTCAGTCTCTTATTCAGATCCGCCATGAGCAGGTCAACGATACCGCTGATGTTCTCTTTGGTCAGAGGCTTGAACATGATGATCTCATCCAGCCGGTTCAAAAACTCCGGACGGAAGTGAGCTCTTAAATCCTTCTCTACCAGATCCCTGGCTTCCTGTTTGATCTCTCCATTATCCTCAATTCCTTCCAGCAGATAGGTAGAACCGATATTGGAAGTCATAATCAGGATGGTATTTTTAAAGTCTACCGTCCTGCCCTGAGAATCGGTGATACGTCCATCGTCCAGTACCTGGAGCAGCACGTTGAACACATCTGGATGGGCTTTTTCGATCTCATCAAAAAGAACTACTGAGTAAGGTTTTCTTCTCACGGCTTCTGTAAGCTGTCCCCCCTCCTCGTATCCTACATATCCCGGAGGCGCTCCGATCAGTCTGGACACTGAATATTTCTCCATATATTCACTCATATCAATACGGACCATATTCTGCTCGTCATCAAAAAGTGTAGCGGCCAGAGTTTTAGCCAGTTCCGTCTTACCCACACCGGTAGGTCCAAGGAACAGGAAGGAGCCGATAGGTTTGGTAGGATCTTTTATGCCGGCTTTGGAACGGATAATAGCGTCTGTTACTTTGGCAACGCCTTCGTCCTGTCCGATCACCCGTTTATGAAGTTCCTCTTCCAGGTGAAGGATCTTGGCTCGCTCGCCTTCCGTAAGTTTCGCCACTGGGATTCCCGTCCACCGGGAAATGATCCTGGCGATCTCATCTTCCGTAACGCTTTGGTGAACCATGGACAGATCCTGGCTCTTTGCTTTTTCTTCCTCTGCTTCCAGCTGTTTCTGCAGCTTGGGCAGTTCCCCGTACTGAAGCCTTGCGGCCTCGTTCAGATCATACTCTCTCTGAGCCTTCTGGATCTGGTTGTTCATATCCTCGATCTGCTCTCTCAGTTTCTGGAGATGTTCTACAGTTACTTTTTCATTGTCCCACTGAGCTTTCTGGCTGTTGAATTTATCTTTCAGTTCTGCCATTTCTTTCTGAAGTTCTACCAGACGATCCTGGCTGAGACGGTCATTTTCCTTTTTAAGGGCCGCCTCCTCAATCTCCATCTGCATGATCTTACGGCGCAGTTCATCCAGTTCTGTAGGCATGGAATCCAGCTCTGTCTTGATCAGGGCGCAGGCTTCATCTACCAGATCGATAGCCTTATCCGGCAGGAATCTGTCGGAAATATACCGGTCAGAAAGAGTAGCCGCAGCCACCAGGGCGCTGTCTGTAATCTTTACCCCATGGAAGACCTCGTAACGTTCCTTCAGTCCACGGAGAATGGAAATAGTGTCTTCCACTGTAGGCTCATCCACCATAACCGGCTGGAACCTACGTTCCAGGGCAGCGTCTTTTTCAATATATTTCCGGTACTCATCCAGGGTAGTGGCACCGATACAGTGAAGCTCTCCTCTTGCCAGCATAGGCTTCAGCATATTTCCTGCATCCATGGCACCATCGGTCTTTCCTGCACCTACAATCAGATGAAGCTCATCAATGAACAGGATAATCTGTCCTTCACTTTTCTTAACTTCTTCCAGAACGGCTTTCAGCCTTTCCTCGAACTCGCCTCTGTATTTGGCTCCTGCTACCAGAGCTCCCATATCCAGAGCAAAGATCTTTTTATCCTTCAGTCCCTCAGGAACATCTCCCTGGACGATCCTCTGAGCCAGCCCCTCAACAGCTGCAGTCTTACCTACTCCAGGCTCGCCGATGAGCACCGGGTTATTCTTGGTCTTCCTGGACAGGATACGGATCACATTCCGAATCTCACTGTCACGGCCGATTACAGGATCCAGCTTCTGCTCTCTGGCCTTTTCCACCAGGTCCTCCCCATATTTATTCAGAGTATCATAGGTCACCTCAGGATTATCTGTAGTCACCCGCTGATTTCCTCTGACTGTACTCAGTGCCTGAAGAAATCTTTCTTTGGTGATCCCATATTCCTGCCAGATCTTCTTCATAGAAGGACTTGGGTGATCCAGCAGCGCAAGGAACAAATGCTCAACGGAGACATACTCGTCTCCCATAGCCTTTGCCTCATCCTCTGCAGTTACCAGAACCTTGTTCAGATACTGTCCGATATAAGGCTGGCCTCCGGAAACCTTTGTTCTGGCATTTAATGCCTGCTCTATCCTGTCGAGAAAATGTTCTTTCTGGATTTCCATTTTCTCGATCAATTTCAATATCAGACTGTCCTCCTGATGGAGAAGGTTATAGAGCAGGTGTTCCTGTTCAACCTCCTGGTTGCCGAATTCATATGCTGTCTTCTCTAAATCCTGAACAGCCTGAAGCGATTTCTGTGTGAATTTACTGATATTCATACAAATCCCCTCCATTGTCTTATGAAATAGCCTGCTGTGCAGGCCTGGTTTTCTTGTTCTAGTGTTAATATAACACCTGTTATCAGCAGTGTCAAGTCCTGAGTGCTAAAATTTTTTGAATATTTCGAACTAAAACTAGGTTAATATGACAAAAACCGGTCAAACGGCTGTACTCCGTTTAAACCGGCTCTGTTTCTTGCCAGGAAGCTGCTGAAATTCGTTTAAATCTTCATTCAAAGTTCTTCCGTCAAAACTATCGGCAATAACCTTATCTATAAGGTCAGGACGTTTCAATGCCGTATTCACAGCAACCCATGCTCCACCGCTTGTCCCCAAAAGATTTACTTTCTCAATCTTTAAATGTTCAATAAGTGCAATCACCTGTTCAGCCTGGGTAATCCAGAGATTTTCTGGAAACCTGTCGACTCTGTCTGATTGCCCGTTTCCCAAAAAATCCAACAGGATAACTCGATAGTTTTCCCGATACAGCGGTAAGAGAAACTCAAACATACGGGAGGAAGCAGTATCTCCATGGAGCATGATAAGGGGTTTGCCCCGCCCGGCTTCCTTATAAAAAATCTTTTTTGACTGATAATAAAAATATGCCATTCATAACCCTCCTAATCATTCCATCTTTTTAATGATCAGCAAGGCGTAATAACAAAGGATACACCTTGCTATTACAATACTGCGAAAATACCCATACCTTATTTCTCCTTTCTGACGCTTCCTGTCTATTCAATATCGATCAGTTTATCCTTATCATAATATCTCTCGTCTTCTTCTGTGATCTCCCGATAGACTTTACAGGGATTTCCGAAAGCGATCACATTGGCAGGTATATCTTTTGTCACTATGCTTCCCGCTCCGATAATGCTATTCTCTCCGATAGTAACTCCCGGCATGACCATGGTGTTGGCTCCCAGCCACACGCCCCTTTCTACCTTCACCGGCTTATTATACTGAGCTTCCTTTGCCCGGAGTCTGGGGGACACTGGATGGGTTCCTGTACACAGCACCACGTTAGGACCGATCATCACATTGTCACCAATCTCTATCCTGGCGTCATCCACCAGCACCAGGTTAAAATTGGCATATACATGGTCTCCCATATATACGTTCTTGCCTCCCCAGTTGGCGTGAAAAGGTGTCTCAATATAACAGTTATCTCCGATCCTGCCGAACATTTTCTTCAGAAGAGCTTTTTTCTCTTCTCCTTTACTGGGAGGAAGCTGATTATAGGTAAACAGCATATCCAGGTATTTTCCCTGTTCTTTCATCAGATCTTCATTGTCACAGTAGTATAATTTTTCATGATGGATTCTGTATAAAGTTTCTTCTAAATTCATAGGACCTCCTTCAGATAGATACTTTTCCTCCTCTTCCCTTAAGTAAAAATTTTCTGCCGATGGCATGCAGGCAGACAAAATACTCCTCAATAGCAAAAACCCTGCCTCCCTATAGCCGTTTCTGTGGCACCAGTATAGCATATCTCTCCTCGGCACTCAACCAGATGCCTTACAATATATGCAGCTTCCATAATACCCGGTTCAGGTTTCTACCCCGGAAAGCACCACGATTTTTTCACCTGCCAACTTCTGAAACAATGCAATGATCCGGCCTACTCCAATAACTGCCAGTACCGTTCCAATTCCTATTCCTACCAAATGGCCGGCCAGAATGAGACCCAGAATAAGGGTGATGGTGATATTGAAAAGATCAAAGCAGTTCTTGGTAAATCCCACATTTTTATGAATACAGTCCGCTATCGCCTGGACGATCCCATCGCCGGGATTGGGCACGATCCTCATAGAAAGAGACATGGCTGCTCCGATTCCTGTAAAAATAATAGCCAGAAGCAGAACCAATAGCCGCAGGAACAGGTCCTGTATGCCATCTGTTTCTGGAGCAAAATCAGGCAGCAGAGAGCCAAACACATTTAAAAATCTTGTAAAAATA
>DXFG01000056.1 GCA_019114545.1 Candidatus Blautia pullistercoris | reverse complement strand
TTGAAAACGTAAAGAGGGAAAATCTGATGGCATTGTATGATACTGTGCGCAGTTATGGGAAAAAATAATCCATCTTTCCGGATATTTAAGAGGGAGAAGATCCTTGAGATACGCAGACTTTTCAAAGTCTTAAATCTACAGGAACCTTTATGTTCCTGGATATAGTTTATTGATCAACGTGAAAAGTTCTCCGCTGATCCTTTGAGGCTTTCTGCTATCGGTTAAAGCTCTGATGAATAAAGTATAATATACAGAAAAAGAAGCGGCTATGGGAAATTGGCATAAACAGTATACAGAAAAACCGCTGGTGGATTAGAGGACAGGAAAGGCCTGCAGCGGTTCTAAGCTGCAGGCCTTAATGCTGTAATATAGAAAAGAAAATCAGAACACTTCTTTGCTTACTTCATCAATGACTTCGCTGGCTGCCTCATAAACGCCGGGGAAGGTACTGATGCCCAGGCCCTGAGTCAGGCAGGGAATATAATATTTTGTGCCGTTTTCTTTGCATACCCTGCGCACTTCCTGCTCTACCAGTTCTTTGTTCCAATCCGGACGGTCAATGGAAGCACTGTCGATACCGCCCATAATGGTGATCTGTCCGCCGTACTTCTGGATCAGTTCCGGAATATTATTGGAGCTCATTGTTCCCTGCCAGATGTCTACGCCCATCTCGATCATATAGGGAACTAAAGTCGCAGCATAGGAATCGCTGTGGTGAATGATCAGTTCTACGCCGTGGGACTTATAGTAGCCGTAAATTTTTTTATAGGCAGGAAGAATAAATTCTTCAAACATAGCAGGAGAAATAAAGGTAGAAGTCTGGCTTCCCCAGTCGTCATGATGGAAGATAGCATCCGGCTTTATGTATTTGCAGATTTTTTCCGCATACTGCAGTTCCCAATCTGTGAGGTAGTCGATCAGTTCCTGGGTAGCTTCCGGTTCTTCATAGAAATTCATCAGACAATTCTGAATTTCCTGAAGGTGATGGCACTGTTCAAAAATACCGGGAGCCACAAACTGGGTGACAAAATATTCCTTCCGGTCAATTTTTTCTGCTTCTTTTACAAAAGGTTCCCAATCGGCGTCTGAGTAATCCAGGCTGGGAGCATGAACATAGTCTTTCCAATGGGTAATATCTTTGCATACGATATGCTCCTCGTCATGGATCGGGAAGCCTCCGGGAGTTCCTTCCGGCCATACATTTGTTACACCCCAGGCATTTTTCACAGGTCCTTTACCATACTCTGCAGCAGGGTTATGTGCCATATATGGATTCATGACCACCATGGCTAAAGCCTCATACTGATTTACATAACGATCTGGTTTCCCACCCCGGATCGTTTCTAATAAGTTTTGTCTTTTCGTTAACATACACAATACCTCCTTTAGGATTTTTCCCCCTATAATACATATTATACAAAAGAGAAAAAAGCTTGTAAATCCTTATAAAGAAGGTTTTTCTCTTAAACCGATACTACACTATGTAGGAGAGGGGGTTTCATCCATGTCCAGGAGACGGAGCGAAAGGTTCAGATAGAACAATTCATCGGCATCCTCCAGGTCTGTTTCCAGGATTGTACGAATCCTTTCCAGACGATAGAGAAAAGTACTCCGGTGGATAAACAGGGCTTTGGCGCTTTGCACGGTATTCAGATTGTGCTCCAGATAAGCCCGGAGAGTCTTTATGTATTCGGTATTCTGCATTTTGTCGGATTGGACAAGATCCAGAAGCTTTTCGTAACAGAGCATATTTCCAGGCAGGATCCTGGTAGCCTGACGGAGGATATAAGGGACGGCTATCTGGTCAAAATGATGGATCCACAGCTGAGGATCCATCTCTCCCCCCAGTTTTAAAGCGGTATAGGCCTGATGATACTGGCGGCGGAGATTCATGTGGCCGGTCATAGACCGACTGTAGCCGGCTTTAAGTATGCTGTCACGGATAAAGAGGACCAGCCCCTGGAAGACTTCTTCCGCTTCCAGATCCAGAAGGGTCAGATTGAAAAAGCTGACCACATTATCTTTATAAACCACGCTGCAGGAAGCGGAAAATTCTGCCCCGATATAACTGCATACCGTATCTGCATTCAGGGAAGCATGGACATCTCCGGAAGTCTGTATCACAGAACAGAGATAACTATGCTGAGGCAGCCATCCCACACTGGTCAGCAGATGACTGATATTCATATAATCTGCGGTCCGGTCCGAGAGTACGCTCTGAAAGATAGACTGCAGAGTAGTACTCCTGGAAGAAGATTCGGAATACATCCTGTGAAGGATATACTCTGCCTGGTGAGCCAGAACGGTGATCAGATAATGGTCGGCATCGGTTATGGGTTCCTTTTTCTCGATGATGGAAAGTCTGTACTGGCTATGGCCGTTGAGAAAAAGATTTATGTTCAGAGAGCTGTGCCCGGTGATGTAAGCGGGAAACAGGACAGGGGTTTTGCTCTCAGGGGCGATCCGGCAGGCCGGATCCTGATTAAAAGCGTTCAGATAATCAATACGCACAGAAGCATCCCGGAAAAAGGATTCCATATCGGGAAGTTCTTCCAGGGCGGCTTGAGCTACTAGAGAACCGTCATTGGCCAGGATACATAAAGGATTCCGAAATACGGGCATGGACAGCTGCAGAAGTTCATCCAGAGTGCCGTCCTGATGACATACGGAGATCAGCTGTTGTTCCCAGTTCTCATAATGGTCGAAAATACTCTGTATGGCATTGAACACATGGAGTACAGAAGTATCACAGGATAAAAGAATACAGGAAAAACGGCCTTCCGGAAGAAAAGAATTTCTGTTTTTCTGACATATGACCAGGACCACATCTTCCGGCATGGACGATAGATCCAGAATCTTCTCCGTAAGATAAATATGATTACTCAGAAGCCCCCTGTCTGCCTCGTAAAAAAAGGGGCGGGCAAGGGGCTGGTTTTTAGAGAGAAGGCGGCAATCCGCTATGTCAAATTGTTCTTTCAGACTTTCATAGAGTAAAATAGATGTAAGCTGCAATGCTGGTCCCTCCCTGAGTCAGACAATAAAAGTTTTTGCTACTTCTGCGGCGTCTACGGCATTTTCTGTATAGGAATCTGCACCGATGGAGTCTGCAAACTCTTTGGTGACAGCGCCGCCCCCGACCATGATCTTCAGACGATGTTCCGTATCAGACTGACGGAGGGCTTTTACTACATGTTTCATGGTAGGGCAGGCTGTAGTAAGAAGAGAGGAGAGACATACAATAGAGACATCCGGATTTTCTTTCACTGCTTTCAAAAACTGCTTTTCTGAGATGTCTACACCCAGATCAATCACTTTGAAACCGGCACTGCGGAACATGATAGCCACCAGATTTTTTCCCACATCATGAAGATCTCCTTCTACAGTGCCCAGGATCACGGTGCCCACATAGAGCCCCCGCTCTGTTTCCAGATAAGGAGTGAGAAGATCCAGCCCCTTCCGCATACATCTGGCGCAGGAAAGGATCTTAGGGATATCTGCCTCGTCATTTTTGTATTTTTCGCCCATCTGCCGCATGGCAGGGACCATACTGTCCTCCACAATGCGCAGTGCGGGCACATGTTTTTTCAGAGCCTGATCGATCAGCTGTTCCGTTATTTTATAATGTCCCTGTTCCACAGAATCCTTAATCTTCTCCAGTATTGTAGTCATTTCCCTCTCCTGTAAAAGTCTATTATTTCCTATTTTACTATTTATTCAAGCAAAAAACAACTAGTATATGCAATTGTGCAGGGACCGTAATAGTAGGGAAGATCATTGTCCTGGCATACCTGAGTGACCAGCATGCCGTAGGCTTCCATGGAGGCAAAAGTTTTATCCGGAAAGCGGCAGGGTGCATCCGGATAGGTACAGGAAGCGCAGCGGGTGCAGGCGCCGGATCCGATGGGAAGCATCCTGGGATATTTGCTGCGGAGCTTTTCTTCCAGTTCAAAAAAGTGTTCCTTGTGTGCCTTTTCCGTTTCGATCATACCTTCTCCGTCCATAGAATCTTCCAGTTCTCCCACGGTCTGTACCAGGATCCCGCGGCTATAGCTGCGGATTCGGGCTTCACATTCCTCCAGGGTGCCGCAGCCGGGAGGACAGTGCCAGTTTTTTCCATACATATGACAGGTGTTTGAGGCGCACATCTGGCGGACATCCGGCAGCAGCTTGATGGTAGAGCAGTCAAGAGCAGCTACATGGGTAAAGCCGGACCCCTTTCCCAGTTCTTTCAGTTCTTCTATATCTAACACAATAAAACACATCCTTTCCCTTAGATATTGTATCACTCATATTTCGCATAATGACTTGCCTGAAAGTGAATGATACAGTACTCTAGTTTTCCGGCTGGATCTCAGGAAATTCCAGCTCATCTATAAAACAGTCCTGAAACTGGGGCAGAGCCGCCAGTTCCAGAAAATCTACCTGGTCCATTAACTGAACGGTTTTGTCCAGTTCCTCTGCATTTTGCAGAGCAATTTTCGCTCCTTCGCCGGCCGCATTGCCCACAGGTACTACCCGGTCTCTGAGGGTATAAGGAAGAAGGCCGATGTCACAGGCGCTTTTTGGATCCATATAATTGCCGAAGGCTCCTGCAATATACACCTTCCGGATATTTTCATGGGCGATGCCCAGGTGTTTCTCCAGGAGAAGGATTCCTGCAGCAATAGCGCCCTTTGCAAGCTGTACTTCCCGGACATCTTTCTGTGTGAGAAATACTTCCGGATAAGCAGGGTCGTAGAGGAAAGCAGGCATATGATTCCACTGGGTCATATGGGAAGCAAAAGCCGGCTGCAGCCCGGCGGCTTCCTCTTTGTTCAGGAGCCGTCCGGACTCATCGATGAGTCCGGACCGGCGCAGACAGGCGATGGTGTCAATGAGACCGGAACCGCAGATCCCTTTGGGGGCTTCCTGGCCGATTACGGTATAGTGGAAACCTGAGGAATCATAAGACATATGATCTATGGCCCCCTGTGCTCCCCGCATTCCGCAGTGGATCTTTGCCCCTTCAAAAGCAGGTCCGGCAGCAGTGGAGCAGCACACCAGCCGGTCTTTGTTCCCAAGGACCAGTTCTCCGTTAGTCCCGATGTCCAGCATGAGAGAGATTTCCTCCTGAAGATCCGGACGGAGAGAAAGGATACAGCCCATGGTATCTGCACCTACAAAGCCGGCGATAACCGGAAGGAAGATCAGTTCTCCCTCCGGGTGGATATGAATGTCAAATTCAGAGGCTTTTTTGCGGATCAGCCCTTTCTGGGAAGGTTCATAAGGCGCTCTTACCAGAGATTCCATAGGATACTGGAAAAAAATATGGTGCATACAGGTATTTCCAACAAAGCACAGAAGGTAAATCTCGTCCCTTCGGATCCCGGCAGTTTCTGTAAGCTGGCCGATAAGCTTATCCGCAGCGCTGTGGACACAGTCTGCCAGTTCTTTGTGCCCATGTTCCAGCACATAATTGGCCCGGGAGATCACATCAGCCCCATAGGCAGCCTGGGGATTCAGACTGCTGGCGGTACAGAGTTCCTTTCCTGTCCGGCCGTCCAGAAGATAGGCGGCAATGGTGGTGGTGCCGATATCAAAGGCAGCCATGTAATAATTTTTTTTGTCCGGAACCCTGGAAAAAGAAGGGTGAAAGGGTACCTGCCGGATGCTGGAAGAAGTGAGGATCCGGTGATTTTTCGGACTGTTCTCGGTATCCACCAGGAGAGCTCCTTTCACTTTCGTCTGGCAGGCCCTTACCTCTGTCCAGTCTGCTTCGTTTTCGGATATTTTTACCAGACATTTTCCACAGGTACCCCGGCCTCCGCAGGGGGCGTCCAGAAAGATCCCGGCCTCTTTCAGAGCTTCCATAAGGGTGGTGTTTTCCGGAACTTCTATGGAAGTATTTTCAGGCCGAAATGTAAGCTTGTATTTTTGCGGCATAGGAATCCTCCTTTATCATACTTTTTTACATGATACCAAAAAGGACTGCCGCATGAAACCGTACAGAAGGTTCATACAGCAGTCCTGTGCAAATACTACTTTATAAATTCGTTGCTTATGCTGCAAGCTCTTTTGCTTTCTGTGCAGCAGATGCAGCGTCTGGTGTATAAGCGTCTGCACCGATCTCATCAGCAAATTCCTGAGTAATAGGAGCGCCGCCTACCATAACCTTGATGTTCTTACGGAATGGAGCCTCATTTAATGCAGCAACAGTATCTTTCAGTGCCGGCATTGTAGTTGTAAGAAGCGCGGAGCATCCAACAATCTTAACATCCGGGTTTGCATTAACTGCATCAATGAATTTCTGGATAGAAACATCTACGCCTAAGTCGATTACTTCAAATCCGGCGCTTTCGATCATCATAGCAACCAGGTTTTTGCCAATATCATGAAGGTCACCGGCAACTGTTCCGATGATCATCTTGCCGTATTTGTTTGCGCTGTCGCCAGCTAAGTGGGGTTTCAGAACCTCAACGCCTTTTTTCATGGCTTTTGCAGCAATCAGCATTTCCGGAACGAAGATCTCGTTCTTTTTGAAACGCTCACCTACAACACCCATAGCGTCGATCATAGCATTTAACAGTTCAGTAGCATCACATCCCGCATCTAATGCTTCCTGAACAAGACCGCCGACAACCTTTGCCTTTCCGGCAGCAACAGCATCCGCAACATTCTGAATCTGACTCATAATAAATTCCTCCTTATTTAAATAAATGATTTTAATGGTTTCTTCATATTAATAATAGTATCAAAGATGTTTCCTATTTCTTTTCCGGTCCGATAAGACCTTCTCTGTAAGCGCCGATGTATTCCATGCAATAGTCATCCAGACCCAGAAGAGCTTCTGTGGCGTAGATATGTCCCAGCATGTCACGGTTTACAGGATCCAGGATAGCACTGTCCAGACCTGCATTCATGGCCAGTGTCAGGAAACAGCAGTTGATCAGTTTACGTACCGGAAGGTTAAAAGAAATATTGCTGATAGCAGCAGTAATATGTATATCCGGATACTGTTTTCTGATTGTGGAGATAACTTCCACATTCATTGCAATGCCGTCCTCTGAAGTACAGAGCATCTCAACAAGAGGATCGATATGGATACGGGAAGGAGCGATATTATACTCTTTTGCCTTTTCCATAATAAATTTAAATACCTTCAGACGGTCATCTGCGGTTTTCGGGATACCTGTGTTGTCGCTGAGCAGTGCGATAACTTCCCAGTCTTTGTTCTCTTCCTTTGCCATGATAGGGAAGATCGTATCGATCTTATCACCCTCGCCGGAAACAGAATTGAAAAGTCCCGGTCTCTTGCAGTAGCTGTAAACTTCTGCCAATACATGAGCGCTGGGGCTGTCAATAGAGATGGGCAGATCTGTGACTTCCTGGATACAGTCGATCATCCATTTCAGAGTCTCCACTTCCACATCCTCTGGAACAGAAGCGCAGCAGTCGATGAAGCTGGCGTTAGCTTCAGCCTGCATGCGGGCCCGGTTTTTTATAAATTCAGCGTCCCGTTCTGCGATGGCTTTTGCCACGGAAGGAATAGAACCATTGATTTTTTCACCAATAATTATCATTTCGATTACAGCCTCCTTCTAAAATTCTATATCTATTTTAACAGAAAAAATCAGGGAGAAACATTCTATAAACTGTTTGTTTTTACAAAAATAATTCGTACAAATTGTAGTATGGACATAAAATGCACAAAGGTAAAGGGGCTGGATTGACTTACATATTATATTTTGCTAGAATGACTACGGAGGTTTTGCAATGAATTACATTGTATTTGACTTAGAGTGGAACCAATGCCCCTATGGGAAAGAAAGAGAAAATAAAAGGCTTCCTTTTGAAATTATAGAAATAGGAGCTTTAAAATTAGATGAAGACCGGAACTACACGGATTCTTTCCATCAGGTGATAAAACCTGTTGTTTATAAAAAACTGCACTACCGTACAAAGGAGATCCTGGACATCAAAGGTTCAGATTTGGAACAGGGGATTTCTTTTACAGAAGCAGTGAAAAAATTTATAAAATGGTGCGGTCCCGAAGCAAAGTTCTGCACATGGGGCTCTTCTGATCTGGTAGAGCTTCAGAGAAATATGAAGTATTACCATATGCTGAACTTGCTGAAAGGGCCGGTTTTTTATTATGATATACAAAAGCTATTCGGCCTGGCATATGAGGGGCAGCGGACGGCCAGGTCCCTGGAAAGCGCCATTGATTACCTGGATATGAAAAAAGACGGAGGTTTTCATAGAGCCTTAAATGATGCATATTATACTGCAGAAATTTTTAAGGGAATACCTTCGGAGAAAATGCAGAAGTATTATTCTATAGACTGTTATCAGAATCCCAAAAGCAGGCAGGAGCAGATTTATGCAGTTTTTCCGGAATATTCCAAGTTTGTATCCAGAGAGTTTGCCTCCAAGGAAGAGGCGATGAAAGACCGGGACGTGACCCGGACCAGATGTTTCCTCTGCCAGAAGACAGCCAAAAAAAAGATTCGATGGTTTTCTGTGAATGCCAAGGCCCATATGTGCCTGGCTTTTTGTCCGGATCATGGATATTTCAGGGGAAAAGCAAGGCTGAAAAAGACAGATGAGGGGAAGTATTATGTGGTAAAAACGCTGAAAAAGATCGGACCGGAAGAGGCACAGCTTATACGGGATAAGCGAGATGCCCTCAGAAAAAAACGCCGTCAGCGGAGACACCAGGAAAAATAATCAGATTTACGAAGGAGGATGATCAGGCTTTTATGGGAGCGCAAGAAAGACAAGAAGAAAATAAGATGGGGGTCATGCCGGTAAATCGGCTTTTGATTACCATGTCTGTACCGATGATGATTTCCATGCTGGTACAGGCTTTATATAATATCGTAGACAGTATGTTTGTGGCACAGCTAAATGAGAACGCATTAACAGCAGTTTCTCTTGCCTTTCCTATTCAGAACCTGATGATTTCAGTGGGGGTGGGAACCGGCGTAGGTATTAATGCACTTCTTTCCAGAAGCCTGGGAGAGAAAGAGTATGAACGGGCAAATAAAACGGCAAATCACGGAATTTTACTGGCTTTGCTCAGCTATGGGGTATTTGCTGTGGCCGGACTCCTTGGCAGCGGCTTTTTTATGGAGGTCCAGACTTCTGACCCTCAGATCGTAGCTTACGGGACAAGTTATCTGCGGATCTGCACCATCATGTCTTTTGGAATGTTTCTTCAGATTACTTTTGAAAGACTTCTGCAGTCCACAGGAAAAACGATTTATACCATGTGGACCCAGATGCTGGGAGCAATTATAAATATAATCCTGGATCCGATCATGATCTTCGGCCTTTTCGGCTTTCCCAGAATGGAGGTGGCGGGGGCTGCCCTGGCTACGGTTCTTGGTCAGATCATTGCAAGCATTGTAGCCTTTATGGTGAACCGAAAGAAAAACCGGGAACTTCATCTGACTTTCCGGGGATTTTGTGTTTCCAGAGAAATTATCCGGAGTATTTATGCCGTGGGAGTGCCGTCAATTGTGATGTCTTCCATCAGCTCGGTAATGACCTTTGGCATGAATAAGATCCTGATTTCCTTTTCGCCTACAGCAACAGCGGTATTCGGCGTCTATTTTAAGCTTCAGAGCTTTGTGTTTATGCCGGTCTTTGGCCTGAATAACGGAATGGTACCGATTGTGGCTTTCAATTACGGGGCAAGAAAAAAAGAAAGGATCAAGAGGACGGTATTCCTGGCTTCCTGCTATGCTACCGGGATCATGCTGCTGGGACTTGCCATATTCCAGTTCTTCCCGGCTCAGCTCCTGGCAATCTTCAACGCTTCAGAGAACATGGTCCATATAGGAACTCTTGCGCTGCGTCTGATCAGTCTGAGCTTTGTTTTTGCAGGTTTCAATATCGTATCTTCCTCACTGTTCCAGGCTTTGGCCCATGGAATGCTCAGCCTGTGGATGTCTCTGGTAAGACAACTCTGTGTATTGCTGCCGGCAGCCTTTGTTCTGTCAAAGCTTGGCGGACTGGATGCAGTGTGGTGGGCATTTCCCTTTGCGGAAATATTTTCCCTGGCTTTGTGCCTGGTGTTCAGGCGGCATATTTATCGGAAAGAGATTGAACCGCTGGGCTAAAAAACAATATTTTTATAATGGATTTTTTTGTATTCTTTTGGAGTGCAGGAACACAGTTCTTTAAAGATCCTGTTAAAGGTCTGCTGGCTGTGGTACCCGCACTCCATTGCTATGTCGGTCATATTCAGATCTGTATTGGTAAGAAGATACATAGCGTAGTCAATTCTGAGAGAGTTGATATATTGAAGAAAACTGATTTTTAACACATTTGAAAAAATCCGGGTAACAGTATATTTGCCTACGCCAAAGGCTGCAGACACGTCTGACAGAGAGATGTCTTCCGTAAAATGCTGGGAAATTAAGTTTGTATTAAAATAGTTATAAGAAATTATGATAAGGAGAAATACCGTGAACAAAAATGAATTTGCCCTGACGCCGCCTATGGGCTGGAACAGCTGGGACTGTTACGGAGCGGCAGTAACAGAAAAAGAACTTTTGCAAAATGCAGATTATATGGCGAAAAATCTGAAAGAGTTTGGCTGGGAATATATTGTCTGTGACATACAATGGTACGAACCGCTGGCAGACTCCAGCCATTACCGGAAATTTGCAGATCTTTGTATGGATGAATATGGAAGAGTCATTCCGGCGCCAAACCGTTTCCCATCTGCAGCAGAAGGTGGATTTAGGAAAATCGCAGACTATA
>DXFG01000055.1 GCA_019114545.1 Candidatus Blautia pullistercoris | reverse complement strand
TGTATATGGAAAGGATAATAGAATATCATGAAGAAGAATCTCTGTCTTTTATATGGGATTGCTTTCTTACAGGGAATGGTATTTTACAGCCCAGCCTCGGTTTTGTACCGTCAGTCAGCCGGTCTGGGCATTTTCCAGATTTCTGTTATAGAGAGTATATCCCTTTTCTTATGTTTTGCGCTGGAAATTCCCTGGGGGATCCTGGCGGACAGGATCGGCTACCGACTTACCATGGGCCTGTGTTGTTTCTTTTACTTTATTTCCAAAATTATTTTCTGGAAGGCCTGGACCTTTCAGGAGTTTCTTTTAGAACGGATTTTTCTGAGCATTGCAGTCTCCGGGTTATCCGGAGTGGATATTGCCCTCCTGTATCTTTATGCTCCTGAAGGAAAATCCCAGAAAGTCTTCGGCATATACGAAGGTCTGGGAACCGGCGGGCTTCTGACTGCTTCGGTCTGCTTCTCTCTCTTCTTAAAAAACTGTTGGCGCAGGGCAGCTCTGCTCACTGCCGCCGCCTACGGATTTGCCCTGATTCTTACCCTGTTTCTTGGAGAGCCAAAGCCAGGCGGATCAAAAATTTCTCTTACAAAGAATAAAAAAAGGCCGCTGAAACTTTCCCGGAATTTCTTATTTGCAGTCAGCCCCTCCTTCTTTCTGTTTCTTTCCGGCGCAGGACTTCTGGGGGAAACCAGACAGTATATCACTGTTTTTTTAAATCAGCCCCAGTATATTACCTGCGGCCTGTCAGCCGGTACCATTGCCCTGTTATATATTCTGACCCAAATCGCAGGTATGACAGGACCCTGGTCTGCCTTTCTTACAAAGAAACTGGGAGTCCCCTTATTTTCTGCCTGCTGCTTTTTATGTCCGGCTTTTTTGTGTTTTTCACTGGCACAGACCCATAGTCCGCTGTATTCTGCATTATGTATCCTGGGGATTCAAGGATCGGTCGCTCTTTTTCAACCTCTCCAGTCTGAACTGCAGAACCGGGAGATTTCTACTCCCCATCGGGCCACAGCCCTGAGCCTTCAGGCTATGTTTCTGGAACTGACCGGCGCTGTGTTAGAACCGATATTCGGATCTCTGGCTCAGAAAAGCCTCCGTCTGGCTTTTACAGCAGGAGGGATTTTCTGCGGTGGAGGATTTCTTTTGTTTCTTCTGTGGTATAGATACAGTCTAAAAAAGCATTCATTCTGCTGCTGAAGCATCTGCTTTAATTTTTCTTCATTTTCTTCTGCTTTTTTATTTGTCATGCTGTTTAAAGCAAAGAAAAGTGCGCTGAAAAGGAAAAAGGCTTTGGGATATCTTTCCCGCTGTCCGGCGCACAAAAAAACACAGATGGCCGAATTTTATATTCTTCCATCTGTGTTCTTAATTTAAGTGTCCTTCAACAAAAAATATTATTTCCGATCTTTCTGAAAACCCGATTCTCCATTAAAGACCGAATCCCGTCTGGACAGCAATAACCATCAGGACAGCCTCTGTAATAAACAGGCAAATAAATACAGGTACGAACCATTTCCACCATTTATGCATCTTAATTCCCGCCAGACTGCACATAACAGCCGTCATACCAGTAGGCCACAGAGAGTTTGTCAGACCGTCGCTCATCTGAAATGCCAGTACAGCAGTCTCTCTGGAAAATCCCAGCAGATCTGCAAGAGGGGCCATAATCGGCATACTTGTGGCTGCCTGTCCGGATCCGGAGCCGATGAAAAAGCTGATGATGGTCTGTACGATAAGCATGGCTACACCTGAAAGCCAGGTAGGTACATTTGCCAGAGGCAGGGAGGCATAATAGACTACTGTGTCAATAATACAGCCGTCCTGAAGCACGATCAGGATACCTCTGGCAATACCTATCGCCATACATGCAAAGGCAATATCTTTAAATCCGTCGGCAAATTTTTCCGCAATGGCATTAGGTCCCAGACCCATGATAATGGCGCTGATGATCCCCATGATAATAAACACCGCAGACAGCTCCTGGAAATACCATCCATAAGTCCTGCTGCCGTATACAATCACTCCAATGCCAATGACCAGAACAACTAAAACCAGTTTTTCCCGGATTCCGAAAGGATGTTTATGTATATCATCTTCGCTCATGGCAAAACGGGAAGGGCCGTCCGCATAGACTACGCTTTTCGTAGGATCCGCCTGAATTTTCAGGGCGTAACGGATAGTCAGCACAGAACCCACAATAATAAAACAAAGATGACAAAAGATTCTGAATCCGATTCCTGTCATGGTAGGAAGTCCGGCAATCCCCTGTGCCAGTCCCACAGTAAAGGGATTAATGGTAGCCCCTGAATATCCCAGTCCGGCCCCCAGAGCCACAATGGCCAAGCCTACTACTGCATCATAGCCCATGGCAATACAGATTCCCACAAATACCGGTATAAAAGGAAATACCTCTTCATACAGACCAATCGTAGATGATCCGATGCCGATGATGGTTATGAAAATAGGTATGATCGCCGCCCGGGCCTTTCCCTTGAGTATTTTAAGAAGAAAAGCCACCAGGCCATTGAAAGCCCCGCTGGAAATAATAATACTGATAGATGCATAAGAAATAAAAACAAAAAACACAACGCCTGCCGCATCATTCATTCCCACATATAGATCCTGCACCATCTGAAAAGGTCCCACAGGGCTTTGTTCCACTTCATGGAAAGTTCCCGGCACTACTACCTCGGTCCCGGCTTCATTAACTGTACGGTCAAATTCTCCTGCCGGCAGGATCCAGGTCAGCAGGGTGCAAAAAACAATCACCACAATAAGCAAAAGATAAATATGGGGTGCGGAAAATTTTTTCTTCTTTTCTAAAGTACTGGTATTACTCATATAATCAACTCCTCTTTTGTTATGATGAATGAAGAATCAGGTCCCTCTCTTTTTCTCCAGCTGTTCTGTGTAGGAATGATATACCTCTTCCCTGAACCCGTCGTCTGTCATTGTCTGATAGACCAGACCTGCGATGAGCTGTGCACCCACAGCAATCGCCTCATGGGATCTGGGCTTAACAGTCTCCTCTCTGAACTGTTCTGTATGCAGAGCATAAAAAGTATCGCTGATAGACAGCTGGGGCTGGATCGTGGGACAATGATAGCTGACATTTCCCACATCTGAAGACCCTCTTGCCTCCGGGACCTGTTCATAGGGCTGTCCCAGTTCCTCAAACAACTGCTGCACAGCGCCTTCCAGAACAGGCACACGGACCATATCTGCAAAATCCTCAAAGCCTCTGGTGAATTTCACATCACAGTCTAAAGCAATGCATGCCCCCTTTGCGCACTTGCGGATATCCTCATCCATCTGATCAAGCCTGGCCAGAGAACCTGTCCGGATCTCCAGACGTACCACTGCCCTGTCCGGCAGAATATTAGGAAAGGATCCGCCCTCGGTAATTACTCCGTTCACATGAATGTCCGGAGTGAAACATTCCCGGCGGGCGTCAATAAGATCCAGAAACTTTCTTGCGCAGGCCAGGGCGCTGTGCCCTTCCCAGGGGCCGGCCACCGCATGAGCAGACAGTCCGCTAAACTCTATAATATAATTGCGCAGACTCAGTACATCCATATCCGCCAGACTTTTTCCGCCGCTCCAACTATGTATCATTAATGCCAGTGACATTTGGTCAAAGGAACCCCTGGCAGCCATACCCACTTTTGCACCGTCTTCCTCCTCCGCCGGCGTACCAAAAACATAGACTTTGCCTTTGAATTTGTCTTTGAGCTCTGTCATAGCCAGCGCTGCAAGCACAGACATGGAACCATGCACATTATGGCCGCAGGCATGTCCCAGCCCCGGCAAAGCATCATACTCTGTCAGAATGGCCACCCTGGGGCCGTCGCCATTGTCCAGCACTCCGCAAAAACCTGTAGGATATCCCAGATAAGGATACTCAACCTGATACCCGGCCTTACGCAGGATATCTACAATTTTCTGACTGGAACGAAACTCCTGATCAGGCAGTTCAGGGTGTGCATACAGATCATCGCAAAGTTCCACTGCTACATGATGATGTTTCCTGACAGCCTCTTCCACAAAAGATTTCATTATTTTTTCTGCCACTTTCTAAGTCCTCCCCTCTTTTGAAATCTCCTGCCTCCTGATCCACAAAAGGTCACCCATTTTTGCTTCTATGTTTTAGCAAGACAGAGAGATAAATCATTGTAATAGTATAACAAAATCTCCATGGAACGTCAATTGAAAACCTGAGATTCTCACGATTGCCGCGATACCGCACAGCTCGCCGCTTCGCCGCTCGCTGTCCGTTTCCCGTCGGATGCCCGCTCGTGCCAGCAGGTTGGTCGCCCGACCGGCTTATCGCACAAAAAAAAGATGGCAGAATTATTCTACCATCTGTGTTCCTTCGCCTAAGAATTCATATACTTGTCCGTCTTCCAAAGTAATTCCTTTGGCCTGGGCCAGTTCCTGGACTGTGACCAGCTTATAGCCCTCTTCCATCAGATCCGGGATCAGCCTGAGGGCTGCATCCACGGACCACTGATGAATATCATGCATCAGGACGATGGAACCGTCCTGAACAGAATCCATCACACACTGATACGTCTGATCCTCACTTTTGGTCTTCCAGTCCTTTGTATCAATGCTCCACTTCACAATGGGCATACCCGCCAGATTCTGAACCGCCTCATTATAGCTGCCGCCGGGAGGCCTGAGGGTATCAGGAAGTACTCCTGCAGCATTCTCGATCAGCGTGTTGGTCTTTTCAATCTCTTCTGTAATCTGGCTCTGTGTGAGTTTTGTAAGATCTTTATGATCGTATGTATGGTTAGACAGCTCCATTCCCAGATCATGCATACGCTTAACAATATCCGGATACTTTTCCACGTTCTGACCCAGCATATAGAAAGTCGCTTTCGCTCCATTCTCCTCCAGACAATCCAGAAGCTTATCCGTATACTGTCCCGGACCGTCGTCAAAAGTCAATGCCACCAAAGGCGGTTCCTTGGTACTGTCATAGACGCCATTTTCATCAAAATAGCAATCCTTACCGTCAATTTCTTCCCAGCCGGTGATTACATATCCGTTTTCATCAAAATAATACTTTGCTCCGTCAATCTCCTGCCAGCCGTTCTGATATATGGTCCCATCCTGGTTTCGATACCATTTTCCCTGTGCGTCTGTCTGCCAGCCTGCCACAGAGGTACTTGAGGCCATCTTTTCTATATCAGTCCCTGACATAACCGGCTGTTTCTGAGCCTGGATCTCTCCTTCCTGGGCGAGCTCCTCAACCTCATTCTGAAACCTGCCGGTCTGTATTCTGTCCGCCAGCATATAAGCGCCTATTCCCACCAGTACCAGCGCCAGAATAATAAGCGCCGCGAAAGGCAGCCGGCGGATCATTTTTCTCCGCTTCATCTGACGCTGTTTTTCTGCTTTTCTTCTCTCCAGCATCCGGAGAAGCCTTTCCTCATATTCTTCATCCGTATGAATTTCCGGAAGCCTTTCCTCTGTGTATCCCTTTTTTCTCCCTGTCTCTGTATTTCTGCTCATATGTTTCCTCTATACTCTATATCAGCCCTTGGCAGCGCCTTGGGCAAGTTGCTCTTCTGCCCTACCATTATAACCAATAGGCTCCTCTTTGTATAGGGAATTTCTGCGGTTTTTCTACATTTTTTGCAGCGCTTATACATATGGACAAACCAGCGGGAGAAAGATTTCTGTCCTATAAAACTTTACAGAATGCCCAGATGCTCCAGAAGTATCCTTACCCCCAGGAGCACCAGAATGATACCTCCCACCAGTTCCGCTCTGGACTTATATCTGGCTCCGAAGATATTCCCCACTTTTACGCCAATAGCAGACATGACAAAAGTGATCACACCGATCAGTCCTGCTGCCAGTACGATATTCACCTGCAGAAAAGCAAAAGTAACGCCTACTGCCAATGCGTCAATGCTTGTAGCTACGGCCAGGGGAAACATGGCCTTTACCCCCATGCTCCCCTCTGGACAGACTTCTTCTTTATCCAGGGATTCCCGGATCATATTCACACCGATAAATCCCAGAAGTATAAAAGCGATCCAGTGGTCCACTGCCGTGATCCTGTCCCGGAACTGGCTTCCCAGAAAATATCCTATGGTAGGCATCAAAGCCTGAAATCCTCCGAACCAGAGTCCGGCGATCACCATGTGCTTTACCGACAGTTTTTCCTGAGCCAGACCTTTGCAGATAGAAACCGCAAAAGCATCCATGGCCAGCCCCACTGCCAGGGAAAATAAAGTAATAATATCCATTTCTTATCTCCTCTCTTTCTCCTTCCTGTATCTGCCTGCCATACATGGAACCGGAACCCCCAGACATCATTGCCGGCTTATCCAATCGCTTCGGCTCCGCCTCGCAATTGCTGCGATACCGCACAGCTCGCTGCTTCGCTGCTCGCTGTCCGTTGCCCGTCGGATGCCCGCTCGTGCAAGCACGGCAGTCGCCCGACCGGCTTATCGCGCAAAAAAATAGAAGGCACGGCAGGGCCTTCTAATATTCTATGATACCGAGACTCTGCCTATGGCAATACAGGTATATGAGTCTCGCAATTTAAGACAAGCCAGGCGGAGCGCCAGTGTGTTGACTTGCCACGTATCTGTGGGATACGCTTCCTACTCCCTCACAGGATTATAATTTCGTTTAAAATATCACATTCTTTTTAAAAAGTCAAGAAATACAGGTATAAAATCATTTTTTTCTATTTACCCGGATTTCTCTGTTTTTTATAATAATAGTTACTAAATTTACAGGAGGATCGATATGCTAAAACAAACTTTTCACAATCCATTGCTTCCCGGTTTTTACCCGGACCCTTCCATCTGCAGAGTGGGGGAGGATTATTACATGGTAACCTCTTCCTTTGTCTATTATCCCGGCCTTCCTATCTTCCACAGCCGGGATCTGGTACACTGGGAGCAGATCGGCCATGGGATCCACCGGCCCGCACAGCTGGATTATAAAAACTGTGAAACTTCTGAAGGGCTCTGGGCTCCCAGCATCCGTTATCATCAGGGAACCTTTTACATCATCAACACCTTTGTGTCCGAGGGACGGGAAGCCCAGCGGGACAATTATGTAATCACTGCCAAAGACCCGTCCGGTCCGTGGAGCGACCCCGTTATAGTAGAAGGCGCCGACGGCATTGACTCCAGTCTTTTCTTTGATGATGACGGCTCCCTGTGGTATGTGGGAAACTTTATCAGCCAGGAATGTCTGTACGAAGGCCATCACGGCATCTATCTGAATGAACTGGATCCTGAAACCTTCCAGTTCAAGGGGCCCAGATATATTATCTGGGATGGCAAGAAAACCCGTTCCAAATGGATCGAAGCCCCTCACATCTACAAAAAGGACGGCTGGTATTATCTCCTGGTGGCAGAGGGGGGAACCTTTATCAACCACAGCGTTCAAATGGCACGGTGCAGGACGATCAACGGTGATTATGAAATCTGCCCCAGAAATCCTATTCTCACTCACCGGCATATGCCTGTGCTGAATCCCATTTCGGTTACCGGCCATGCAGATATTGTGGAAACTCAGAATGGAGAATGGTGGATGGTCCTGCTGGCCGTACGGCCTTATGAAGGGGGACATTACAATCTGGGTCGCGAAACCTTTATGGTTCCCTTTGTATGGGCAGAGGACGGCTGGCCTATGATCGACAATGAAAACGGACTGGTAAATAAAGAAGAGCGGCTTCCAGATCTCCCCAGAACCCTCTATCCCCCTATGCCTCAGTGGGATAATTTCGAGTCTCCCTCTCTTCAGATGCAGTGGAACACTATCCATCCCCCCTTGGAGCCCTTCTACAGCCTGACTGACCGTCCCGGCTATCTCCGGCTTCAGCTCCGCCCGGAAGTTATGGAAGAAATCTGCACCCCTTCCTTTGTAGGACGAAGACAACGGCATAAAAACTTTCTGGCTAAGACAGCCATGGAGTTCACCCCGGCCGCAGATCAGGAAGAGGCAGGCATCGCTCTGGTACAGGACGACCGTTTCCATTATCTGATGACGCTTGGACAGAAAGAAGGCCGGCCGGCCCTTCGTTTCTGGAAAACAGAAAACGGAAAGAAATCCCTTCTGACTGAAAAGGAAATCTCTCCGTCAAAGCGTCTGTATCTCAGTGTATACGGTCATACCACCGGATATTCTTTCTACTATGGATTTGATGACCAGGAAATGCTTCCCCTGATAGAAAATGTGGAAGCTTCCCGCTTAAGTTCCGTGGTCAATAATGGATTTACCGGCGTATATCTGGGTATGTACGCCACTTCCAACCATACGGCCAGCAGAAATTACGCAGATTTTGACTGGTTCTGCTATCAGGGCGAATTATAATATCTATGTATTTTTCCGTTTCTTCATGGCTCGCAGGCCCATACATCCGCAGAGCAGCGCTGCGGCTCCCAGCACCAGCAGAATGATCATAATGACATTCCAGGCATTATACGGAAGCTCCCATTTTGTAAAATCAAAGGGAATGATCAGGGAGTAGGGTTTATCGGGTTGGCCATATACCGGAATCATAATCTGATCAAAACCGGCAGGCGCCAGCCATATCCACAATCCCATCCAGGCAAAAGCTGCCGATGCCCTCAGCCAGCGGTTTACCGGAAGATAGCGCAGCACCGCCATAACGCCCCAGGGAAGGACCAGGAAAAGCAGGGCATTGGGGAGGCTTAAAGTCCAAAAGCTTCTGAGGTTTCCGTCCTGGAGGGCTGTCACAGGTCGAAGACCCCTGCGGCAGTCGCCAAATGGACATGCAAGCATGTCCGCTTGGCTCGTTGCTCGCAGGAATAAAAGGAGCAGAAGAAATACCGTCTCTGCTGATAAATATAGAAGAGATTTATGCCGGTACAGAGGCAGATCCCGGAGGGTCTGCCTCAATATAATAGGCAAAAATATCAGGCCCAGTCCCAGAAGAATGCCCAGCGCTGCAGTAAAGAACCAGCTTCCCTGGTCGTTAAGATCACAGACCAGCAGCAAAAAGAGCAGTAAGCCGGTTTCTATCAGCAAATACATGGATATCTTCCTTTCTCCCATCCACTGGGACAGCGGAAGCTGGTATAAGAGCACCGGCATGATAAAGAGACTCAGACCAAAGATCACACTTATAGCAGCTACGGGAAACCAGGTTTCTCCCGCTGACAGGCAGGAAGCCAGGAGTAAAAGTATGAGCAGTCCTGTCACAGTCAGAAGATAAACCGAAGTCTTTCTGTTCGCCATAGCCGGAGGCAGCGGAAGAAATGGAAGCAAAAAGGGAAGAAATACCAGAGCAAAGCCGAAAAGTACGGCTGTCCCCGCTATCCAAAACCAGGTTCCTCCGCTGTAAATGCAGCAGATCAGCAGCAAGATCTCCAGAAAGAAAGTGAAAGAGCCAAAAGCCAGAGGCAGCTTGTAATTTTCAAATCTGGGATCCAGTGCCGCAAGGGCCGGCACCAAAGTCAGGGAGGCGGCCATCAACACCCCGGCGGCTGCAATAAAAAACCAATCCAGAGTATGGGAAGATGCCAGATTTCCGATGCCGCATCCCAGCAAGATCATTCCATAGATCACATACTGAGTGATCCGGTAATTCCGTGTCAGCTTCCTGTATTTTTGCGCCAGCTTCTCAGAAACTCTCCGGCTGGTGTCCTCGCTTCCTGTAAGAAGCTCGTGTTCTGTTACCTGCAGGATGACGCAAAGGTTCTGCAGGATCGTAATATCCGGGTAACTGAGTCCTCTCTCCCATTTGCTGACTGCAGACTCTGTCACGTATAATTTCTCCGCCAGTTCCTTCTGGGTCATTCCCAGTTCCCTCCGTCTCTGAAGAACGTATGCGCCAAATGTCTTTTTATTTTCCATATGCTTCATCTCCTCTCAGTCTGTTACAGCCAAAAACCGATGGGAGTCTCTGTTCCGGTCTTCGCTGTTTTCAATTAAAAGGATAGAAACCAGAGGATAAAAAGTCAATGATTTAGAGCAAAATCGGGACTCGACTGTTAGGAAAGTCCCTGTATTTAAGGGCTTTTTGCGCAAAAAGAAGGAACTGCTGCATTAAGCTGAGATCGGGAATATTTGTCCATTTTATTCCTGACATATGTCTAATACAACAGTTCCATTTTGTCTATTGTCGTTTTAGGTATTTCCTTTTGTCTGCTAAAATGCTTTCTTTATAGAGCTTGCAAGATTGTCCACATCTTCCGCATTTACCAGGAAATAACTGTTTCCGTTTACTTCCAGAAGATCATAGGTCTCATCATAAGAATAATAGGCCACCTGGATTTCCGGATATTCTTCGCTGTTTCTGTGGAAGGTAATTTCCAGTTCCGGATCTCCCTGAGTGGTAATCTTCTCTTTCTCAGCCTCTCCTTCCAGCATAATGCCGCAGATTTCCTGATAAAGAGTAGTGAAGTCTGTCTTCTCTACATTCTTATTGCCAAATTGGTATTCACCGTTTACAGAGTCTACATTCATTTCATAAGATTTCCTGCCCGCCTGGATCTCCAGACTTTCCACTGTGTCAATATTAACCAATACCGGTATCTTCAGAATATAAGAATAAGGATCCAATCCAAAAATAGAATCTATCGTGCTGGCTGAAAGCTTATATATCTGATCTTCAAATCCCTGAACTGCAGCAAATCGATTTCCTGCACCATCTTCATTGCCCAGGATGATAGTTGCCGTCTTATCTGCATAGTCTGTCTGTTTCGCCTCAGTATCGTCCAATGTATTTACAAAATCCAGAGTAATACTGGTCTGAGAATCTGCAATCCCGGTGTCCATTTCCGCATCTACTGCTACCGGTGCCTGAAAATCCAGTCCACAGAGCACGTCAAAAAGATCATACATGGTTTCTGTGTTTACCGTGACTGTCTCATCATAGGGATTAAGAATCTCCCAATAGTCAAAATCCATTTTATATCCTGCAGGCTCATTGGAAAGGTTAAAGATTTCCTGTCCGTCTTCCACCAGGACAACTTTTCTGATACCATCTGCTACAAACTGCGGGTGCTCTGCCTGGGTGGTTTCCGGTTTTTCCGTCTGAACCTGGCTGCTCCCTTCTGCTTCATCCACAGTTTCCTGACTCTCTCCGGAAGTGCCTTCTGTCTTCTCTGTGGTCTCTTCTGTATCTGTATTTCCGCATCCGTACAGTCCTCCTGCCCCAAGGGAAACGCTTAATCCAAGGATCATGATTTTCTTTTTCCAGTTCTGCATAGCTCTTCCGTCCTTTCTCTTTCCTCAATCCATAATCCCTTCCTGTTCCTTTCAGAAACTGGTCGGTCTCCCAGACTTTCCATAGAAAAAGGGACAGGATAGGATATGCCTATTCTGTCCCTAATGTTAACATGGGCATTATGTCTTTTCTATAGAGAAATCTGTCTTCTTTCTTTATCCAAGTGTCACATTTATTTCTGCCGGTTTCTTTCCTGTAAGGGCCCGGCTCCTGTCATCAGGCTGTGAAATACCGGCAAATATCTTAAAGTTTCTGCTGTCAATATGCCGCTCTCCGGCTTCATCTACCACTGTCATGGCTCTGTTTGCCACAGTAAAGGAGAGAGTTTTCTTTTCTCCCGGTTCCAGGAAAACTCTTTTGAATCCGCATAAGCTGTGATTGCGTACTGCCAAAGGAGATTCCAGATCCTTAATATAAAGCTGCATCACCTCTTCTGTAGCCCTGTTTCCTTTATTCTCTACTGTAACTTCCACTTCAATGTCAGAGTCTGCAGTTACCTGATTCATCAGTTTTCCGTCGATGACTTCCACGTCTCCATAAGTCAGTCCATAGCCAAATGGATACAGCGGCTCTTTCTCGATATAGCGGTAAGTCCGTCCTTTCATGGTATAGTCTGTAAATTCCGGCATGCCTTCCAGATCTTTATAAAAAGTAACCGGCAGTTTTCCTGAAGGAGATACATTTCCGAAAAGCAGATCTGCAACAGCTTTTCCACCTCTGGCTCCTGGATACCATGCAAGAAGGATTCCATTACATTTTTCCTGGGCATAGTTTAAGTCAATGGCACTCCCCGCCATGAGAACAACAATAGTAGGTTTCCCCACTGCTGCCACTTTTTCAATCAGCTCTTCCTGGACTTTTGGCAGATGAAGATCTTTCTTATCTCCTGAAGCATCGCTGTTTCCTGTATCTCCCTCTTCGCCTTCCAGAGTCTCATCCAGACCTACACAGATTACCACAACATCACTGTGTTCGGCAGTAATCACCGCTTCCGAAATACGATCCTGTTCCCAGGCCAGATTTTCTACCCGATCTTTATACAGATGGCAGCCCTGGGAATATAAAACTCTCACATCTTCTCCCACTTCATCCTGGATTCCCTCCAGCACCGTAATATATCTGGAAGAAGTTCCGTGATAATTTCCGATCAAGGCAGCGCGGCTGTCTGCATTGGGACCTACTATGCCGATGGTCTTGATCTTCGACTTATCCAGCGGCAGCACACCATCGTTTTTCAGAAGGACACAGCCTTTTCTTGCTACGTTCAGGGCTTCTTCTATATGTTCTTTACATTCTACCTTCTCATAAGGAATCTTATCATACTCGCTTCCATCAAAAAGCCCCAGGAGATATCTTGCTGTAAGGGCCCGCTCTGCAGATTTTGCGATATCTTCCTCTGTGATCAGCCCGTCTTCCACAGCTCCCAACAGATGAAGATACGTATTACCGCAGTTGACGTCACAACCCCTCTTTAATGCCAGGGCAGCGGATTCTCTGGCGTTTTTGGTAATCTTATGATTTTCATGGAAATCCTTGATAGCCCAGCAGTCAGACACGAAATGACCGTCAAATTTCCATTTGCCTCTTAGCACTTCCTCCATCAGGTAATGATGACCGCAGCAAGGTTCTCCGTTTGTCCTGTTATAAGCTCCCATAACGGATTCCACATCCGCCTCTGTTACCAAAGCTTCAAAAGCTGGCAGATATGTCTCCCACATATCTTTCATCGTAGCTTTTGCGTCAAATTCGTGACGTATAGCCTCAGGACCGCTGTGCACCGCAAAATGTTTAGCACAGGCAGCTGCCTTCATAACAGGGCCCTCTCCCTGAAGGCCTTCTACGAATTTCACGCCCAGGCGGGAAGTCAGATAAGGATCTTCCCCGTAAGTCTCATGGCCTCTTCCCCAGCGGGGATCCCGGAAAATATTCACGTTGGGAGACCAGAAGGTCAGTCCTTTGTAGATATCTCTGTCCCCATGCCTGGAATATTCATTGTATTTTGCCCTGCCTTCTGTGGCGATAATATCCCCTACTTTCTTCATCTCTTCCTCGTCAAAAGCTGCGGCCATACCGATCGCCTGAGGAAACATGGTGGCTACTCCTGCCCTTGCCACTCCATGAAGGGCTTCATTCCAATAGTTATATGTAGGTACTCCCAATCTTTCCACAGGAGATGCATCGTATTTCAGCTGAGAGGCTTTTTCCATAAGAGTCATCTTGCTTACCAGTTCTTTTGCCTTTTTTCTGGCCTCTGCTCTTTCCTTTTTAAAATTCTTCATACTTTGTCCTCCGATTTCATTGGTATGTGTTCATTTTACACTGGGCCCATATATTTTCTCTATATCCTTCATGCTAAAAACTGCCCATTTATTGCTTTATACTTCTGCTCCGTGTTTCTGCATTTCTTCCCGGTACTTCGTAGGGGATTTTCCGGTATGTTTCTTAAATGCCAAAGAAAAATAATTCGTATCCCGGTATCCCACCATCATAGCAATCTTGCCGGTTTTTAAACTGGTGGTCTCCAGAAGGGATTTTGCCTTCTCTATACGTTTCCGCACAATATATTCGTTGCAGCCCTCTTTTGTTACCCGCTTAAACAGCCTGGAAAAATAATTAGGGGTAATATACAGTGAAGCAGCAATATTGGACACCGTAAGGTCTTCCGTAAGGTGTTCCGAGATATAATATTTCGCTTTGTCTACAATCTCATGGACACTTTCCTCTTCCTTTCCAAGCATCTGGTTCAGAAACATTTCTGTTACCTCGCAGGCCTCTTCCCGGTTGGCAGACAGCAGACTTTTGGACAGTGCATCCAGACATCCCGGCTCTGTCTCTTTAGACTCACCCATATAGGCAAAATAGGTAGCAGAAGCCATCTCAAAACATAGTCTGCGCACAGTCTGCTGAGACAGATTATAAGATTCGGTAGCTTTTGCAAAAGTTCGGAAAGCTTTCATAACATACTCGGTATTTCCGGTATTAGAACACATAATCCCTTTTAATTCGCTGAAAATATCCCGGAAAATATTCGTCTTGTTCTGATCGCCAAAGGTCTGGATAACATCCTGTATACTTTCTTTTTCCGTATTCAGCAAATATTTTGCATCATTATAGGAAATATACAGATTGGAAAATCCCGACACAGCGCTTCCTACCACAATTTTCGGTTTTGTATCAAATTCATCCCTGAGGATTCCTGAAAGCTCCTCAATATGTTCCAGGACAGAACTTTCTTCCTCCGCAAAATAAACAATACCCAGGATCCCATCCTCCTCAGAAAAGGTAATGCCTTCTCCCTGGGCATCTACCACACTCATACAGATGTTTTTCACCGACAATTCATGAAAATCCTGTTCCGCCTCCTGGACAGAATAGTTCTGGGCAGGTATGATCAGCACGATCTGAAGCCCCTGGTCCATCTGGAATCCATAATACTGTTCCAAAGTTTCCATAAGCTGACTGCTTTCCTTGGGATGGTTAATGAGTCCTCGGATACATTTTTCCAATTCCATCTGCTCCGCCATTCCCTGAGTCCTCTGGCGCAGACGATAACTTCTCCGCTCTTCTTCAATTTCATCTAAATGAGCCACCTGTTCTCTAAGGACTCTGGAAAGATTCTCCTCCTCAATCGGTTTCAGAAAAAAGTCCTGAACCTGAAGGCGGAGACTCTGTCTGGCATATTCAAAATTATCATATCCTGTAAGAACGATTACTCTCAATTCCGGAATGATATCCCTGGCTTTCTCGATCAGTTCCAGTCCGGTCATTCCGTTCATTTGGATATCGGTAATCATGATCTGGGGCCTGTTCGTATCCAGCACCTCCAGAGCCTCCGCTGCAGATGCCGCCGTATATACCTCTCCAATACCCAGTTCGTCCCAGGGGATCACTTTTTTCATCCCCATACGTATCATCTTTTCATCGTCTACAATCAAAGCTTTATACATTTATCATATCCCCTTTTAAAATTCCATCGTCAACTTCTGTGGTATAGGGAAGCTGTATTTCCACAGTCACTCCTCCGAATTCATTTCTGAGATAATACAAACCGTAATCTTTTCCATAGAGGAGTTCGATCCTCTTATTTACATTTCTTACTCCATAGCCAAAGGATTCGTCATATTCCGAAAGCTGCAGGTTCATAGCATCGATCTGGGCCTGGGTCATTCCGCTTCCAGTATCTGCCAAAATGATCAGCACATGATCCCCTTCTCTTACTGCTTTCAGGAACACGCTGCCTTTTTTACCTTCTTTTACTTTTATTCCATGGTAAATAGAATTTTCCACCAAAGGCTGGAGTGTCAGTTTGGGGATCATAGTTTCTTTGCAGCTTTCTTCGATCTGAATCTCACTTCCGATGATATTGTCATACCGCATGTTCTGGATGATCAAATAGTTTTTCATGTGTTCAATCTCCAGTTCCAGAGGGATCACATCATGACCTTTGCTCAGGCAGATCCTATAGTATTTTGCCAAAGCCATAACTAAGGTAGAAATCTCCTTGTTTCCATCCGCCATAGCCTGCCAGTGGATACATTCCAGGGTATTGTAAAGAAAATGAGGCTGGATCTGGGACTGAAGAGAATTAAACCGGATCTGCTCGATCTGATGCTGTTCCATCTTTACCTGTTCCATGAGAACCAGGATTTCTTCCATCATAGAGTTAAAACCGGTAGCCAGCTTCTGGAAATCTTCCCCCATACTTTCTACATTCAGCCGGGTATCCAAAGACCCTGCCGCTACCTGATCCATTTTCTGAACAGTTTGATCCAGAGGCCGGTATACCCGTCGTATAATGATCTTTACCACAAAGAAACTGAAAACAACCATGATAAAAAGAATCGCCGTCATGATGATAATCGTCTGAATGCTTGGCGCATACAGCTCTATGCTGGCTATACTGCTCACAATATAATAATCCCAACCTGATACTTTCTGATAAATATAAAGTCTCCCGTCCCAGGTAAATTCCCCTTCTCCTCCTTTTAGCAGATTTTCATAAGATACGGTTTTTTCTATATTATCCTTATCATAATCTGCTACAATGGTTCCATCTGTCTGTATAACAGATGTCTGGCTTCCGGTCGCCGGCTTGTTTTCCAGAATCTGTTCCAAAAGCGGATTCGTAAAATTCAAACACAAAAGTCCTCTTTCCATGGTGATCACATTTAAATCATAAATCGGAAAGTAAACGCTGAGTGTATAACGATTGCCTTTGTAATACCTGTTGGAAAATCCTATTCGTATGGTGCTGTCCTGTACAGTCCGGCATTGCTGGTAGTCCTGTGCGTAAACCTGTTGAAAATCGCTTGAAACAATAGCTTCTGTTCCTTTATAAAGATAATCGTCCATCTGGTAGCTGACAATGCCTATGAAATTCAGATCCGGATACATATTCTGGCAGCTGGTCATAGTATTTACTGCATTATTGGCATATTCCGTATAAGAAGCCTCTCTTTTGCTGGTGCAGTGAAGATAGTCCTGCACAGTATCATCCATCACAATCGCTATGGCCAGGGCCTTATACTGTTCCAGAGACGTCACATAATTTTCCGCCATTGTATCATTATTGGTCTGCAGCAGTTCTATAGACTTTTCTTTCATAGAAGTCACTGAAGAAATCGTGGATACCGCCAAAATGATCAACGTCATCACGATAATAGCAGTCGTAACCAAGACCTGCATTTTTTTATCCAATTTCCAATGATTGATTCGTTCTATCCACTCTTTCATTTTGCCTCCTAATGTCTCTGCTTGTAGTCTTTAAAGCAACAGTATATCTTTATTTTTAACCTGCGTCTATAGGTTTCTTTTGGTATCCGCATTCAAAAAAGGGCGTATGAAAACGCCCTTTTCTCTCTGTCTCAGCCTTTTACCGCTCCGGCTGTCATACCTTTTACCAGCTTGTCCTGGAAAATAATAAACATCACAATCATCGGCAGCAGTGTCAAGGTCAGGACTGCCATGATCATAGGAGTATTCATAGAGTACTGACCCTGGAACTCCCAGATAGCCAACGGCAGTGTCCGGTTCTCAGAAGACTGTGTTAATGTATATGCAAAGGAGAACTCATTCCACATATTTACACCATTGTAGATAGCCAGTGTAGCAAGTCCCGGTTTAGAAAGAGGAAGGATCATAGAAAAGAACATCTTAATCTTTCCGCAGCCATCGATCTCCGCCGACTCTTCAATCTCTCTCGGAATCTCCTGCATAAAACTGGTAAGGATAAATACAGAAATCGGAACGGCAAATGCCACATATGGTCCGATCAGTGCCCATATACTGTCATAAAGCCCTGTGGACTGGGACATTTTAAATACAGGGATCAGGGTAATATGTACCGGTATTGACATACAGGCTACGATTCCTGCATAAATAGGACCCGCCAGCTTAAACTTAAATCTTGCCAGAGGATAAGAAGCACAGGAAGCAATAAACAGCAGCAGGATCAGAGAAATGGCAAGCACGATCACACTGTTCAGAAAATATCTTCCAAATCCTCCCGTGAGTACTTCCTGGTAATTAGCAAAGTTAAAGCTTTCCGGCAGTTCAAAAACACCTGCTGTCAGCATTTCGAACTTCTCTTTAAAAGAGTTCAATACCATGAATATAAAGGGAAGGAATGAGATAATCAGATAAAAAATTGCAAGAGCAAAGGCGATCACCCAGCATACTATACTTTTCGTTCTACTTTTCTTATAAGCATCCATCTGTCTTTACGCCTCCTTCTTTCCATTTATCAATTTCATTGTAATAAGGGCAATCAAGGAAATCAGGATAAACATTCCTCCTGCTACCGCTGAACCATACCCCATGTTAAAGTTGCTAAATGATTCCTTATACATATAAGTTGCCATCAATTCTGTGGAAGTACCCGGGCCGCCGCCTGTCATTACATAGATCAGATCGAAATACTTCAGAGAACCTACCATTGACAAAATTGCGGCGCTTTTCATAGATGGTACCAGCAAAGGAAGTGCGATCTTCCAGAAATACTGCCCTCTGGTAGCACCGTCAATCCTGGCTGCTTCGAATACATCATAAGGAATATTGGTAAACGCCGCCATAAAATACACCATATAAAATGGAGTAAACTGCCAGCAGATTACCGCTATGACTGTAAGCAAAGCAGTCTTGGGATTTCCAAGAAGATCAATGTTTCCGCCGCCAAACCAGCCGGAAATAGTACTTACGATACCTCCATTTGTAGCCAGGGCATAGGTAAACAGGAAACCGATAGCTACCGATGACATCAGCAGAGGAATAAACCAGATAACCTTAAATACTGTCAGCTTTTTCCCTCCAAAGTCCAGGAACGTTGCCAGAGCAAGTCCTAAAGGAATCTGGATCACGATCGAGAGTACCATAATGATCAGATTGTTTTTAAAGGCAATCCAAAAGCTTCTGTCCTGCAGAAGGGTAATCCAGTTCTGGATACCGATAAAGGTTCTGTCGGCTGAAATTCCGTTCCACTGATAAGTACTGGTGATAAATGTATCTACAATTGGATAAAAAATGTAGATAATCATCAGGATGGTTACCGGAGCCAGAAAAAGCGCAGCCACTTTTCTCGTATTTCTCTGCCTGATCACTAACAGAGAAGTACTTTTTTCTTTCATAATGAAATCCCTCCTTCTTGTTACTTTAAGAACTTTTTTGATAGTATCAATACTATCAAAAAGATTAGAAAAACTACATAGAACAATCTTTCTATATTCTATAATTTTCTATCCATAATAGCTCTTTTTTATAGTATTATTTATATATTTTACCCAAAAAGAAAGGCTCTGTTTCCAGAGCCTTTCCGATTCTTCCGTCATGTTGCTTATTCAGCTTTCTGTGCATTATATTCTTCCATAGCCTGCTGCATGGATTCCTGAGCTTCCTGAGGTGTCATAGTAAGGCCAAATACTTCCTGAAGCCCATCCAGGTGAGCATTGGAAACTGCAGGCGGCAGATACTGATCATACCACAGCTGAATCTCAGATGCATTGTTGGCAGCTTCTACTACTTCGATTGTAATCGGATCTGTCAACTTTTCTTCGATTCCATTAACTGGAGGTATCTTTCCATTTTCTACTCCCAGATCAATAACTTCATCAGAAAGATGTGCTTCTGCACACTCAAAAGCAGCTGCCAGTTTTTCGCCCTCACAATTAAATACGATAAACTGGTCGCCCACTGTACCGATCATGATAGACGGATCCGCATCAGAACCTTCAATAGCCGGGAATGGGAACCAGCCGATCTTCTGATAAAATTCTTCACTGTCCGTTGCAAAGGTACCTGTATACCAGGAACCACAAAGAAGCATACCTGCTGCTTCCTGATACATTAACTGTTTAGCCTGGCCGTCATCTTCACTCAGAGAGTTTACACCATCAGGGAAATATCCTGCATTTACCCACTCCTGGATCTTCTCGCCAGCCTGGATAAAGCATTCATCTGTAAAGCTTCCTGTGCCTGCTACTGCGTTCTGGAATGGCTCTAATCCGCCATATCTTGCAGCCAGGTTCATGAAGTACATAGAACCTGTCCATTTAGAGCTGTTTGCCAGTGCAAATGGTGTAATTCCATTTTCCTTCAAGGTTGCACAAATATTTTCCAGCTCGGCCAATGTGGTGGGCTCTTCCAGTCCGTACTGGTCAAACATTTCCTTATTATAGAAGATACCGGACATAGATACGTTCTGATAAGGAACTGCGTAAATATGATCATTATAGGTTGCCTGACCAATTGCAGATTCCATCAATTTGTCTTTGATTTCTGAATTATTGAACAGATCATCGATTGGCTGGCCGAATCCAGAATCAATGTACTCATACATAGGGCCGCCGGACCAGCAGGAATACATATCCGGGCATTCGCCAGAACTCATGGCAACCACCAGTTTTTCTTTATAAGAGTCATTCTGGGTTGGAACAGATGTTACAGTATAGCCGGATTCTGTTTCAGAATTAAACTTCTCTACCGCTGCTGTGACAATATCTTTATCGGGGCTTTCTGTACCGATATTCCAATACACGATCTCCTTGTCATCTCCTGAGCCGGAACTTCCTGAACCAGATCCTCCTGAACTACTGCTTCCGCCTGAGCCGCCGCAGGCTGCCATGGATGCTGCCATCAAAACTGCCATGGAAAGTGCTGCCAGCCTTTTCATTCTTTTTTTCATACTCTTTCCTCCTTTTCCTTCTGCCTTTCGGCATGTTTAATAGATTCAGTGATATTATCATAGCATTCCATGTGTATAATGCCCATAAAATAAAGTGTCCTTCTTCTATAATTTTCTTACTTTTACAGAACAGATTTTTATAGTTTTCCTGTTTTTCACCTTTTCCTCCCCCTTTTCGGATTGATTTTTTCCCCTGATACTGCTATTCTTTCCTTATCAACATAATCTGGAGTCCGACTTATGAAAAAAATCTTTTCCGGTTTTCGTGAAAATATAACCTACCCGGATTCTTCCAATTTCCGGCTGCTCATACAGAGAAATTCTTATCACATTGATCCACACTGGCATCCCTGCGTAGAGATCATAATGCCTCTCTCCCGGGATTATCAGGTAAAGATCGAAGAGGAAACCTATCATCTGGACAAGGGAGATATTATGTTTCTCCATTCCGGCACCATCCACGCTCTTACCGGACCTTCCAAAGGAGTCCGTCTGATCTTTCAGTTCGATGTGGAAATCCTGTATTCTCTGAGGGAATTTCAGTCCCTGCTATTCTCTTTTCCCTCTTTTTTTATCCTTCGACGGAATCTGAAAGATCCTACTTATACTGCTGCGGAAAGTCTCCTGCTCTCGGCCATTTGGGAATCCAGACACAAAAGGCTGCTCTGGGAAGCCAGTCTCTATGCCCTGGTTCTGGAACTTTACACCCTGCTTTTTCGCTCTTCTGCTCTGCAGATGCAGGTATTCCCCGGAAAAGAAGGAAGGCAGATATCCGGCCATCAGGAAAATCATCCCTATCAGGAAAAATTTCTGGCCGTGTGCCAGTATCTGAACCAGAATCTCTCCAGTGGAATCACTCTGGAAATGGCAGCCTCTTATGCGGGTTTTTCCAAATTTCATTTTTCCAGGCTTTTTAAAGATTTTGTGGGAGTGTCTTTTTCCCAGTATGTCACCATGCAGCGGGTCCACAAAGCAAAACTGCTACTGTTGACCACCCAGGCCTCCATTACAGATATTGCAATGGAAGCCGGTTTCAACAGCAGCAGTACCTTTAACCGGGTATTTTATCAGTCTGAAAAAATGTCGCCGACGGATTTTCGTCAAAGCCAGGCCAAATTAAAAAACTGACATCTCTATCAGACAGGCGCCTGGAGCCGGGGCTTTCCACCCGGTTCCAGGCGCCTGTTAAAAAATTATAATCATCTGTCCCACTTATCACACATGGCATTGATCTGATCCGCAAACCTGGCCAGGTCTTTGTTGGCTCCACCTTCATTATGACGGATAACTGTCATTAATCTCTGTCCAGCTGCAAGCAATCTTGCATATACACCGGCAGCCTTTCTGGTCTTCGCTTTTTCTTTTGCATGTTTCACTGCGATTCCCAGAGTTTCTTTTACCACCTCTCCGGTAAGCAGATCTACAATAGTTCCGCTGTAAGGCGCTATGGCCTGATATCCCAGCTCATCTGTCAGTCTCTTTGCAAACAGCTCACAGACCTGATCGTCACCGTGGGTCACAAAGACTTTTTTTGGCTTTTCACGAAAAGCTCCGGCCCAGCGCATAAGCCCTTCATTATCCGCATGGCCGCTGATCCCCGGAAGCCGGACGATCTCAGCATTGACATGGATCTCCTCTCCGAAAAGCTTTACTTCTGTCGCTCCTTCGATCAGCGCCCTTCCCAGGGTACCCACTGCCTGGTAGCCGACAAAAAGAATCGTACATTCCTGTCTCCAGAGGTTGTGTTTCAGATGGTGTTTGATTCGTCCCGCATCACACATACCGCTGGCAGATAAGATCACCTTCGGCTTCTCGTTGAAGTTAATGGCCTTGGATTCATCGCTGGTAACTGACAGCTTCAGCCCTGGGAAAGCAATGGGGTTAATCCCTTTCTGGATCAGTTCCATGGCTTCCTCATCATAGCATTCACTGTAATGTTCCTTGAAAATGCTGGTGGCCTGCACTGCCAGAGGACTGTCCACATATACCTCAAATCCCGGAAATTCCGGAAGAAGATTATCCGCCTTGATCTTCCGCAGGAAATAAAGCATTTCCTGGGTCCTTCCAACAGCAAAAGAAGGAACGATCACGTTGCCGCCCCTGCGGAAAGTTTTCCTTATAATATCGGTCAGTTCTGCTATATAATCAGGCTTTTCCCCATGGCTTCTGTCTCCGTATGTGGATTCCATAACCACATAGTCTCCGGTTTCCAGATATTCCGGGTCTTTAATAAGGGGCTGATCTGTATTGCCGATATCTCCGGAAAATACCAGTTTCCGCTCCTCCCCGTCTTCGGTGATCCATATCTCAATGCTTGACGACCCTAAAAGATGGCCAGCATCGGTAAACCTTACCTTGATCCCTTCCTCCAGTTGGATAATCTTGTGATAATCGCACTCTACAAATTGCTGGATCACACCTAAAGCATCCTCCATGGTATAAGCTGGTACAAATTCCGGCTGACCGTTCCGCCTGGCTTTCCGGTTCCTCCACTCAGCCTCGAACATCTGGATGTGAGCACTGTCGCGAAGCATGATGTCGCAGAGATCGCAGGTAGCCGCTGTGGCATAGATCGGTCCCCTAAATCCCTTGGCATATGCCAGTGGAAAATTTCCGGAATGATCAATATGGGCATGGGTCAGCAGGGCAAAGTCAATCTCTGATAGGGGAACCGGGATCTCCTGGTTCTCATACTGATCCGGTCCCTGTTCCATACCACAGTCCACAAGAAACTTTTTCCCCGCTCCTTCCAGAAAATAACAGCTTCCCGTCACTTCATGAGCGGCCCCAATAAAAGTCAGTCTCATAAAAAACCCCCTTTACAATATTTACATTCTATAAAATTCCTTTCAATTCCCGGATATATTCCGGTGTTGTTCCGCAGCATCCGCCGACGATATCCACCCCTGCGCCGATCAGACGCTTCATATTAAGTGCAAACTCCCGGGCCTCCATGGAATATACAGGATTTCCCTGGTCATCGATCACCGGCATACCGGCGTTTGGTTTCACAATCAGGGGAATATCAACCGCTTTCCTGAGATTTTCTGTCACTGCCACAAGCTGATCCGGCCCTGTGGAACAGTTGATTCCCACAGCATCTGCCCCCATATCTGCCAGAGCCTTTGCGGCATCATACACATTCCCCCCAAAGAAAAGGCTTCCGTCGGACTCTACTGTCAAAGTACACATTACCGGCAAACTGCAGATAGAAGCCGCTGCATCCAGAACAGCCATAGGCTCCGTCTCTCCCAGCATGGTTTCTGCTACCAGCAGGTCCGCCCCTGCCTCTATCTGGGCCATGATCTGTTCCTTATAGGCTTCTAAAAGTTCCTCGTAAGGCACCTCCTGTTTCCCGGTAGTCGTCAGGTCTCCTGCCACCAGACAACCGGTTCCTACCGCCTTTCGTGAAATCCCCACAAGGGTTTTATTTAATTCTTCCACCTTATCCTGAAGACCGTGATTCGCCAGACTGATCCTGTTTGCAGAAAAAGTAGGGGCATAGACGATCTGGGAACCAGCCTCCCTGTAAGCCTTCTGCAGTTCCATAAGAGGCTGGGGATTTTCACATACCCATTGTTCTGTGCATACCCCTCTTGGCATCCCCGCCTGCATAAGATTGGAACCTGTTGCCCCGTCAAGTAATACCGTTCCTCTTTTTACCAACTCCTGAAATTCCTGTTTTGTCATTCCCGTTCCTCTCTTTCCTTCTGCTTTTTTCGCTTTTCTCTCAGCTTGCGGAAAAATTCCGAAAGCATAGAACCGCACTCCTCTTCCAGAACCCCTCTGCTTACCTGGACCTTATGATTAAACCCATCCATTTCCAGGAGATTCAGTACAGATCCGGCGCAGCCCGCCTTGGGATTCATAGCCGCAATGACCACCCTGGGGATCCTTGCCTGGACAATGGCTCCCGCACACATCTGACAGGGTTCCAGTGTCACATACAAGGTACAGCCTTCCAGCCTCCAGTCCCCCAGCTTTTTGCTGGCTTTCCGGATGGCATTCAGCTCTGCGTGAGACAGGGTATTTTTATCTGTATTTCTCCGGTTATAGCCTCTGGCAATGATCTTATCTTCATAGACGATAATACAGCCTATGGGGACTTCTCCCAATGCGTAAGCTTTCATCGCCTGTTTTTTAGCCTCTCTCATATATTTCTCATCTGTTGCAAACCTTGATGCCTCATCCACTTCTTTACGCCTCCTGACCGGTTGTGATCCTCCGCTTTTCGCCCTGACCTGTCCTATAAATTTTCTTCTTTCTTTTTCTTACTAAATTTATTGTAATGGATTCCCTGATGCAAATCAAGTCCGGCATTCTGTCTTTCTGTTCCGGCCTTTCTGCGGTAATTTCCAGGCGTAACACCGAAATGTCTGCGGTAGATCCTGCTGAAATAACTGGGATCGTAAAATCCGCATTCAAATCCGATCTCCTTTACTGACAGATCCGAAGATTCCAGGAGGCGTCTGGCCTGGTTCAGCCTGTATTCTATTACATATTCTACCGGAGCTTTGCCATAGTATTTCTGAAAGCATCTGCCTGCTTCACTGGGGCTTATGCCTGCCGAGGCAGCCACTTCTTCCAGGGAAATCTTTTCCCTATAATGTTCATTTATATAATCCAGCATTTGGCCCAGCCTTATCTGTGTTTTTTGTTCCTTTTTACATTCTTTCTGAAAAGGAAGGGTATTCCTGTGAACATACAGTTCCCTGAAAATCCCCATCAGTTCCTCAGCCACATCCAGTTCAAAGCATGGTGAGTCCCTTTCTTTTTCCTCGAAGTCCAGAGAAATCTCTTCATAAAAGCCCTTTTCTCCGTACTTTGCCAAAAGTCCATATATACGATACAGCTTTTTTATGATCCGTGCCTGCCATTCCACAGACGGCCTGAGAATGAAGCAGGGCAAAGAAGGATTGTATAAAATCACCGATAAGTATTTCTGGTAGACCCTGCTGGTCACAGGCGCCATAAGCTCTCCGGAAAACACGATGTTCGGACAAAGGCAAGCCTGTTTTTCACCTATCTGCGTGTAGCTGTGAAACTGGTTCCCGTTCAGAAATATGGATTCCCCCCGGGTAAGCCGGAACTGTCTGTCCCCTGCCTGAACCTCCACCTCTCCCTGGTAAACAGAAAAAAACTCCGGTTCTCTGTGCCAGTGAAGGGGAACATGGCCCCTCTCCCATCTGGCAAAGTTATCTGTATAATATTGGATAGGAAAGCTCTCAGAACCCTGGGACAGATTTTCCCTCATCTGGTGGTCTCTTGGCATAACTGCGCCTTTTTTCATATGCTTCTTCTATCTCCTTTTCTAATTGGGTAAATAATACTATATTTTCCCTAGAAAATCCATGTTTTCTGTGGATATTTGGTGATATACTTATATCCGCATAGAAATCTATGACTCTATTTTCAAAGAAAGGATCCTTTTTATGACCACTCTCCTGCTTATTTTCATTTATATTTTTTACATCGGCCTGGGTATCCCGGATTCCCTTCTGGGAACTGCCTGGCCGGCGATTTATACAGAATTTCATTCTCCCATTTCTTATGTAAGCTTTGTTTCCATGATTATTTCAGGAGGCACTGTTGTCTCCAGCCTGTTAAGCGCCAGGATTATTGCAAAACTTGGGACTCCCAGGGTAACTGCACTGTCCACCAGTCTTACCGCAGTGGCTCTTTTGGGCTTTTCCTGTTCCCAGAACTTTCTCTGGCTGTGTCTGTGCGCCGTTCCTCTGGGTATCGGCGCCGGGTCCATCGACACTGCGCTGAATAATTATGTGGCGGTAAACTATAATGCCATGCAGATGAGCTTTCTCCACTGTTTCTACGGGATCGGGGTTTCTCTGAGCCCCTATCTCATGTCTCTGGCCCTGTCTGATGACATGAACTGGAGAGGCGGATACCGGACAGTATTTTTTATACAGCTCTGCATTGCCATCCTTTCCATAGTTTCCCTGCCTTTATGGAAAAAAGCAAAGCAGCGTCAGCCGGGTAAAGACATTGAGATGAAGCTCCTTTCTTCCCGGGAAATGCTGGGCAATCCAAGGATCCTAGCCGCATTTCTCACATTTGTGGGCATCAGCGCTCTGGAGTCTACCTGCCTTATCTGGGGGAGCACTTTTCTGGTTGACGCAAAAGGAATGGGGGCGGACACTGCTGCCAAAATGATCACATTCTACTTTGTGGGGATGGCCCTTGGCAGGTTCTTTTCCGGACTTCTTTCTGTCCGTTTTAACTGCCGTCAGCTTATCAGAGCCGGACAGGCTATTATCCTGGCTGCCGTTCTTCTGCTGCTCCTGCCTGTCCAGGGTCCGTCAGCTATTTTAGGCCTATTCCTCATAGGAATGGGAAATGGTCCCCTGTTTCCTAATATGACTCATCTGACCCCTATACTTTTTGGTATAGAATCCTCCCAGTCCATTATCAGCATGGAAATGGCTTTCTCCAACGCCAGTATTATGCTGACCCCAGTGTTCTTTGGATTCATTGCCCAGCATGTGGGGACCTGGTGTTTCCCGCCCTTCCTGCTGATCATGTTCCTGCTCCTTGTCTTCAGCACATGGATGCTTGATAGAAAACGGTAGCTTATATTTGTAAATTCTGCTTGCGATTAAGGAGAGGACGATATCGTCTATGCAGATTATGTGGTAGATTGCAGGCAGGATTATGGCTGGCTCATCCACTGACAAAAAGAATATCCGAATGAAAAAGGGCGCTGTCACATTAGTCAAAATCCAGAATATGACTAATGTGGCAGCGCCCAGAATGTTCTGACGGAGATGGTGGGAGTCGAACCCACGCGCCCTTGCGGACCTATCGCATTTCGAGTGCGACCTCTTACGACCACTTGAGTACATCTCCTGATCTCATCCTGCATTGGCAGGACAAGATTTATTATATCCCCTGGTTGGTTACAGGTCAAGAGAAGTTTTTCAAACCTGGGGGGTGTCGATAAGCCGGTACCAGTATCCGAACCGTCCCCGCCTTTCCCGGGAGCCTGCGCACTCTTTAAAATAGGGAAAACCGAACATATTGGCCATAAGGCTTTCCTGCCGTTCATAAATTCCCGGAACTCCCAGTATGTATCTTCCATCCTCTCTTCTTTTTCCAAGCAGCAAATGTCCGTAATTTTTCATCCCATACCGAAGAAAATTATTGTTCATCAGCCCGCGGTCCCGTCTTCCGAGAATTCGCAGATCTGCCGGTGTAACCTTTTGACAGTCTGTGATCTCTTCATCAAAGAATGGTATAAATGCTTCTTGGGGAGCAGCGGACTGACTTTCCATCACAGCTTCATCTGCGATTCTTACTGTATCCGGACTTTCCCTGACTCTCTCTCCATATTCCGGATCTGCTTCTGGAATCTCTTCCTGTGCAGGACTCTCTTCCGGAATTTTTTCTGTCTCCCCGGATTCTTCCTGGTAAGCGGATCCTCCCGGTATCTCTGAGTTTTCCCTTTCTGATTCTACCGGTGCTGCTCCGGAGTCCGGCTCTGTATCTGTCACGCCATCCTCCTCAGGAGATATCTGCAGTGTATCCGAATCTGCCGCCTTGTCTTCATAGGTTTCTTCCTCTGACAAACGGCTCTTTTCCTCTTTTTCTTCCTGCTGGGAGGGCAGCATGATCATATCCGGTCTTACCGGCTGTTCGTCCCAGCCGCTGGCATAGATCTCTCCATTTTTCCCAAGGATCAGCAGTCCACCTAAATCACTCAGACTATAACTGCCGCCTATCTGCTCTTCTCCCATCTCCAGATCAAATTCTGCCTGACTACCTGTCAGATCTCCCTTCCCCAGAAAAATTCCTCTGGCGGAGTTTCCTTCTCTTACATAGCCGTATGCTCTGACCTCTGCAGAATCTCTCCCCTGAATTCCTCTCAGTTTAAAGCTCATGCGGCAGATACCGTTTCTGGCCTCAACTTTGATAAATCCTTTTCCGTCGCCTTTCTTCCCCTGAACGTATTCATATACATAGGCAATAAATCTTCTATATCCCGGCATATGCCCTTCCTTTGGATCTTTATCCCTAAAGTATATGAGGGTTCCTTTTCTTTAGAACCTGTCTTTTACAATTTTTTCTCAGATAATTCCCCATTTTTATCAAGGGAAAGAATTCCGGTAGCTATTCTTTCGCGAAATCTTACGTCATGCTCCACAGCCAGCAGGGTGGGACAGTATTCCAGAAGCAGCTCCTCTATCTGAACTCTGGAAAATACATCTATATAATTCAGAGGTTCGTCCCATATATACAGATGGGCCGGAGTCAGAAGGCTGGCTGCCAGAAGCACCTTCTTCTTCTGCCCTTCTGAAAACTCTTCCATGTTTTTCCTGAACTGATTCCTGTCCATATCCAGCTGCCTGAGTATGGCGCAAAATAGGCTTTCTTCCATTCTCCTCTCCTGGCAGAACTTCCCTATGCTTCCTTTAAGAAAAGAAGTATCCTGGCTGATGTAAGATATCACAAGACCGGAAGCGGTTTTTAATTCTCCCCTTTCCTCAGGTCTTTCGCCTTTTCCAAACTGAGGAATCCCCGTGGCTTTTTCCAGGATCATTTTCAGAAGAGTGGATTTTCCCTGGCCGTTTCTTCCGGTTATAAATATCCGTTCTCCCTGATTGATTTCAAAGTCCAGTTCCTCAAACAGCATTTTGCCGCTGCCGGAAAACCCCAGTCCGTAACCACTAGCCGCTGCCAGACGTTCCTTATGATATTTCAGTGGCATCAATTTCAAAGCCGGAATTTCTTCAATGTCCTGAAGAAGGCCTTCCTGCTGCCGTATCTCCCTCTCTATCCGTTTTTCCATCTGTTTGACTCTGCTCTGCATCTTTTTGGTTTTTCCACCGATATAGGCTCTGGTAGCAATGGAGCGGTCATGTTCTTTCACCGGATCAAATCCGATCTTGGAATTCTCGTTTTTCGCCGCCCATTGTTTTGTCTGCCCTGCGGCTTCTCTCAGCTTTCCAATAGTCTTCCTGTGTTTTTCGTTCTCTCTTCTGGCAAATTCATCCTGTCTCCGCTTATTCTCTTCCCAGGAACTGAAATTTCCGCTTTGGATCTCAATGCTCTTTCGGTTCAGCACCAGGATATGATCGATACAGGCATCCAGAAGATCTCTGTCATGGGATACCAGGATAAATCCTTTTTTCTCTTTCAGATAAGTTTTCACCATTTCCCTGGATTCCTGATCCAGGTGATTAGTGGGCTCGTCCAGAAGCAGAAAATCATTTTCTCCGGAAAAAAGCACTGCCAGAAGAAGCTTTGTCTGCTCTCCAAAGCTAAGGGTATCAAATCTCCGGTACAGCAGGTCTCCCTCCAGGCCCAATTTATCCATTTCACAGAATACCCTCCACTGCTCGCTTCCCGGTTTCAGCTCTTCAAAAAATTCCACCGCTGGTTTTGACCTGTTTTCCTTCCTTATAGAATAGGGGAAATAGTCAAAGCAGGTACTGGTTGTAATACTTCCCTGATAAGAGTACTCACCCAAAAGCAATTTCAGGAAAGTAGTCTTGCCTTTTCCGTTTCTTCCTGCAAATCCCAGTTTCCAGTCTGTATCCAGCGAAAAGGAAACATTTTCAAAAATATTGTCAAAGCTGCCCTCGTATCCAAAAGTAAGATTACTCACATAAATCTGAGACATCTCTATCCCTCCTCTTTGTGTTGCCAAAGAGTCTGCCGTCTTTCCAAAGACCTCTCTTTTCTATAAAAGGGCATATCGGATAGGGATGCGCCTTTTCCTATCCTCTGCAGTAATGCACAGCTCGCTGCTTCGCCCCTTGCCGGGCTTAGCACATAAAAAAGAGAGGCGGTGAGAACACAGCCTGCTTTTGGCAACATAAAACCTGCCTTCCGGCTTCTCCGGAAGGAACCTGACTCCAAGTTTCACGTTATCCAAAAACAAACTATCTCCTCATTTTTTCACCTCTCTCATTTTTCATAGCCCCATTATAGTCAGAAGCACAATCTCTGTCAACTTCTTTTCATAACGATTCATCCATAAAGGAAAATTTCGCTGTACAACAGCGGAAAAGCAGCGTTAGCTATGAATCTGAGCTGTATGACGGAATCGTTATTTCTTTTATAATTTATTTCTAATTTCTTCTTGACATCTGCCCTTCTATTCTTTATAATAACTTCTGTTGAACACCTTAACGAAGCGTGGCTCAGTTTGGTAGAGCGCTGCGTTCGGGACGCAGAGGTCGCGTGTTCGAATCACGTCGCTTCGACTGGTTGTAAAAATACCGGAAACCCTGATTACAGGTTTCCGGTATTTTTTTATTCCTGCGGGCAACAAACCAGGCCTTTTGCAATTTTTTTATTCTATAGGACAGTCCGAAAAACTATCCTATAAAACAAACAGGATCTTACCCTTCCACATTTCTGTGACGGATAAGATCCCTTCTTTTTTTGCTATGCGCTTACTTTGCCTCTTCCCATTTCCTGTCCAATATTCAGGATATGGTCGCCGATACGCTCAAAGTCTGTAAGCATTTCTGAATATATAATACATCCCTCTTCGGAGCAGGTGCCTTTCTGCATACGCTCCAGCTGTTTCTGACGATAGTCCTCTGTCATATCATCAATCTTCTGCTCAATATCCACAATAGCCCTGATATCTTCCTTCTGTCCCGGCTCCTGCCCGATCTCTGAAAGATAATCAATGGCCTGATCACAGATTTTCTTCATCTCATCAATCTCTCTCTTTACCTCAGAAGAGAAAGAAATGTTCTGTCTCTCGATCACCTTCGTATATTCACAGATGTTCATGGCATGATCACCGATCCGTTCTATATTGCCACATACCTTAAAAAGTGCGCTGATATACCTGGAATCTCTGGGATTGCTTTCATTTACAAGTGTCTTTGAAATGTATTTGGAAATTTCCTTGTTCAGAAAGTCAATATACTCTTCTCTCTCCCGTACTTCCTCCAGCAGTGTGGTCTTTCCTTCTTTTACCGCCTCAAAACTTCTGTCTACATTTTCCTTTGCCATAGTCATCATACGATGGATTTCTTTCCGGATGCTCGTAACGGCAATGGCGGAAAGTCCGATCTGGGTATCTCTTTTCGTTTCCATAGGACGGATAAATTCCATATGCATAACATCCACATTTTCATCCTTCTTCTCCGGCAGGATTTTTCTCGCAAGCTTTGCCAGATATGTTCCAAATGGAAGCAGGAGCAGCGTGGTTACAATATTAAACAATGTATGCATATTTGCGATCTGGGCTGCCACATTGTCCGGCGTAAGACTTTCAATCAGATCTGTCAGCGGTGTAAGAATACATACCGTTGTAAAAATAATTGTACCGATAATATTAAACATCAAGTGTATAATGGTAGTACGTTTCGCATTCCGATTCGTACCAATAGAGGCCAGAATCGCTGTGATGCAGGTACCGATGTTCTGTCCAAACAATACATAAACTGCATTTCCCAGTCCAATCAGTCCGCTGGAAGCCAGAGCCTGCAAAATACCTACAGAAGCTGAAGACGACTGGATGATGGCTGTAAATACCGCACCTGCCAGAATTCCCAGGAATGGATTGGAGAACTTGGTCATCAGCGAAATAAATGCTTCAGATTCTCTCAGAGGCATCATCGCTGCGCTCATCATATCCATACCCACAAACAGGATACCCAAGCCTGCAAGGATCAATCCGTAATGATGAACCTTCTGTTTCTTAATAAATACTACCAGAGCTACACCTAAGAATGCCAGCAAAGGTGCGATTGCCCCCACGTCAAGAGCAATCAGCTGCCCGGTGATCGTGGTTCCGATATTGGCCCCCATAATGATCCAGACCGCCTGCTGCAGGGTCATCATACCCGAATTAACAAACCCCACTACCATTACCGTAGTAGCCGATGAGGACTGGATTACCGCAGTAATCCCGGCTCCTACCAGAACTCCCAGAAAACGGTTAGCAGTGAGCTTTTCCAGAATCTGTTTCATTTTGTTCCCGGCAGCAGCCTCCAGACCATTGCTCATCATCTGCATACCGTAAAGGAATAAGGCCAGTCCCCCTAAAAGACTGAAAAAATCTGTAATTTTCACTTTTCTCCTCCATTAGTACTTTCACATATTTTTTACTTAATTTTAACCGTACTATTACATTTATACCTGTTATGGAAGATGAATTCAAGGATTATTTCTTTTATTTTACATGAATTTTACATTGCATGTAAAGAAAAAAGGTGCTGCCAAGAGGAGATTCTCCCATTAGCAGTACCTTTTCTCTTGAATTCTGCATTTTTCTGCTTATTTCTTATACAGCACAACTGCCTCATAAGGCTTCAGCCCTATCCTGCTGCCTTCTATGTTATGCACTTCATAATTGCTCAATACACATTGGTATTCTCCCAGCTCTGTCTCAGAATCCCAGGTCACTTCTTTTCCATAGAAGTTGCAGATTACCAGCATCTTTTCTCCCTGGTACTCCCTTTCATAGGCAAAAACAGAAGGATTTTTCTCATCCAGAGGCTTCAGCTCCCCATAAGCGATCACATCATATTCTTTCCGCAGTGCGATCAGCTTCTGATAGTAGTGGAAGATGGAATCTTCAGCCTGAAGCTCCGCCTCCGCATTAATGTATGAGCAGTTCTTATTTACCTCAATCCAGGGTTCGCCTGTAGTAAATCCTCCGTTTTCCCCGCTGGTCCACTGCATCGGGGTCCGGCTGTTGTCTCTGGAATGGATCTGAAGGATCTGATAAGCGTTTTCCTCCGTCAATCCCTTCTCCTGAAGAATCCGGAAATGATTCAGGCTCTCCACATCCTTATACTGGGAAATATCTGTGAATCCGGCGTTGGTCATTCCCAGCTCCTCGCCCTGGTAAATATAAGGAGTTCCTCTGAGACAGTGGATCACAGTTCCCAACATTTTTGCAGATTCCTTCCAGTACTTTTCCACATTTCCAAATCTGGAAACTACCCTTGGCTGGTCATGGTTGCACCAGAATACTGCATTCCAGGCATGATGTTTTCCCATGTTCACCTGCCAGTCGAAGAGGATTTTTTTCAGCTTCTGGAAATCGAAGGGAACAATGACCCACTTCTCATTTCCCATAAAGTCAACCTTCAGATGGTGGAAGCTGAAAACCATGGACAATTCTTTACCGTCCTCGTTTGCATACTGATAACAGTTTTCCATGGTGGTGCTGGACATCTCTCCCACGGTGATGATCTCTGCGTCTGTTCCGAAAGTGGCTTCGTTCAGTTCCCGGAGATATTTATGGATATTGGGACCATCGGTATAAAATCTTCTGCCGTCCCCCTCATAGTCATTTTCAAACTTATCCTTACTGATCAGGTTTACCACATCGAAACGGAAGCCCTTGATTCCTTTTCCCATCCAGAATTTAATCACATTCTGGACTTCTTTTCTTACTTCCGGGTTGTCCCAGTTCAGGTCAGGCTGAGATACGTCAAAAAGATGAAGGTAATACTCGTCAAACTTCTCTACATATTCCCAGGCATTTCCGCCAAACTTGCTCTCCCAGTTGGTTGGAGGAACTCCCGGCTTTGGTCCTTTTTTAAAGATATAGAAATCTTTGTACTTGGGATCTCCCGCCAGAGCTTTCTGAAACCACTGGTTCCTGTCAGAGGTATGGTTGAACACCATGTCAAACATCAGGCGGATACCCCGTTTTTCCGCTTCCCGTGACAGTTCTTCTACGTCCTCCATGGTGCCATATCTGGGATCAATGTTATAATAATCCTCTACGTCATATCCATTGTCTTTCTGCGGAGATACAAAAAACGGCGTCATCCAGATGTAGTCCACACCCAGTTCTTTTATATAATCCAGTTTTTCTATTACACCTCTTAAATCTCCCAGTCCGTCTCCGTTGCTGTCATAAAAAGACTTGGGATATATCTGATAAACAACGCTTTTCTTAAAATCTGCCATGGAAAATCCTCCTTACTCAAACTTGATGACCGGTGTCTTTCCTGCCTCTGCTTCCATACCTGTAAGGTATTGGATATTCTTAGCCTGTCCTTCCTCGGTAACAATAAATACAGTCACATAAGGATGTCCTGCCGCTTTGATCTTTTCCTTATCAAAACGGATCAGGGGCTGTCCCTGTTTTACCTGATCTCCTTCTTTTACAAGAAGCTCAAATCCGTCTCCGTTCATATCAACAGTATCTACTCCTACATGGATCAACAGTTCCATCTCATTTGCAAAGATCAGACCACAGGCATGTCCGGAGTCTGCCATAACTACCCCTACCTTTGCATCTGCAGGGGCTACTACGGTATCATTTTCCGGCTCAATGGCAACGCCGTCTCCCATAATATGCTGTGAAAACACATCATCCGGAACATCATCCAGAGGAATTACCTTACCCGTAAGTCCGGCCTTTAATTCTGTGAGAGGTTCTGCCGCTGTCTGTACTGCCGGTCCCTCTACCTCTTCAACAACCTGAGACGCCTCTCCGTAGTCCTCTCCCAGTCTGTCTGCAGCAGATAATTTTGCCTTCCCCACAATAAATGTCAGTACAAAAGGAATCACGATAGCCACAGCCATAGCCAGGAGGAAGATCAGGTAATACTCTGGTTTAATAGACAAGATACCCGGAAGGCCGCCGACGCCGATGCTCAGCGCTTCTACTCCAAAGCCTACAGAAATCACTGCTGCGCAGGCAGAACCGATCATACCGCAGACCAGCGGGAATCCGTATTTTAAGTTTACACCGAAAAGCGCCGGTTCTGTTACGCCCAGGTAGCAGGAAATGCATGCAGGAACGTTGACCTGCTGAGCTCTCTCATTTTTCTTCTGAAGAACTGTCATAGCCAGCACGCTGGATCCCTGTGCGATGTTGCTCAGTGCGATCATGGGCCACAGGATGGTGCTTTTGCTGGGACCTGCGATCAGCTGAGAGTCAATAGCGTTTGTCATATGATGAAGACCTGTCATAACGATAGGTGCATATAATAATCCAAAGATTCCTGCAAATACAAATCGGATGTTAGAAGTCAGACCTGCGTAAACCACGTCTGCAATGGCGTTTCCAATGGTCCAGCCGATGGGACCTACTACCATATGTGCGATAAATACTGCCGGCACCAGAGAGCAGACCGGAACTACGATCATACTGACCACCGCCGGACATATCTTCCGGAAAAACTTTTCCAGATATACCAGTACAAAACCAGCCATCATGGCTGCGATAACCTGTCCCTGATAACCGATCATATTTACCTTGGCAAATCCGAAATCCCAGTATGGTATCTGATCTGCCGGAGTGGAAGCCACACTGAAACCGTTAAGAAGCTGGGACGATACCAGGGTCAGACCTAATACAATACCAAGGATCTGTGTAGTTCCCATCTTTTTGGTAATGGACCAGACAATGCCTACGGGCAGCAGATGGAACACTGCTTCACCGATCAGCCAAAGAAAACTGTCCACACCTGCCCAGAACTGGGAAATATCTACAAGGGTCTTTGTGCCATTGTCAAAGAAATAAATGGCGTCGATCACATTACGGAAGCCCAGTACAAGACCGCCGCAGATCAGGGCCGGAATAATGGGAGCAAAAATCTCTCCCAGGTTGCTCATAAGCTTCTGGATTGGATTCTGGTTGCTCTTAGCTGCCTGTTTGGCAGCTTCCTTACTTACCCCTTCAATTCCTGCATAGGCAGTAAATTCATTGTAAAAGGTTGACACATCATTTCCGATGATCACCTGATACTGCCCTGCCTGGGTAAAGGTTCCCTTTACACTTTTCAGCTTTTCAATTTCCTTTGCGTTTGCTTTCTTTTCGTCTGCAAGAACGAATCTCATTCTTGTCATACAGTGAGACACTGCCGCAATATTCTCTTTTCCGCCGATCAGCTCCAGCAATGCCTTGACGTCATCTGTATATTTTGCCATGCTCGTACCTCCTTCTTTTCACGAACTTGTTTGAACAAGTATAAAATAGCACACTTGTTTAAACATGTCAACATTGTTTTCTTGACTTTTTCAATTTTTTTTATATAATGAAAACATAAGATGTTTAAACAAGACAGGATGTGATGAAAATGCCGAAAAGTAAATATGAATTTATTTATAAAGATTTAAAACAAAAAATAGAATCCGAAGAATATGCCTACCAGGAACTGCTTCCTTCTGAAAACCAGTTAGTGCTTGCTTATAATTGTTCCAGAAACACCATCCGCAGAGCGGTAGGCCGTCTGGTAACAGATGGCTATGTCCAGACCATGCAGGGAAAGGGGGTCCGGAATATCTATCGCCCTGTAGCGCAGACCTCCTACACCATCGGCGGTATTGAGTCCTTTAAGGAATCTTCTATCCGCAATCATAAAAAAGGCCGCTCCGTAGTCCTTCAGTTCATGGAGCTTACCGCCGACGAAAAAATCTCCAGGCGGACCGGCTTCCCGGTGGGTTCTGAATTATATTATATTCAGCGGCTCCATTTTTTAGACGAAAAACCTCTGATCATCAATCACAACTATTTTCTGAAAAGCGCTGCTTGCGGCCTGACTCCGGAAATTGCAGAAAATTCTATTTACGAATATCTGGAAAACACCCTCCACATGACCATTGTCAACAGCAAGCGGGTGATGACAGTAGAAAAAATCACTCAGATAGATGAAAAGTATTTGGAATTGGATGTAAACGACTATAACTGTCTGGCGGTCATCACCAGCCACACTTACAACAGCGACGGGGTCATGTTTGAGTTCACACAGTCACGGCACAGGCCGGATTACTTTCGTTTCCAGGATAATGCGGTGCGCAGGTCTGTGAGCTGAAAACTGCCGGGAAATCCATGTTTTTAGTTGATGGACATGGATTTCCCGGCAGTTTCTTTTTTTAACCCTCCTGCGCATCCCCCGGCAGGCTTCCTTCCCACAGATCACTGAAAGAAATCTCCTCTGTCTTATCTTCATATTCTATGGTAAGAACATCATCCTGAGAAAGTTTCCGTTCTGTACCGTCTGACAGCCGGATGGTATTCTCATCTATAAAGTCCACTGTATAGAATGCTCCGTTCTCTTCTGTCCCTCCCTGGCTGTCATAATACTGGCGGATCAGGATCTGGTCTTCTCCTGCATCTTCCACCTTCAGGGAAACCCCTAAGATTTCCGGGAAGAAGCCAAGTGTCACTGTTCCATTGTCCTCTTTTGCCCAGGTCATCTTCACCTCATCAGACTGTGCAGGAGGATTCTCCAGAGCCTCCCGGGCCAGATCCGCCAAAGAAATGGTCTCTGTCCGGTCTTTGTATTTAATGGTCAGTACCTGGTCTTCACTGAAATCCATATTCTGGCCGTCTAATCCCATGACTGTGTCTTCGTCAATAAACGTACAGCTCCAGTAAGCGTTGGCATTATAGGCTTTTGTAAAGGGAGCCAGCTTACCTTCTACTATGGTAATGGTATTGTCTTCTCCAGTTTCTGCGTAAAGCCTGCTGTTTTTCTTCTCCGGAGAAAAGCGGATGGAAGCGATCCCGTCCCAGGTCTCTATAGTCATCTTCACATCTTCAGAATTTGCCGTCCAGGTTCTACTGTAATACAGAAGGCCTCCCCCAAGGATCAGGCCGCAGATCAGAACGGCTCCCCCTGCTGCCAGAAGGATTTTTCTTCTGGTCTTCTGCCTCAGTTTCCGGAAAGGCTGTACGGCCTTTTTATTCTTCACCGGCTGGTTTTCCTCTACGATCTCCTCTTTCATGGAAGCCAGATATTCTCTGCACTCCCGGCATTCCTCCAGATGTTCCTCTATCAGTTCATTACTCTCCTCACTGGTCAGTCCATCTATGTAACTTGGAAACAAATCCCGGATAACTTCACATTTCATCTTCATACTTCCTCATCCTTTCACTAATTTCTGTTTTGCCCGGTAAAACGTTACCCTGGCCCAGTTTTCATTTTTCCCAAAGATATCTCCGATCTCCCGAAAGGAGAATTCTCCTGTCAGCCGAAGAAGTACGACTTCCTTGGCGGTTTCCTCCAAAACATGAACCTTCCGGAATAATTCCATCTTCTCTTCTTTGATACATAGTTCTTCTTCCAGGGCTGCTTTGGGGGAAACAAGATTCTCATCCAGCTGACTGGTCCCTTTTCTTTTTCTTCGGTCCAGTTCCTGATACCATAAATGTTTGGCAATCTGGCAGAGCCAGGTAGACACCTTACAGGAGCCATTATATTTATCTGCACTTTTCACAGCCTGGTAAAAAGTTTCCTGGGTCAGTTCCTGGGCCGTATCTTCTTCATAGCAAAGTGTCATAAGATACTTGAACACTGCATTTGCCTGCTCTCTGTATATGGAGTCCATATCCATCATCTTGTTTCTCACCTCCTTTACCCATATATCCAAAAAAGAGAAAATTCGTTACATATATTTTTTAAAAAGTCAAAAACCCCGCTGCAAGCATCGTGGTATTAGACCCTTGCGGCAGTCGCCAAATGGGCATGCCAGCATGCCCGCTTGGCTCGTTGCTCGCAGGAATAAAATTTTCTCACCGTAGGGCATATCCGCCTTTCGGCCGCTTCTGAACATAAACAGAGACGGATATGCAGACTTTGAAACTGAGACACTAAACATAGATCAGGGATATTCCCTATTAACCTTTCATGCCTCAGCTCCATCGCTGTATTTTCCGTCTCCTTTTATAATCTTCTATTCCATTACTTCCTGATAAGTGGCATGCTTTTCCAGAAGTTGTGTCATCTTTGCCATAGCACTTACATCTCCGATCAGGATCACACCACAGAGCCGGTTGTTCAGGAAATAATATTTCCGGTACTGTTTTTTGCCCATGTCTTTGAATTCCACAGTCTTATACACCAGATTGAGGTTCTTTCCATTATCCCCTGCTGCAAACAGTGCAGTTCCCATGCCGTGGAAATTCAGGGCTGCAGATACCCCTTCATAAACAAGGAAGTCTCCTGCCGCATTGGCTCCGGCAACCTTTCCCTGCTCCATAGCCTGAGGCCAGATAGCATAATTGATTCCCTGATACTGGGCACAGTCGCCGCAGGCATAAATATCCGGAATATTTGTTTCCATTTTCTCGTTAACCACAACTGCCCGGTCTGTTTCAATGCCCGCTTCCCCGGCAATGGCTGTATTTGCCCTTACACCGGCGGAAACAATGACCAGGTCTGCCGGGAATACCTCTCCTCCGGCCAGCTTCACGGCGGTTACATGGTCTTCCCCGAGAATGTCTGTGATCTGTACTCCGGTATGGATCTGGATATCCTTTCCTTCACTGATCAGTTTCAGCATGTCGGCAGCACCTTCATCCAGCTGTCTTCCCATAAGAAGGGGCGCAGCCTCCAGTACAGTTACATGGCATTTAGCTTTCTTCATCTCCCAGGCTGCTTCCAGTCCCAGGACGCCGCCGCCGATAACGACAACATTTTTGAGCCGGGGAAGCATGGCTTCAATTTTCCGGATATCTTCCAGACGGCGGATGGCAATAACCTCTTTCTTATCTTTTCCATTGATAGGCGGGATAAAGCACTCGGATCCAAGAGCATAGATCAGCTTTGTATAGGCCAGCTTCATGCCCTCTTCCAGAAGCACCTCTTTATTTTTCGTATCAATGCCCGTTACCTGTTTTCCCAGAAGAAGATGAATGTTGTTTTCCTCATACCACTTTTCTTCTTCAATAGCAATCTGTTCTTCATTTAATTCTGCCATAATGGATTTTGTCAGCATGGGACGGTTATAGGGACGGTAAGGTTCATTGGAGATCATCACAATGGATCCGGTCCTGTCTCTCTCCCGGATAGCAGAAGCTGCATAAAAAGCTGCTGCTCCCCCTCCCAGGATCACATAGAAGTTCTTTGTATCCATCCTGTAGGAGCTTTCTTCCACGTCCACAGGAACAAAATTCTCTTTGCCTACGCCGCACACCGGGCAGACTTCCAGTGAAGCATCAAAGATCTCTCCGCATACCAGACATTTCACCAGCTTCTTGGGACCTGTGGATTTCTTCACATTTTCTTTATTCTGAAGCAGGCACCCAAAATTATATCCATAATCATGGGCATCGATCAGATTATCCTGACTTGGCTTAAACTTCACCCGGAATCCTTCGTCAGGCACTCTCATCTTTAACTGTTTCAGTCTCTCGATGAGGTGAGGAACCGCCTCGCCGCTCCAGCCATAGCTTCCAAAGGCGCTGGCCAGCTTGCCCCCGTGGGTTCCTGCAAAGATGGACGTGGTCAGATCCCAGATAGGCTTTAAAGCTTCTCCCACAATGGTAGGAGATCCCAGAAGGAATCCATCGGCAAATCCCAGCTCTTCCAGAACCTTTCCCTGATCTGCCTCTACCATATCATAGCAGCGCACATCTACATCTCCGCTTTCTTCAATACCCTGGGCAATAGCCCCTGCCAGCTCTTTTGTATAACCGTAGGCACTTACATAAGGAATGATCACCGTCTTTTTCTTGTTTGGGTTTACCACCGTGCACCACTCCTGGTAGGTATCCAGGATAAAATCAATCTTTGTATCCAGAACCGGTCCGTGTCCGGTGCAGATCATAGAGATGTCCAGCTCCCTGACTCTTTCCAGGGCCTTTAACATGTAAGGCTTAAAAGGACCGATAATGTTATCAAAATAATATTTGGTGGCTCTCATGTATCCTTCCTGATCCGTAACCTTGCTCAGAAGGATATCCTTAAAACCATAATGAGAACCAAACGAATCACAGGTCACCAGAATCTGCTCTTCTTCTATATAAGTATACATGGTATCCGGCCAGTGAAGGTTGGGCACGATCAGGAATTTCAATGTCTTGTCTCCGATCTTCATCTCCTGGTTGTCTTTCACAGACAGAGCCGTAAACTCTCCGTTGACGATCTCTTTCAGGAAATTAATGGCGCAACCTGTGGCAATGATCTTTAAGCCGGGATTGATCTCCAGAAGCTTCTCCACACTTCCGGCATGATCCGGCTCTGTATGGCTCACCACCAGGTAATCAATCTTTTCCACATCTGTGATCTGCTTCAGCTCTTCCAGATATTCCTCAAAGAACTTAGCCTTGGCAGTCTCAAATAAAATAGTCTTGTCTCCGGCTTTCATCACATAGGAGTTGTAGGTGGTTCCAAATTCCGTATACATGATAATATCAAATACACGGAGCTTGTCATCTACAATGCCCGTCCAGTAAAAATTATTTCTCAGTTTCAGCGTTTCCATCTTGAACCTCCTTTTCAGCCTTTCTCCAATGATTGTCTCCTTAAGATCAGCAGGCTATGCAAAAACTCAGCCATTTCCTCCCGTAGGGATAAATGGGCGGATTGCCTCGGCAACTCCGGAAATAGGCATGGTCTGCAGCCAGATCTTTCCCGGCCCTGTCAGTACCGTGTTAAAAAATCCTTCTCCTCCCAGGAGTTTATTTTTGATCCCCGCCACCTGGCGGATATCAATAGATACCCCAGGTTCAAATCCGGCTACATTTCCTGTATCCACCACTATCTGTTCTCCCGGGGCCAGGTCATATTCCACAAGCTCTCCATCGATTTCTGCAAAAGCGATTCCATTTCCGGAAAGCTTCTGCATAATAAATCCTTCTCCGCCGAAGAATCCGGCACCCAGCTTTTTATTAAAGTGAATGTCCAGCTGTACACTGCTCTCTGAAGCCAGGAAAGCCTTCTTCTGAAGGATCATCTCTTTTCCCGGAGCAATCTCTATAGGGATGATCTTTCCCGGAAAGCTGGAGCCAAATGTGATCATAGCCGGACCGCCCTGGGCCGTATAAATATTCTGAAACATACTCTCTCCTGAGAGAGCCTTAGAAAACATCTTGCCCAGCCCTCCTCCTATGGTCTCCATCTTAACATTCGGGCTCTGCCATACCATAGAGCCTTTCTCTGTGATCATCTGCTCCCCATCTTCCAGATAGCATACAACAATGGGAAATACGCCGCCTTTAATCTCATACCTCATAATACTTCTCCTTTTCTTTTAATCTTTTTCTTCCACACCTAACAGCCTGTCCAGGCTCTGATATTCCTCTTTGCTGTGGGCATGAAAAATATTTATATGATTCCAGTCGCAGCTTCTGTCTGTGAAAGCCGGAAATAAAAATCCCCATAAAGGCTTGTCCGGCTCATACTCATCTGCAAGAGGACATAGTGCGCAGATAAGGTACTCATAAACCTCCTCTGATTCCCACTGTCTCTCTTTATCAGATGTTTTCACAGGTACATCATACCGATCATGAAATATCATGACCCCATAGGGCTCCCTGGATTCATAATTCTCCATAATAATATCGTAAAGCGTATCCATCAAAGCATCATTTTTTAATCCGCAGTCTTTGATTGCATTCAATAGCTGGACCACCCCCTGAACTTCCCGTGAAGTCTCATCAATTTTATATCTTTTCAGCTGTACATTTGTTTTTGAAAAAGGAATGGTCTTTGCGATTTCCAGATTTTTGGCCTTATCCTTCTGGGAGAGCTTTAAGAAGTTCACGTTAAAGCTTCCGTCAAAGTCTCCGTCCTTGTCCACATAGCAGCCTGCGATCCTGGTAAAGGATGTCCTGGATGGCGTCATTCTCCTGGTCAGTTCCAGCATATCTTCTCTGTTGATATTTTTGTTCTCCATAAGTTTAAAATTCTGTCTCCCTGTCCGTGGATAATCGCAGACAAGCAAAAGCCTTGCTGTGATTTATCCCTATCATATCACAGTCAAGGCTCTTTTGCATTAAATTATATCTAATTGTCAAGTTCTTCTGCCTATTTTCCACAATCCTCCATCCATTGGCAGACGTCTTTTGCATTATTAAGCCGCCCCATTTCCGTCCATACTTCATTCCCATAAATGCCCAGAGAAAGTACTTCATCTCCCCCCTCATCATACAGATAAATGATATAGTTTATCTGTTCTTCATCAGGAATCTTCCCTGTTATGAGAATCCTGCTGTGTTCTAAGATTTCCAGAAGCTGCTCGGTTTTCTGAGAGGTACATTGGATTTCTTCTCCTTCCTCATAGTTGTTTTCCGTAATCTCCCAGACAGAGACCTCCCTGCACGCTCTTAAACCCGGAACATATTCTTTCAGACTCGTGGCTTCAAAATAATTTTTCATTAAAAGGATCGCAGCAATAGCTGCCACTGCCAATATCAGAATGACTGTCAGCCATCTTTTCTTTATTTTCATATCTTTCAACTCTCTTTTATCAAAATCCTTACCGGCATATCCAGGATTTTTGAAAAGATTGGTTCAAGCTGGTTCTTTAAT
>DXFG01000054.1 GCA_019114545.1 Candidatus Blautia pullistercoris | reverse complement strand
CCTGTTATGAGAGCCTTGGTCTTGTTGATATAATCCTTATCTGAGAACATAATGCAGCCGGCGATCTCTGCCAGGCTGTTGATAGTCCAGGGATTTTTCTTGGTATTGATATATTTCAGCAGGTCCGGATTTCCCGTTACCGCATAGCCCAGCCGCAGGCCGGGAGCGGCGAAAAATTTGGAGATCCCACGAAGGACAATAAGATTGTTGTAGTTGTTGGTGAGAGGGATGGAGGAAATCTTGCTTCCCTCAGGAGTAAATTCCTCGTAGGTCTCGTCCACCATTACAGAGATTCCATACTGGAGGGCGCAGTCCAGGATCTTCCGCATGTCTTTTCTGGCGACAGCGGTGGAGGTAGGATTATTGGGATTGCACAGCACCAGCAGATCCAGACTGTCGTTGAGCTGGCTGCAGAAATCTTCTACGTCCATCTGAAAATTGTTTTCTTCCTTCAGGGGATAATAGAGGGTGTGTCCTCCTTCCAGGGAAATCTCCCGTTCATATTCTGAATAGGTGGGGCCCAGGATCAGGGCTTTCTTTGGGTGGGTGGTCTGGATAAAAAGGGAGATCAGCTCTGTGGAGCCGTTGCCTACGATGATATTTTCAAAGTTTGCCCCGGTATAGGCGCAGATACTTTTCCGAAGCTGGGTGTACTCCCGGTCCGGATAGCTGGTAATGGCATCTACGTGTTTCGCCAGGGTATCCCGAAGAAGAGGAGAGATCCCCAGGGGATTCACATTGGCGGAAAAACTGGTAATATCTTCTTTTTTAATATGATAGATTTCTTCGATTTTTTCCAGGTCGCTGCCGTGGAAATGGTCTTTATGTTTCAGCATGATAGCGCCTCCCTGCAAGGTTTTTCCAAGAGCCATGTCGTGTATTCGAGTTGCACGGCAGACCTTTGTAGTGTATAATCCATAGTAGCAGAATATTGCGGAGAGTTCAATAAAAATATACAGACAGGGTAAGGGTGATAGTTTGAAAGCACGAATGGAACAACTGATAAACGGAAGATTTGAATATGAAGTGCCCGGGCTCCTTCTCTCCCAGGAAAAGCTGGCGTTTTCGGTAACGCCGGAGGAAAAATTTAAAGGAGAGCTGCAGTTTGCGGCAGAAGATAAAAGAAGAATTAAAGGAATGGCCTATTCCTCTCACAGGAGGCTGCTTCTGGGGAAAGAAAGGTTTTCCGGAGAACAGCCTGTACTGCCCTATGGGGTAGATGCCAAAGGTTTAAAAAGCGGTGATAAGATAGAGGGGGAAATCGTTTTAAGCACCAGTATCGGAGAATACCGGGTGCCTTTTTCGATTGAGGTAAAAACCCCGGAGGTCAGGACTTCCCAGGGAGCTGTGCGGACCCTGGAAGATTTTGTGAAGCTGGCCAGAGAAGATTTCAGGGAGGCGTACCAGCTTTTTGTGGAGCCTTCTTTTACAAGGCTTCTGACCGGACGGGAGGATCTTCTTCCCGGTTACCGGGCGATGGTGAAAACCCCTGCCCCCTATCAGAACCTGGAGGAATTTCTTATCAGCGGAGATCTGAAAGAGCCGGTAACTCTCAGCCTGGAAAGGGAGAATCTGGAGCTTTATGAGGTCCAGTCTTCTTTGAAAGATACCCTCAGGATCCGCCGCAGCGGCTGGGGATTTCTGAGAGCTGAGGTCACTGTGGAAGGTGACTTTCTGGAGGTAGAGAAAAAGAGTATCCATGACGGACACTTTATCGGAAGCGTCTATGAACTGGAATATATTATCCGCCGGGAATATCTGGGAAAAGGCAAGAACTTCGGAAGGATCCGGATCAAAACCGTATACCAGACCCTGACCTATGAGATCATGGCTTCCAAAGGCAAGAAGCTTCAGGTCAACGTGGCTTCTTATGAAAAAGAAAAATGCCTGGAAGCAGCCAGAGACCTTCTTCTTATGCGCCTGGGCAAACTCCCGGCAGACCAGTGGTGCGACAGGACAAAAGAGCTGCTGGCAGACCTGAAAGACAAAGGTTATTACTCTGCAGAATGCCAGTTGTTTGAGGCCTATGTGGCGATTCTGGATCAGCGGCCTTACGAGGCGAGACTTTTTTTGGATGCGCTGGAAGATAATCAGAGGGTAAAAAAAGAAGAAATTTTGGAAGGTGCTTTTCTCTATCTTTGCGAACTGGCAGGCAGGAGTGTCCTTCCTAAAAAGGAAGTGCTGGAGCGGCTCCGCCAGCTTCATCAGAGAAGAAATGACAGCTTCCTGCTTCTGGCTATGATCTTTGAGCTGGATACCCAGGAGATCCGGCCCCAGTCCAGAAAGATGTTCCTTCTGGAAGAGGAGTACCGGACAGGGTGCAGGAGTCCTTTCCTGTATCTGGAAGCCTGCAATCTGGGGGCCCAGGATGGCTCCGTGTTCCGGAAGATGAACAGCTTTACCCTCCAGGTTTATATGTTTGCAAAGAAATACGGGATCCTTACAGAAGAGATGGCTTTCCGTGCAGTGGATCTTGCGGGACAGATGAAGCATTTTTCCAAGCCGGTTTATAAGATCCTGGAATATATTTATGATCTGTATCCCTCCTCCCATGTGGTGTCGGGAATCTGCCAGCATATCATGAAAGGAGAACCCAGACGGGAGGAATATTTCAAATGGTATGAACTGGCTGTGGAGGCAGACCTGAAGATTACCGGCCTTTATGAGTATTATGTGGAGACTATGAGCCGGAATTATCAGAAGGTGCTGCCAAAGGTTATCCGTCTGTATTTTGGATATAACAATACCTTAAGCGATAATAAGAAAGCTTTTGTATACAGCAATGTGATCCGGAACAAGGAGCTGGATAAGGAAACTTACAATGCTTACCGGAACAACATGGAAAAATTTGCTTATGAGAAGATCAAAGAAGGCAGGATCAACGAAGATTTTGCTGTGGTATACCAGGAATTCTGTGTAAATTCCCAGGACGAAAATGTAAGGGCGGCTCTGGCCAGAGTCCTCTTTACCTACCGGCTGTACTGCGACGATCCCAAGATCCGGAAAGTCATTGTCAGCCATGGGGCTCTGAAGGAAGAGCAGGTTTATCTGTGTACGGATAAGACTGCGTACATTTCTCTGTATACCAAAGACGCAGCTGTGATTTTTGAAGACAGCAGCCAGAGACGTTACGCAGGAACAGTGGATTATAATATCCACAGTCTCCTGGATATCGAGGAACTGGCACCAAAACTGGCAAAAGACGGCCTCCGTTATCCAGGTATGCTTCTCCATACCTGCGGAGAGTACAGTCATCAAAACCAGGTGAACAGCGAGAATATTTCCAGCTTCCAGGCAGTCCTGGGACAGGAGGTTTTCCGGGAGGACTACCGGCAGGAGATCCGGAGAAGGCTGCTGATGTATTACGAGACCAATATGGATAACCGGAACTTACGAGAGTCTCTTCGGGAAATGGATTTCCGGGGCTTTGCCAGGGTAAATAAGAGCCTTCTGATCACCATTCTGGTGAAACAGGATATGTTCGTAGGGGCCTATGACCTGATTTGTGAATATGGATACGAGGGAGTGGAAATGCCTATCCTGCTCAGACTCTGCAGCCAGATGATCCTGAATCTGGAATACGAGTATGAAGAAGAGCTCCTTCTGCTGGCGGAATATATTGTGAAAAGCGGGATCTATGATGAGATCCTTTTAAGATATCTGGTGAAACATTTTGAAGGTCCGGTGGAGGAAACCCTGAAACTGTGGAAACGGGCTATGGGCTTTGGAGTGGACTGTTATCAGCTGGAAGAAAAGATCCTGGTGTACAGTATGTTTACCAGGTGCTATCCTGCCCAGGGGATGACAGTGCTGAAGGAATATATCCGCCAGGGAGGCAGGGAACAGGTGATCCTGGCTTATCTGACTTTTGAATCCTACGGGTACTTTGTAGGAGGAAAACAGGTGGATCCATTCCTGTTTGAAGCACTGGAAAAGATTACAGAAAAAGGCTGGGAGAGCGATATTATCTGCCGTCTGGCCCTTCTGAAAAAATATGCTTCGGAAAACAACTGGGATTCCAAACGTCTGGAAACGGCAGAGAAGATCCTTCAGGAGTGCGCCGCCCAGAGAC
>DXFG01000053.1 GCA_019114545.1 Candidatus Blautia pullistercoris | reverse complement strand
AATTACCTGTAAGGTTTAATAAAGTTTAAAGACAAACATAGACATTTTTTATTCCTGATTTTTTATCTATTAATTTTAGCAAACAAAGAAGAAAAATCAATCTGGCAAATAAACGAAAAAATAAAAGTGATGTACAAAACATACAAAAAAACCAAGAAAAACATGTGAAATATATAAAAAATGCAAAACGATATTGACTCAAGTAGAAAAAGGGTATAAAATCTTAGCAGATTTAGCGCTAAACTAAACAAGGAGGAACTATTTGCATGACTAAGACTTGGTGGAAAGAAAGTGTCGTTTATCAGATTTATCCACGGTCCTTCTGTGACAGTGACGGAGATGGTATCGGCGATCTGAAAGGCATCCGTTCCAAGCTGGATTATCTGAAGGAGCTGGGAATTAATGTGATCTGGCTCAGTCCGGTATATAAATCTCCGAATGATGACAACGGATATGATATTTCTGACTATCAGGATATTATGACAGAATTTGGCACCATGAAGGATTTTGATGAACTTCTGGAAGCTGCCCATGACCGGGGAATCCGAATTGTGATGGATTTGGTAGTAAATCATACTTCTGATGAGCATCCATGGTTTATTGAGAGCCGTTCTTCCAGAGATAATCCCAAAAGAAATTATTATATCTGGAGAGAAGCCGTGGACGGCCATGAACCAAATAACTGGGGAAGCTCTTTTTCAGGTTCTGCCTGGCAGTGGGATGAAGAGACGCAGATGTATTATCTTCACTGTTTTTCCAAAAAGCAGCCGGATCTGAACTGGGAAAATCCTAAAGTCCGGGATGAAATATTTGAGATGATGGACTGGTGGTGTAAGAAAGGAATCGATGGATTCCGTATGGATGTGATTTCCATGATCTCAAAAAAAGAGGGACTCCCTGATGTACCTACAGACGGCGGCTTATATGGAAACTGCATGTACGGCACCTGCAACGGCCCCCATGTCCATGAATACCTTCAGGAAATGAATCAGAGAGTATTATCCAGATATGATCTGATGACCGTAGGAGAATGCGCAGGGGTAACCATTGAAGAAGCTAAAAAATATGCCAATGCAGAAAATACAGAGCTGAATATGGTATTCCAGTTTGAGCATACTTCTCTGGATGCCGGCCCTTCAGACAAGTGGTGCAAGAAGCGGATTTCACTGCCGGAGCTTAAAGAAAATCTCAGCAAATGGGAGAGAGAGCTGGAAGGCGTGGCCTGGAATTCTCTTTACTTCTGCAACCACGACCAGCCCAGGATTGTTTCCCGTCTGGGGGATGGATCAGCGCTGTCTGCGAAATGTATCGGGACAATCCTGCATATGATGCAGGGAACCCCTTACGTATATCAGGGAGAGGAACTGGGAATGACCAACTGCCCCTTTGGTCCTATTGAAAATTACCGGGATCTGGAAAGCATCAATGCTTACCATGAGCTTACAGAGGCAGGACTTCGCCAGCCGGAAGAGCTGCTGGAATGTATTGCCTACAAGAGCAGAGACAATGCCCGTACCCCTATGCAGTGGAATGATAAGAAAAGCGCAGGATTTACAGAGGGGACTCCCTGGATCATGGTAAATCCCAATTATACGGAGATCAATGCAGAAAAAGAAATGGCAGATCCGGATTCTGTATTCCATTATTATCGGAAGCTGATTGCCCTGCGCAGATTCAGTGAATGGTCGGATCTTATTGTGTATGGGCATTATGAGCTGCTGGCTCCAGAGGATCCTCATGTGTTTGCTTATACAAGAGAATACCAGGGACAGAAACTTCTTGTAATCTGTAATGTGTCTGATAAAAAGGTGCCATTCCAGGTGCCGGACTCTGTTTCCTGGCAGAAACCTGAAAAACTGATGGGAAATTATGAAAAACAGGCACTGGCAAGAAAAATGGAGATGAAACCCTGGGAAGCCATGGTTTGGTCCATTTCATAAAGCAAAAAGTGTAAAGAAAGGAAGGGAAAAGTATGAAGAAATTATTAGCACTTTTACTGACAGGAACAATGGTGCTGTCACTGGGAGCCTGCGGCGGAGGCGGCTCTGACAGCGGAAGCGGCGATTCAGGAAGCTCTGACTCCGGATCTTCCAGCGGAACAACACTTCGTCTGGTAAACGGAAAGATCGAGGTAGATGAGCAGCTAAAGAAACTGGCTTCTGTTTATGAAGAAGAAACCGGCGTGAAAGTGGAGATCGAGTCTATGGGCGGCGGTGTTGATATCCAGGGTACGCTGAAAGGTTATTATCAGGGCGGCAATATGCCGGATATCTTTGTAAATGGAAGTATTCCTGATTTTGAAAACTGGGAAGGTATGCTGGTAGATATGAGCGATCAGGCATGGGTTTCTGATACAGATCAGGCATATGTGGATGAAGAGTATGGAACCATCGGATTCCCATATACAGTAGAAGCTATCGGCTTGAGCTATAACAAGAACATTCTGGATCAGGCCGGCATCGACCCGGCTTCTATCACAGGTCCGGATTCTCTGAGACAGGCCTTTGAAACATTGGAAGCAAAGAAAGATGAACTGGGACTTACCGCAGTAGTGGGTTATTGCGCTGAGGTTGCTTCCCTGTATTGGTCTACAGGAAACCACCTTTTTGCAAACTACCTGGATGCAGGTCTTGACCGGGACGATACAACCTATATTGATATGCTGAATGACGGCGGACAGATTGATACAGACCGTATGACAGACTTTGCTGAGATGGTACAGCTTTTCCATGAGTATTCAGATCCGTCTCTGCTGGTATCCGGTACATATGATCAGCAGATCCTGAACTTTGCTTCCGGCAAATATGCTTTTGTTACCCAGGGTTCCTGGATCGGAGCTACTATGACTTCCACCGATGCAGATGCTTATGAAGCAGCCGGAAACTTTGAAGTCGGCATGATTCCGTATACGTTTGAGGAAGGAATTGATACGATCCTGACAAACGCTCCGTCCTGGTGGTCCATCTACAGTGAAAGCGAAAATGTAGATGCTGCTCTTGATTTTATTCAGTGGTGTTCTGAGTCTACAGCTCAGCAGATTCTGGTTGAAGAGGCTGGCTTTATCAGCCCGTTCAAATCCTGCGAATATGTGGCAAGCGATCCGTTTGCACAGACAATCACAGATTACCAGAATGCAGAAAAAACTTCTGCATGGCATTGGCTGGAGATGACAGAAGGTCTGGCACAGAACTACACAGGACAGGTATTCGGCGACTTTGCAGCAGGGAACCTGGATGTAGACGGATTTGTATCTACAATGCAGCAGGTACTGCAGAGTGCATATGCAGGCTGATAGATAAAACTATACCAGGTAAAAGAAAAAACGGGTGGCGGTCTTCATCCGCTGCCCGTTCTTTCTCTATCTTGACCTTGATTTGAGAAAGGAGGAGTAGTGCATGAGTACTCAAAGCACTGCAGGCAGGAGGATTTTATCTCTGATTCTTCTGATTGGCGGCGTTTGTCTTCTGGTGGGAGCATTGATCCTGGATTTTACAGGAAGCCCATTGACATTCCGCGGACCTATGCTGATTATTGGAGCGGTAGCTATTATTGTTGGGGCATATCTCTATCCGACTGTGAAAAATCACAGAAAGATTATTAATGTATTGTTTTTGTTCCCGCTTTTATTTACTTTTGCTGTAACAGTGATCATTCCGTTGGTTTTAGGTGTTTTCTACTCTCTTACGGATTGGAATGGTATTCGCTTTAATAATTTTATCGGCTTGGAGAATTATACCACTATGTTTAATGAGCCGAGTTTTATCTGGTCAATCCTGATTACGATTCTCTTTGTGGTATTTAATATGATCCTGGTGAATGTTGTGGGATTTCTTCTGGCCCTTCTGTGTACTTCAAATTTGAAAGGTCTGGGATTCTTCAGGGCTTCCTATTTCCTGCCAAACTTGATCGGCGGTATTGTTCTCGGTTACATCTGGCAATTTGTATTTAATAACGTTCTTACCGAAATTACAGAGAAAATATCCGGAAACCAGGCATCGATCCTGTCTACTACAAGCACTGCTTTTGCAGGTATCATTGTAGTTTACATCTGGCAGTATGCAGGTTACATCATGCTGATTTACATTACCGGCCTTACACAGGTGCCAAAAGATGTGCTGGAAGCTTCGCAGATCGATGGTGCTAACCGGATTCAAACCTTGTTTAAGATTAAGATTCCAATGATCGCATCAACCATTACCATCTGTACCTTCCTGACGCTGACATCGGCCTTCAAGCAGTTCGATGTAAATATGGCTTTGACAAATGGTTCCGGCTCTGTTGCCGACTTTATGGGAAGTTATCTGACCAACGGTACCCAGATGCTTGCGCTGAACATTTATAACACGGCTATATCCAAGGACAATTATGCTATGGGTCAGGCCAAAGCAGTGTTCTTCTTTATCATTCTTGCAGTAGTATCTCTGGCGCAGGTACGTATATCAAATAAGAAGGAGGTTGAAATGTAATGAAGAAGAAAACGGTGATTTCTGTCGTAATTACAGTAGTTGCGATTTTTGTTGCAGTCTACACTTTGTTTCCTTTCTATCTGGTATTAATGAACTCCTTCAAAAATGCCAACGATATTGTTGCAAGTCCGATTTCTTTTATCGGAGCAAGCTTTTCACAGTGGACCACGAACCTGTCCAATGTAATCAATAACTCAAACTTTAATTTCTGGTATGCTTTTGGAACTTCACTGGCTATTACTGTGATTTCTCTGGTTCTTCTGGCATTATTCGGAAGTATGGCCGCCTGGGTCATCTGCCGGAATAAGACAAAATGGTCCACGGCAATTTATATGGTATTTATTGCTTCTATGATTATTCCCTTCCAGGTAGTTATGCTGCCTCTGATCTCTACTTTCCGTGACGTGGGAGAGTTTATCGGAGTTTCCATGCTCCAGTCTATACCTGGAATCGTATTTGCATACTGTGGATTCGGCGGTGCCATGACGGTGTTTATCCTCACCGGTTTTATTAAGAATATCCCATACGAGCTGGAAGAGGCTGCCAATATTGACGGCTGTTCTCCGGAGGGAATCTTCTTCAGGATCATCTTCCCTCTGCTGAAACCGGTTATCACCACAGTCACCATTCTGAACGGTATGTGGATCTGGAACGATTATCTGCTGCCTTCCCTTATGCTGGGGCAGAACGGAAAAGTGAAAACTCTTCCCGTTGCAGTGCAGGCATTTGTAGGTTCCTATGTAAAACAATGGGATCTGATCCTGACAGCAGCCCTGCTGGCTATCATTCCTATGGTCATTATCTTCCTGTTTGCACAGAAACAGATCATGCATGGTATGGTAGAGGGAGCTATTAAATAAGATGATACCAGGAGCCCGGATCAACGGTCATACTTTCCATAGAAAGTATGCTGGTATCATGAGTGTCCTGCAAAATAAATAAAAACAAAGGAAATCCCCCGGATAAAGTTATCCAGCCTTTATCCGGGGGATTTTCCTGATTTTCGTTTTACAGTTAATCGTTCTGATAGATGCCGTTTATAGTAACCTCAAAAAGGGCATCCTGTCCCTGAAGATCTTCAGAAGAATAATCATCCGGGAAGGTAACGTTTACTTCCACGGTATCTCCCGGATGGGATCCGATGAGCTGCTCTTCAAAGTCGTCAATATAAAGTCCGGAGCCGATGGTCAGATCTGTGCCCTGTCCATTAGTGCTGCCGCCGTCAAACTCTACTCCGTCAATGGAACCTACATAGTCGATGTTGACGGTATCTCCGTCCTCCACAGTCAGGGAGGTATCTGTAGAAAGGGTGGAGGTGCCGGAAGTATCGCTTTCCTGGGAGTCTTCTGTGCTGCTGTCTTCGGAACCGCTATCCTCTGAACTGGTATCAGAAGTACTCTCGGTGTTTTCCGTTTCCTGAGAATCCTCAGAACCGGAATTTCTTACGGCATCTGCCACCAGAACAATGACCAGAAGAAGGATCAGAATGCCTGGAATAAACCAGGCCAGAAATTTTTTCAATTTTCTTACCTTTTCCTGTTTTTTCCTTTCCTGGGCCCGGCGCTGCTGGGCAAGTTTTCGATTTTCTTTTTTCATGTCTGTAACTCTCCTCAAAATGATGTTTCTTAGATTTTACAATATAAATGTGGAAAATTTGTGTTTTTCATGAAAAAAGAATAAAAGAAGACTTAATCTCCAGATGGCTGCCTTAGATGGGAAGCCTTTTCTACGGCTTCTCTGGCTTCCTGACGGGCTTCTCTGGGAGTACAGCCGTATATTTCCCGGAATAGCTTGTGAAAAAGTTTGTAATTAGTAAAACCGTTCCGGTCTATGATCTCCATAATAGGATCTTCAGTGGATACCAGTTCATGATGGATATGAGATATCCGTACCTGATTTACGTGCCGGGTAAAGTTGATTCCCATCTGCTGTTTGAAAAAGCGGCAGAAGTACTCCCGGTTCAGACCGAATGTTCCGGCGATATCTTCCAGAAGAATGGGATGTTGATAGTTTTCTTCTACATATAAAAGGATTTCCTGAAGCCGTTCCAGGTTTTTGGCAGTACCTGGTATCTGAGAGGATGGCTGAGGATGGGTGAAGTAATTGAGCAGATGAAAAAGAATTTCCATAACAATCGCATCACAGCCAAGACCCATGGCAGTAGGATGCTGGATATACATGGGAACCAGTTTTTTGAACAGACCGCATATTTCTAAATAATAAGGAAGCTGTTCCTTTTTTAAAGTGTCACGCATACAGTCAATCCCAGGAAGAACAGGTTCTTCCATATAGGACTTCAGGAAGTCTCTGGATACATGGACGTCTACTACCATAGATGCCAGGGCACACTGTGACTCATGGATCTGATTGGAATCTATCACAATAAACTCTCCCGGCACCAGGGTGTGTTTTACGCCTCCCACCAGGATTTCAGCAGTGCCGTTGAGAATGTAGATCATCTCAATGGCAGGATGCCAGTGAGCAGGAAAATAGGAGCCTCTGTTGGTGTAATAGTGAATGGCAATATTGGTATTTTCCAGATCGTAGAGGTGTTCATAAATAGCCTGTTTCATAGAAAAAACTCCTTTAAATGTCAATTTTGACCTAAAAACTGTCAATATACTATCTAAAAATAAACCTGTTTACATGATAGCATATGGTTGTAACAAAGAAAACAGCAGATTTAGAAAAGGAGATAAGAATTATGAAAAAAATGATGAATGACAATAATGTAACAAAGAAACTTTCTTTTGTAGAGCGTATCACAAAATATGTAGAAGATAACGCTGCTTATTTTGCAAACCTGCATTGTGTTTTTTCCGGAGATTTTCATACAAGATTTTAATTTGATGGAAACGGCGGAACAATAAGATGCAGAAAAAAGAACAAGAGAATAAGAACCAGTTAAAAAAGAACCGAGGTATGAAGCGGTAAGATCCTTTCATATCCCGGTTCTTTCTTTTTTAACGGCTGATCAGCGTTCCATCATACTGATGGATTCAATACCTACGCTTCCGCCCCGGACAACTTCGATGGTTTTAAATTCTTCTTTAATCAGTTTGATAACTGCGTCATTTTTGGTTGCCGTCTGGACAAATTCCAGAAGGAGACTGTCCTTTCCGTAATCGATGACTCTGGCTTTAAAGGTTTCTGCAATCTGAAAAAGCTCCACCTTATCTGCAGGAGTACATTTCTTTACCTTAATATACAGGATTTCTTTCATCCGGATAAAAATATCGGTAAAATCAATGACTTTGATCACTTCCACCATACGGTTCAGCTGCTTTTTAATCTGCTCAAAAGTTTCGTCGTCGCTGACAGTGGCAATTGTCATACGGGAGACGGTAGGATCTTCTGTGGTACCTACTGTCAGACTGTCCAGGTTATAGCTCTTTCCGGCAAAAAGCCCGGAAATTTTGGACAGCACACCTACCTGATTTTCTACATATAAAGAGATCCATCTTTTTTTCATTCCTTTTTCCATTTTCCCGTCCTCCTAACAATCCATAATCATATCTTCTAAGGTTCCGCCTGGTTTGATCATAGGATATACCATTTCCTCCGGATCGATGATAAATTCAATGATGGTAGGCGCCTTGGTGTTCTTTTTCGCTTCTTCAAAAGCCGGGGCGATCTCTTCCTTATTCATTACCCGGATGCCTTTGGCTCCATAGCTCTCTGCCAGCTTCACAAAATCAGGGACATATTCTGATGGAAATTCTTCCCCGTTTGTGCGGCGGGAAAGGGCACCCGACTTCAGATTTGTCATGGAGTAGCGTTTACCGTAAAACAGTTTCTGCCACTGGCGCACCATACCCAGATATTCATTGTTAAAGATGCACAGTATTACAGGAAGCTCCTCCAGAACCGCAGTAGCCATTTCCTGGATATTCATCTGCATGCCGCCGTCGCCGGAAATAGCGATTACCGGAATGTCAGGATTTCCGATTTTGGCCCCGATGGCTCCCGGAAGTCCGTATCCCATAGTTCCCAGGCCCCCGGAGGTAACCAGATGCTTCTTATTATTAAGCTCTGCGTACTGAGTTACCAACATCTGATGCTGACCAACATCAGTGACAATGATGGCTTCCTCAAACTGCCGGTTGATTTCACTGATTATATCCAGAGGGCTCATAAGTTTCCGGTCTTTCATATTCAGCGGATGTTCTTCCTTCCATGCCTGGATCTGCCCCAGCCATTTCTCAGTATTCTGCTCGGTTACATATTCCGCCATTTTGGTGATCGCCTCTTTTGCGTCGGCTACAATAGGGATATCCACCTGGATATTTCTGGAGATAGAGGCTGTATCAATATCGATATGGATGATCTGAGCATTTGGAGCAAAAGCATGAAGTTTTCCGGTGATACGGTCATTAAATCTGGTTCCGATAGAAAAGAGTACATCGCAGTTGCTTACGGCCATATTGGCAGCATAGGCTCCATGCATTCCCAGATTTCCTACAAAAAGAGGATGGTCAGTGGGAATGGCTCCCCGGCCCATAATTGTCGTTACTACAGGCACCTGGGTCTTTTCTACTACCTGGGTGAAAATTTCATCCGCTCTGGCGATATTTACTCCGCCGCCTGCCAGAAACAAAGGACGTTTTGCTTTCTGCAGGACCTTAATGGCTTTTTTCAGCTGTCCGATGTGAACGCTGGTGTTAGGCTTATACCCCCGGATATTTACGGTTTTGGGATATTCCGGGCTTCCCAGTTCACACATCACATCTTTGGGAAGATCAACGAGAACCGGACCGGGACGGCCGGTGCGGGCGATGTAGAAAGCCTCTTTGATAATCCGGCCCAGGTCTTCACGTTTCCTCACAGTTACGCCATATTTGGTGATGCTTCTGGTAATGCCCACAATGTCCACTTCCTGGAAAGCATCGTTTCCGATCAGGTATCTGGCTACCTGGCCGGTAAAGCATACAAGAGGCACGCTGTCATAGTTGGCTGTAGCCAGTCCGGTAACCACATTGGTAGCTCCGGGGCCGCTGGTAACAAGACATACGCCTACTTTTCCCGTAGTCCTTGCGTAAGCGTCTGCTTCATGGACCAGAGCCTGCTCATGGCGGGGAAGGACGATATCGATATTATTCTGCTTATACAGTTCATCACTGATGTCAATCGTGGTCGCTCCGGGATAGCCGAAAAGAACTTCCACCCCTTCTTCCTTCAAGGCTTTTACGAACAATTTGTTTCCTGTGATCTGTTTCATATGAGATACCTCCTGTCTCTTTTTTCAAGAACGCCTTCTGCTATTTATCCTATAGGAAAACCTGAAAAATTTTCCTTAAGAATAAAAATGCCCTAAGCATAAAGCTTAGGGCGAATTGATCCGTGTTACCACCTAATTTCAGAGAATCACTCTCTGCACTCAGCCAGTACAGAAGAAACTATACTGCTTTCCTGTAACGTGGAAATTACGTTGGAGTCTACTGCATGATACTTGGTATATCATGGTTCGGTCCACTGCTCGAAGGCTACCTTCCATAATCCCTTCACAAAGACTTCCACCAGCCGTCTTTTCTCTGGACATCCGGCGATTATGTACTCCTCCTTGTCACTGCATTTTATACATGTGAAAAAGTTATTAAAAGTATTATATGTGCAAAAACACCAGTTTGTCAACAGAAAGAACAATAAATTTGTGAAAATATTTAGAAGGCTTTTGTATACATAGGAAAAACGGAAAAATGTTTCCGTATCAGGAGCAGGATTTTGGTATAATATAATTATCTATGTCTCTTGGAGGAAACTTATGAATACAGAGGACAAAGAACTGGACAATATAGCAGAGATACTGGAAAAAAAGGCCGGTTTTTGGAGGTTTTCCCGCCTGCTTGAAGAGCTTTGGGGAAACCAGGGAAAGCTGTCTTTGAAATTGACAGAAAAGCTGACAGAATACGAAAAGGGGAAAGATCCGGAAGGGGTGTCCAGGAAAGTAAGAAATTGGCTTCGCGACAGAAATCAGCCGGGAAATCGGGAAGAACTTTTTAAGATCTCTTTTGCCATGGGACTGGATGAAAAAGAAGCGGAAATTCTCCTGGGAACCACTTCGGAAAGCGGTATTCATTATAGAAATCCCAGAGAATTGGTCTATGCTTTCTGCCTGAGAACAGGGGAGGATTATCCAAAAGCCAGAGAACTGGCAGACAGCCTGGCAGGAGAAATTCCTCCGCTGGGAACCCTGGAGTATAAAAGAAAAATCAGAAGTATGGGAGAGGACGAAGACAAGGAAACCAGGACAGTGTCTGTGCGCAATGAATTTAAAAGGATTCGTACAGAGGAAGAGCTGAGAAGTTTTTTTATTCAGAATAAAGAGACCTTTGGCATGCACCACAATACTGCCTACAGAAAATTTATGAAAATGATGAAATATCTGAAAAATCCCCAGGCGGCGGGAGAAGATCTGCCAAGGGAACGCAGTTATGGTACAGCGGAGATCGTAAAAGAATATCTGCGCATGAAAATGCCCTATGACAGGCGGATGAAAAATTACAGCAAGATTCAAAAAGAGGTAAAAAAACACTGGCCTACAGTAAAAACCGTAAACGATATGATCTCAAGAAAAATGGATGTAGACAGAAAAACTTTAATTCTTTTGTATCTTTCCACAGAGGGGATGACGGCAGGAAGAGAGAATATGTCCTGGAAATTATATGTAAAGGAGCATTACCTGCGGCTGAATATGATGCTCAGACAGTGTGGAATGGCAGGAATGAATCTGCACTGTCCTTTTGACTATATGGTGATGCAGGCCATGCGCTGTCAGGGAGACGAGGAATATATGGGCCTTCGCATGGAGAGAATGATCCGGCGCCTTTTCCGGGAGGAAGATAAAATTGCCTATGTAGAGCAGGAGGAAGGAAAATGAACGAAGAAAGAAGTATTCTTCCACAGGGATATCAATTAAAAAGCGAGACACGGACGTACATGATTGACCGTTATGTCAGCGCCGGTTCTAATTCCATCGTGTATGAAGCCCATTATCAGGACAGCCTTATGCAGGAACATGTGCATACGGTTCTGATCAAAGAACTGTATCCCTTAGATACGCAGGGAAGGATTTCCAGGGATAATAAACAGCAGCTCCAGGTTAAAGAGGAGGGAAAAGCATTTTTTGAACTTCAGCGGGAAAGCTTCCTTTTGGGCAACCGGGCCCACCTTACCCTTGCGGCCAGCGGAAGTGACCATATTGCAGAAAATCTGGATTCTTTTCAGGCAAATAATACTTTATATACGGTTTTAACGGCCAAAAAGGGAAAGGTTCTGGGGGAATTTCTTAAGGAAGGAGAAGAATTCCCCTCAGCTACCCAGGCGGTTGTGTGTATCAACAATCTTTTAACTGCACTGGCCGGATTCCACAACCACGGGCTTTTGCATCTGGATATCAGTCCGGACAATATTTTTCTGCTGTCGCCGGAAGAAAAAGGCGGATTTCCTACAGATCTGCTGCTTCTGGACTTTAACAGTGTATATTCTCTGGAGGAAAAATCGGAAAGCGAGTATCAGTATTATCTGGGAAAAGAGGATTATATGGCTCCGGAGATCTTTCTCCATCAAAA
>DXFG01000052.1 GCA_019114545.1 Candidatus Blautia pullistercoris | reverse complement strand
CCCAGGTTGGGGCAGGGAAGTCCTTTAAAGGAAAGCTGGGCACCGTCGGTTCCTCCCCGGATAGGCTGGATCTGGGGACGGATTCCCAGTTTTTCGTATACTTTTAAAACGTTGTCAATGAGGAATTTGTGGGGTTCTATTTTTTCTTTCATGTTAAAATAAGAGTCCTCAATTTTCAGGGATACAGCTTCATAGCCATATTTTGTATTCATGGTACGGGCCATGTCTTCCATGTGCTTCTTTTTCTCCCGGAAAAGAGACATGTCATGATCCCGGATAATATATTCTGAGCGGGCATGATCTACAGAACCCTGAAGAGCGTCCAGATGGATAAAACCTTCACGGCCTTCAGTACATTCCGGACGCTGAGCGGAGGGCATAAGGGACTCAAATTCCATAGCCAGACGCAGAGCGTTGATCATCTTGCCTTTGGCAGAACCTGGATGGATGCTGACGCCATGAAAATCTGCAACTGCCTCGGCAGCGTTGAAATTTTCATATTCCAGTTCTCCGCATTCGCCGCCGTCCATGGTATAGGCAAAGTCGGCGCCAAATTTTTCTACATCAAAATGATCCGTACCCTGGCCGATCTCTTCGTCAGGAGTAAACCCTACCCGGACAGGTCCGTGGGGAATTTCCGGATGAGCCAGAAGATATTGGGCAGCGGTAAGGATCTCTGCGATCCCGGCCTTGTCATCTCCTCCCAGAAGGGTAGTGCCGTCGGTGACGATGAGATCCTGCCCCTGATACTGAGTCAGATTGGAAAAATCACGGGGACTCATAACGATATTTTTTTCTTCATTTAATACAATGTCTTTCCCGTCATAATTTTGGATGATCCGGGGACAGATATTTTTGCCGGATTCTGCGCAGGAAGTATCCATATGGGAGATAAATCCCAGAATCTTTCCCTGATAATTCTCAACGGTAGAAGGAATGGTTCCGAAAACATATCCGTAGGAATCCACAGCAACATTCTCAAGGCCCATGGCTTTCATTTCCTCAGCCAGCATATCGGCAAAGTCCAACTGGCTTTTGGTGCTGGGAAAAGTGTCTGAAGAAGGATCTGAGGTAGTATCCACGGCAATATATTTTAAAAATCGTTCTGAAACTGTCATATTCTGACCTCTCTTTCTGTTTCTTATTAGTATGCCATTTACTACCTTATCCTATCACAGGGAAGAAATTATGTCTATGTTTTCAGGAGGCATTGACTTTGAAAGAAGAGAATCCTATAATGGACTGGTACGACCACTAACAAGGAGGAAAAAGTGAAGTTTTTAAAGCAATTCAGTATTATTTTATTGATTTCATTTCTGGGAGAAATCCTGCATATGCTGATCCCCCTGCCTGTGCCTGCCAGTGTATACGGACTGGTGCTTATGCTGGGTGCTCTGATCACCGGCATTCTGAAACTGGGCCAGGTGCGGGAGACAGCGACTTTTTTGATAGAGATCATGCCGGTGATGTTTATTCCGGCGGGAGTGGGGCTGATGGAGTCCTGGTCCTCTCTTCAGCCGGTCTGGCTGCCTGTGATCCTGATCACGATTGTGACTACGATCCTGGTAATGGCAGTGACGGGAAAAGTAACACAGGCAATGATCAGAAAGGAGAAAAAAGATGAAAGAGTTTCTCACTGATTCGGTGTTTTTCGGCGCAGTTCTGAGTTTTCTGGCCTATGAAGCCGGACTGCTTCTGAAAAAACGTTTTAAACTGGCAGTGCTGAATCCTTTGCTCATTGGGATACTCTGTGTCATGGGAGCCCTGGCAGTGCTGCGGATAGATTATGACCAGTATAACGGGGGAGCCCAGTATATCAGCTATTTGCTGACTCCGGCCACTGTCTGTCTGGCTGTGCCCCTTTATGAACAGCTTACACTTCTAAAAAAGAATTTTAAAGCAGTGGCGGCTGGAATCCTCTCAGGGACTCTGGCAAGTCTGGGAAGCGTGTATCTTCTGGCACGGCTTTTCCGGCTGGATCACCAGCAGTATGTGACACTTCTGCCAAAGTCCATTACCACAGCTATCGGCATGGGAGTTTCCCAGGAGCTGGGAGGCGTGGTGACCATTACGGTGGCGGTAATTATTATTACCGGTATATTGGGAAACGTGATTGCAGAGGGAGTATGCAAAGTGTTTCGGATCCAGGAACCTATTGCCAAGGGACTGGCCCTGGGAACGGCTTCCCATGCTATCGGAACAGCTAAGGCTATGGAAATGGGACCGGTGGAAGGAGCGATGAGCAGTCTGGCCATTGCAGTGGCAGGGCTTCTTACAGTTCTGGGGGCATCGGTGTTTGCAGGACTTCCTGTATAGGAGAGGAAGGAGAACAGGTATGGAAAATTTCAGGATTACCATCGGCCGGCAATATGGAAGCGGCGGCAGGGAAGTGGGAAGGATCCTGGCCGGAAAGCTGGGGATTCCCTTTTACGGAAAAGAAGAATTGATAGAAATAGCCAGGAAGCAGCCTGATTATGAAGAGGTTCGGGCTTTTTATGAAGAACAGCCGGTAAACAGTCTGCTGTATGCGATTGCTATGGGAGAAGGAGAAAGACGGACAGGAGAGGTGCCTTTTGAAAGAATCCGCAGGCTGTGCGGGGACCGCTCCTGTATACTCATCGGAAGATGCGGAAGTTATATTTTCCGTGAAGATCCATCCTGTGTGAAAATATTCATATATGCGGATATAGATAAAAAAATCCAATGGATCGAGAAGCAGGAACATGTTTCCGCCCGCAGAGCAAAAATGCTGATCGAGAAAGTAGAAGAGGAAAGAGCCCAATTCCACAAGTTTTATACAGGAGGAAACTGGGGGAATGTTAACGATTATGATCTCTGCCTGGATGCGGGAGTAACAGGAACAGAAAAAGCGGCAGATATCATAATGGCATATTTAGAAAACAGAGGATTGATAAAACATGAATGAAAAAACAGAGAAAACGGAAAATACAGGGGAAAGTGAAAAAGTTTATTTTCTGGTAATCGAATATATCAAAGAGCTGGTGAAAAAAGGAGATGTAAAATTCGGAGGCAAGATCCCTTCTGAACGTGAGCTTATGTCCACCTTGGGACTGAGCAGAAATTCTATCCGTGAGGCTTTAAGAACCCTGGAAAATATGGGACTGCTGGAATGCCGCCAGGGCCAGGGCAATTTTCTGGTAAATCATATCGGGCAGAGCCTTGGCAGCCTCTTTTCCGTATTGCTGTTTACGAAAGAAAGCAACTACGTGGAGATCAGCCAGCTCCGGAGATTTATTGAGATCGGAGCTTTCCTTCTTGCTGCAAAAAATCCTGACCCGGAAGCCAGAGAAGAACTGGGGGAGATTCTGGACAAGATCGATCAGTGCCAGGCGAAAGAAAGAGTAAAGCTGGACAAACAGTTTCACGACTATCTGATCCAGATTTCCGGCAATCATCTGCTTGTACTCTTAAATGAGGCTCTTTCAGAACTGTTTGAGACAATGATCAGCGACTATACCCTGCATATTACCCAGAAAAACTGGGACCGGCTGCTGAAATGCCATCGCAGAGTATACGACTGTCTCATAAAAAACGACGTCCAGGAGGGCGTGAAGGCAATCCGGGAACATTATAATATTATTGATGAAGATTTAAATGCATATCAGATTGGGGAATAAAGAGAAAAATTCCCGCCGGAATGGAGCTGATTTTCTGGCAAAACAGAAGAGACAGGAAGAATCTGTCCCATTAATCAAAATCGGAAATATTCCTGACATATGATTAATTGGACAGATTCTTTTCATATTGTGGGGGCAGAGCTGAATTTTTAGACAAAAGTGTCGCTTACATCCTTATTTTGAGGATGATTCCTGCTCTTCTTTTAATCTTAAAATAGTATCAAGGGGAAGCTCCAAAGTCTTTGCCAGAATATCCGGGCTTACCTGACCAAGGAGATTTCTGGCTGCATCCAGTTTTCCTTCTTTTACGCCTCTGCTGTGTCCAATATCATAACCTTTACCATAACCTTTACCATAACCTTCGCCATACCCTTTGTTTACCAACATTTCACCAAGTCTCGTCATACTGATCTCCTCCATTACTTCTTCCAAATCCATTTTTTCTAAAAACTTTTCTGCCATGGCATAAATCACCGCCTCTATCTTTTGTACTTCATCTGAGTCCAGAAGGCTACCGGATTTCTTTAGGATTTTAAAGGCGCCTTTGATCCGTTCTTTCTGGGGCATATCTCCGCCCATAAGAGGACAGAGGGTCAGGGAGACCAGATCAGCTTTGGTAAGACAGCCTGCCTGGGCTTTTTCCTTAAGTTCACGGAAGGTTTTCTCTGCGTCTTTATTCTGCATGATGATAGGCTGGATCCGGTAAGTATTAATTCCCTCTGTAAAATGAGCCACAGGATGCCGGATATTTCCGGAATACAGTACATAGGTAGTTACAGAAACACCGTTTTGGTAGCTGGTGACTGCTTCATAGACCCGGAAACGTTTCAAATCTTCGATCCCGTTATCTGTACTCTGAAATTCAAAGTGTTTCCAGGAAGTGTCTTCCATGATCAGATTAAAATCCTGAAAAAATTTTTGAATATCCAGACGAACCAGTTCCGTAGGCGCAAACCCTATCACCTTTCCGGAAATATGCAGAAAAGGAAGAACCTCCTCTGCGAAAAATTGCATGACAGTTTTTAATGCAGCATCTTCTTCCTGAAAGACCCGGGCCGGAGCTTGAAGATGAGTTTCGGCCATAGAGTAGGAAATTTTTTCTTTAGTAGGAGCAGATTTCTGAGTTGGATTTTTTGACATAGACTCCTTTCCGTAAAACGGTATGCAAAAAGCCTGATCTGCTATATTTACTATAGCAGAAAATATAAAGACAGACAATGCGTTTTACTGATTCTGATAATGATTGACTTCAAAATTGAAAATTGTCCGAAAGGGACTGGAAAATATAGATCATGCATGGCTATGCATGTAAGAAATAATAAGAAAATTTGAAGCAGCAGCTTCCTGCATAAAATTATCTGCAATTTTAGGATAATACCAGCAGGGAATAAAGTCAATAGAAAATTAGAATCGAACTGCAATACTACATATTGTAGTATGAAAGGCTTTGAATTTCAACATATGGCATATCTGGCTATTGTGAAAAAACTGCGGTAAAATATATTTAATAACAGAAGAGGAGGTATTTCTATGTGTAAAAATGAAGCGGAAACAACAACCTTAACGTCGGAGCAGAAATTGTATCAGGAACGTTTGAACCGGGTAGAAACGGCAATTCATTTAGGAACACCTGATAAAGTACCGGTATTTGCATTCTTTTCTTCTTATATGCAGAGAGCCTATGGCTCCAGCTATGCGGATATCTATTATGATTTTGACAAAGCCGGGCAGGCGGCAGTGCAGTTCCATAAGGACCATCCTCAGCTGGATATCGGCTTATACCCTCGATTTACCAGCGGAAAAGCCAACGAGATCGCAGGTTCCTCTATGATCGACTGGCCAGGCAGGCCTGGCACCAGGGTCAGCCCTTACAGCTCCCATCAGATCATTGAGCGGGAACTGATGCTTCCGGAAGAATACCCGGAGATGCTCAATGATTTTACAGGATTTATGCTGCGGAAATATATTCCCAGGGCATATCAAAATCTTCCGGGGACAGCCGGCCTGCAGCTGACGCCTACTATTGTGTTGAATACGACTTTCCTCTCTCCCTGCTACAGTGATGAGGTCCAGGAAACTTTTCAAAAGATCAGACAGATCGGAGAAGAAGACGCCAAGGCGGCGGCAGCCTCAGCAAAATATAGTAAGATTTTAGAGCAGATGGGCTTTCCGCCGATGATGACCGGATCTTCTGAAGCGCCATATGATATTCTGGGGGACTATTTCCGGGGAACCATGGGAATCTTTGAAGATCTGACAGATCCGGATATGGCAGATTATATTGACAAAGCCTGCGAAATGTTTGCCCAGCAGCAGATCCAGGCCCTTCAGTATTTCCGCTTTGCAGATATGCCGGTGAAAAGAGTGTTTTTCCCGCTCCACAAGGCTATGGACGGCTTTATGAGTGACGAACAGTATGAAAGGTTCTACTGGAAACCTTTGCGCAAGATCATAATGGCTCTGATCGATATGGACGTTACACCCTATATTTATACAGAGGGCCCATATAATAGCAGATTAAAATTCCTGACAGATGTTCCTAAGGGAAAAGTTTTCTATCATTTTGAAAATGTGGATATGGCCGAGGCAAAGAGAGTACTTGGAGATACAGCGGCTATCTGCGGAAATCTTTCTATCAGCCGTATGGAGTTTGGAAAAAAAGAGGACATCATCGAGGAAACCAAGAGGCTTCTGGATGTCTGTGCGCCGGGCGGCGGTTACCTCTTCGATTTCAACGGATCCCTGGAAAACTGCAAGCCGGAGAATCTGGATGCAATGTTTGAAACCCTGGATAAATATGGGAAGTATTAAGGCCAGTTTTAGTTGACAATCTCAGGGCAGTTGACTATAATACATTTAACAAGGGAGCCGGAAGGTGAGTGCAGGTCACCCGATCCGGCGAATAACTATAAAAATAGCCGCTAGTTCTCGCCAAAGAAACAGGACGGCTATTTTTTATGCGTATAAGTTAGAATTGCAACGACCAGTAACGCAAAGGTAAATAAGATTTTCTAAGTAATTAGTTTAGTATTTGAAATGGTGTAAGTCAAGTTAAAATTTGCTGAAAAAAGTCTGCCTCATTCAGCAAATCTTTCCTCAGTACTGAATGAGACAGACTTTTTTATTTATCTCCGGATTTCTGACTGTCAGGATCTTCCGGATCGTAATAATCTTTGATCATGGCCTCCCGGCCATTGATATTAATATTTTCCATATGGCAGAAACACCACCGGCCTGACTCAGGGGAATATTTGACGATGACCGGAATCCAGCTGTTCTTTACCCGAAAATATACATACTGGCCTGAGCTTAAATGGATTTTTTTGTGTTCTGCGTAATTGTCTAAAAAAATCTTATTGTCCCTATTAACATGTAATACTCCCATCATAATAATCACTTCCCTGTAAAGAAAATATAAAACACGAAAGGTATCATAGTTTCAAAACAGTTCAGAGACGATATATGTTTTATTCCTCCGTGGAACTGTCGGAATCCAGATCGTAGGAACTGGAACTGTCAGAGTCCAGGCTATAAGAATCACTGCTGTCCTCTGAAGAATCCAGAGAAGTGTCTGAACTGCTGGAATCAGAGCTGCCGGAATCGGAAGCATCTGTGCTATCCGTACTGGAAGAATCAGAATCTTCAGAATCTGAACTGTAGGTGCTGGAAGAATCCGAACTTTCAGAATCTTCAGAATCTGAACTGTAAGTGCTGGAAGAATCAGAGCTTTCAGAGTCAGAAGAATCTGAATCTGTGCTGGAACTATAGCTGGAAGAATCCGAACTGCTGTCTTCTTCATCATTGCTGCAGGCGGTAAAGGCCGACACAGATAACATAGTCACACAAGCTAATGCCAGTAATTTTCTGTATTTTTTTGCTTTCATAGAAGTCTGCTCCTTTCACATTGCTGTAAAAACTTGATTTCCCTGTTACTGTCATTCAGTCTAAGGGGAACCTGTGTTTTTTCTGTGACAACACTATGAGGATTCCGTGTAAATTCTGTGAAAAGGAAGCAGACCTGAGAAAATTACAGTTCTATCACAATAGCCTGATAGCCTTTCAAATGTACTGCAGTCTTTTCTTCATTCATATCCAGGTCCTGGTAATTGTTCAGCAGAAGATTTTTGCAGACGGAAGGAAGGACTGCAGTCTGAGGATCCTTCTGGAAGTTGCCGATTACCAGCAGATCTTTTTCTCCCTTTCTGTGATAAGCCATCAGATTGTGCTGGCCTTCCAGATAAGGAATGACAGTACCGTATACCAGAGTTTCCTTATAATCCGGATTTTTCCGGAGAGCGATCAGCCTTTTATAGAAGGAAAGGACAGAATCCGGATCGTTTTCCTGGGCCTCTACGTTAATAGAAGTATAGTTGGGATTTACCATAAGCCATGGAGTGCCCTCTGTAAATCCGGCGTTCTTTTCGCCGGTCCACTGAACCGGTGTTCTGGCGTTGTCTCTGCTGTAAATGGAGATTACCTTTAATGCTTCCTCTGGCGTAAGCCCTGCGTCCAGGCTTACCTGGTATTGGTCTAAAGCGCTGATATCGTCAACCTGGTCAAGAGGAACAACGCCCAGGTTTTCCATACCGATCTCCTGGCCCTGATAGATAAAAGGAAGACCTCTCATCAGGAAATACATGGCAGCCAGAAGCTTCTTGCTGGCCCCGCAGACTTCACCTTCCGGAATATAGTAGCTGACGCCCCTTGGTTCATCATGATTTTCAATAATATTTGAGTAGAAACCAATATCGCCCATTTCTTCCTGAGATTTAAAAAAACATTTTTTATAGTCATCAGGAGAAGGCTTTTTGCAGGCATACCAGCCCTTGTCGCTTTTTCCGAAAGAAGTAGTAGAAAAATCAAAGATCGAAGAGAAGTAACCCTTGTCTCCTACAAAATCAGGAAGTTCTCCCTCTTTGAGATTAAAGACCTCTCCCACAGAAAATGCGTCATGGGGACCAAAGGTCCGGGCCTGCATTTCCCCTAAAAATTCTCCGATGCCCTGGGCCTCTGCCAGCATAAGGGCGATATCGGAAAGGCCGTCCTCTCTGTCAGAAGGATAATTCTTATAAGGAAGAGCTTTCTTTATATTAATGATCGCATCTACCCGGAAGCCCCCCAGACCTTTATCCAGCCACCAGTTAATGTTTTTGTAGACCTCTTCTCTTACCGCCGGATTTTCCCAGTTCAGATCCGGCTGCTTTTTATGAAAAACATGCATGTACTGTTTGTCAGGGTGTCCCGGGAGTGGTTCCCACACGGGACCGCCGAAATAACTCCTCCAGTTGCAGGGGAGTTCTCCCTCTTTCCGGTCCTCAATATAGAAAAAATTCCCGTATTCTCCATTCGGATCGGCGCAGGCTTTTTCAAACCATTCATGTTTGTCTGAACAGTGGTTTACCACCAGGTCCATCAGAATATACATCTGACGTTTATGGGCCTCTCTGATCAGTTCATCCATATCCTCCAAAGTGCCGAAAGCAGGGTCAATATTATAATAATCGGAAATGTCATATCCCTGGTCTGCAAAGGGGGAAGGGTAGATAGGAGAAATCCACAGGATATCCACGCCTAAATCTTTCAGGTAGTCTAATTTGCTGATGATTCCCTGGAGATCTCCGATGCCGTCTCCATTAGAATCGTAAAAACTTTTCGGGTAAATCTGATAGGCTACTTTGTCGTGCCACCATTTCTTTTCCATTGTTCTGCAACCTCCGTTATATTCATTTTGTCGGAAACTTAATTTCCCTGTTTCTGGTAACTCATTATAATGTGAGAATCTCCGGAGGTCTTGCAAATATTTGATTAAAAACTACGAAATTATGACTTTTTGGAAGAAAAGTGTTTCCGATATTGGAGCGGTGTGAAACCGGTATGTTTTTTAAATTCCCGGAGAAAATTCCCCAGGTTATTGAAACCGCAGTCCAGACAGATATCCATGATGGCTTCATCTGTGGTCTGAAGGAGAATGATGGCCTGCTTGATCCGATACTCATTGATATAGGTGACCGGGGATTTCCCCAGGATTTTTTTGAAAAAGCGGCAGAAGTATTGTTCGTTCATATTGGCATTTTCAGCAAGATCCCGTATATAAATCTTGTTCTGATAATGATTTCGGATAAATTCAAGAGAAGACTTGATGATCCTGATACGGTAATCATCTGCTTTTTCGGGATGGGTCAGCAGAGAAAAGGAAGAAAGGACTCCCAGGATCTTCAGAAGTCCTGCGCGGATAAAAAGCTGAGATGCTACATCTTCGGTGACGGTTTCGTACTCCCCTGAGAGAAAGAAACCTGTCTGATGAAAGACATTCAGGATATCCAGATATTCCTTCTTGATCCTTGAGAATGCCGGATGGCTTATGTCCAGAAAACGGGGGAGTTGGATTTCTCCTTTAGTCAGGGGCTGGAGCAGCTGGGTCTGGGCAAGATCGTAGTGCTCGAAATTCAGGATGCAGGGATGGAATACAACGGCGGATTCTACAGCAGGGGAGTAAACTTCCACAGAATGAATTTCTCCCGGATTGACAAAGAAAAAACATTCCTGGTCAATGGAAAAGCTTTCCATATTAATGGTCACTTTAAAACTGCCTTTCATAAAATAGAGGATCTCAATCTCGTCATGCCAGTGATGCTTTACGCCGTCCCAGGGAGCATCGTCAAAAACTTCATATAATCCGCAGGGAAATACAGAAGTTCCATGATCTTTTTGTTCTTTTAATTTAGAAGTCTGGTTCATAACATACTCCTTTTTGGGAGCCGTGACATATGTTTAATGCCACGTCTTCATATTCATAGGATAAAGATAACACAGATGATCTTCCGGAACAAGAAAAAGCGCCATAGGCTTGACAAAGTACTGCCTGAGGACTATACTTATATTAATAAGAAATAATTGACGCGGGGTGGAGCAGTCTGGAAGCTCGTTGGGCTCATAACCCAAAGGTCGTAGGTTCAAATCCTACTCCCGCTATTTAAAGTATGAAGAAAAGCCAGTGACAGGAGAAAAGTCATTGGCTTCTTTTTTACACAGATTTAGGTGTAGTTCCTGAAAAAATATGTTAAAATGGGTAAAAAAGGGAGAGGGAGGGTGAGCTATGAAGTATACCTGCAGCCTTTGCGGTGGAAAATTGAAAGACGGTATCTGCACAGAGTGCGGCATGAATAACCAAAAGTCTGATGAAATGTACCGGGATTGTCTGAACCGGTCGAAGTACGATCATGCTTCCATGGAGTCCATGAGTCATGTTCATACAGAGCAGGGGGTAAAACAATATAAACAGCCGGTGCTGAATGAAAATAAAAGGGCCGGGAATGGGAAAGCAGAAAGTCCCGGACAGAATAAAGGGACAGCTCCAAAGACCGGGACCGGAGCCAAAGCTTTCAGGCAGCAGCCCGGGAACCAGGCCTTTCGGCAGCAGGCAGGGGTCGGACGTTATCAGGGTACAGATTTTAAAAATATAAAGAGTGCTTTTTCTGCTTCAAAAGGAAGAAAAAGCCAGTCCTCCAAGACAATGGTTGTGGTGGCTGTTATAATTCTGGTGTTCATACTGGTAACGGCAGGCATGTCAGTGTTTGGCTTCATCCGGGAGGCCACAGACGGAAGCGGGGCTGTAGTAAGCTATACCTATGATTATGAGGAAATACAGGAACAGCTTCCGGCTCAGGGAGAACACTGGGACAGCCAGCTTCCGGCAGGAATGTATATGGTAGGAACCGACATACCGGAGGGGGAATATACGCTGACAGGCTCAGAGGGAAGCAGCTTTGAAGTCCATGATAATACCCATTCCATTTATAGACGGGAATCTTTCGGGACAGAAGAATATGAAATTGAACGGGCAGAAGGGATTCCCCTGTTTACAGGAGCACTGGTCTGTGTGGACGGGATGAATCCGGTATCCTTTGTATCGGAGAATGCCCAGACTCAGGATTTGGAGGAGCGGACGGCCAATCCGGTTACTGAGACGATAGATGTCAGCGGTACTATGACGGCAGGGACGGATTTTCCGGCAGGAACCTATGATATTCAGGCAACAGAAGAGGACTTTGGCTACGTGACTTATGAAATTCCTTATATAAATCCATACAATGAGAATGAGCAATTGTATTATTCCTTTGGAATCATGCTGGAGAAGAATCCTACGTCAGAGTATCCGGCATATTGTTCCGTGTATAAAAATGTGGTCCTTCCGGAGGGGGCGGTTGTGGACTCTGAGGGCTATTCATGCAGACTGGTACCCAGCGGCGGTATCGTTTCGGAGGATTACGAGGGATTTTATGAAAACATGTATTAAACAGACAGGAGCAGAACATGAGCAGAGGTAAGAAAAAAAGAAAAACAGCAGGGGATATTTTACGATATATTATATTGATCATTGCCGCCTGTGTATTTGTGTTTTCAGCTGTACAACTGGGCCGGATATTCCTGGAATACCGGGCAGGAACCCAGGAATACGACCGTATCCGTGAGTATGTACAGGAGGATCCCCAGGAGGAAACGGAACAGCCGGAGGAGGGAGAAGCCGAAGACCGCCCGGTGCCGCCTGCAGTAGACTGGGAGAGCTTGAAAGCCATCAATTCGGATATCATCGCCTGGCTGCAGATCGAAGGAACAGAAATCAGTTATCCGGTAGTGAAAGGAACAGACAACGATTATTATCTCCATCATACCTTTGAAAAAAATTATAATTCGGCAGGATCCATTTTTGTTGAGTATACCAACAGCAGTGATTTTCAGGACTGCAATACCATTATTTACGGGCACAATATGAGAAATGGCTCTATGTTCGGTCTGCTCAGAAAGTATTTTCAGAGCCAGGATTCCCTGCCTGGCCGGTATGTATGGATATGCACGCCGGAGAAAGACTACCGGTATGAGATCTTTTCCAGCCATGTGGTGGATGCGTCAGGAGAGGTATACACACTGTTTTCTGCTCCTGATGAACAGTTCCAGCAGTATCTGGATAGTATGAAGGCCCAGTCGCTGGTGGATTTTGGAGTGGATGTTACAAAAGAGGACAAGATTATTACTCTTTCTACCTGTACCGGGAATGATGCCACTCGTTTTGTGGTTCAGGCAAAGAGAGAGGGAGAGTATTAAGATTTTGCAAAGAGAAAAGACCAGGAGGGGAAGTTATGAAGAAGGACGCAGTGGATGAACTGCAGAAAATCATTTCAGAGAGCAGTAATATTGTGTTTTTCGGAGGAGCCGGAGTTTCCACAGAAAGCGGGATCCCGGATTTCCGAAGTGTGGACGGTCTGTACCACCAGCAGTGGGACTATCCTCCGGAGGTGATCTTAAGCCACAGTTTTTTTATGAAAAATCCGGAAGAATTTTACCGCTTCTACCGGGCTAAAATGCTCTGTGAGGCCAAGCCTAATCCGGCGCATAATAAGCTGGCGGCCCTGGAAAGGACAGGAAAACTGAAGGCAGTGATCACCCAGAATATCGATAATCTGCACCAAATGGCTGGAAGCCGGAATGTTCTGGAGCTTCATGGAAGCGTTTACCGGAATCACTGCATGAAATGCAGCGCCTTTTATGATGTGGAATATATTAAAAGCACCCAGGGAGTACCCAGGTGTCCGAAATGCGGCGGGATCATCAAGCCCGATGTGGTCCTCTATGAGGAAGCCCTGGATTCTTATGTGATCCAGAAATCTGTCAGCGCTATTGCGCAGGCGGAGGTTATGATCATCGGCGGTACGTCTCTTTCCGTTTATCCGGCTGCCTCTCTCATTGACTATTTCAGAGGCGGTCATCTGGTGGTGATAAACAGAGATCCCACGCCCCGGGACAGCATGGCAGAACTGGTGATCAGCCAGCCGATCGGAGAAGTGTTTGCACAAATACAGGAGTGATGAAAAAAGTTATGAAGTTTGATTACGAAGTAGGAGACATCGTCAGATTAAAAAAACAACACCCCTGCGGAAGCAGTGAATGGGAGATTCTGAGAGTGGGGGCGGATTTCAGACTGAAGTGTACCGGCTGCGGCCATCAGATTATGATTGCCAGAAAAGCTGTGGAAAAAAGTACCAAAGAATTGAAAAAAAAGGCTTGAATATCTCTTGGTCTTATGTTAAAATAAGCAACCGTGATATATTATTTCAGGACAGAAAAGTGTTTCCCGACACTTTCTGCAATCCTTGTTCCCTGAAGATGTCAGGGGGCCAAAAGACCAAAAGGAGGTACAACAAGCATGAACAAATACGAATTAGCATTAGTCGTTAATGCAAAGCTGGAAGATGAAGCTCGTGCGGAAGTAGTAGAAAAGGCAAAAGGCTATATCACCCGCTACAACGGAAACATCACAGAAGTTGAAGAATGGGGTAAGAAGAGATTAGCTTACGAAATCCAGAAAATGCGCGAGGGATATTACTACTTCATCCAGTTTGAGGCTGACGCTGCAGCACCTGCTGAAATCGAGCGTCATGTCCGCATTATGGATAATGTATTAAGATATTTAGTTGTGAAAAAAGAAGCGTAATCCGCAGACCGCATATCAGAATCCATTTAAAATTACTGATTCTGAATAACGTATATTTGAGTATTATATGAGGTGATTATATGAATAAAGTAATTTTAATGGGTCGTTTGACAAGAGATCCTGAGGTGAGATATTCCGCAGGAGAGAATGCAACGGCAGTTGCAAGATATACACTGGCTGTTGACCGTCGTTTTAAGAGAGACGGAGATGCTACGGCTGATTTTATCGGCTGTGTGGCATTTGGCAGACAGGCAGAGTTTGCAGAGAAATATTTCCGTCAGGGGATTAAGATCCTGGTAACAGGACGAATCCAGACCGGAAGCTATACCAATCGGGATGGCAACAAAGTCTATACCACCGATGTGGTAGTGGAGGAACAGGAATTCGCTGAAAGCAAGGCTGTAAGCGACAGTCATGTGGGACGGGGATCAATGGGAGCCCCGGCGCCTTCAGAGGCACCTTCACCAAGCGCCGCATCAGCAGATGGATTCATGAATATTCCGGACGGAATTGACGAGGAGCTGCCCTTCAGCTAAAAGGACGGCAGATATTGATAGGAGGTAAAGACCATGGCTTACGAAAAAGGTAACAGACCGGATTCTCCGATGAAGAGAAGAGGAGGACGCAGAAGAAAAAAAGTTTGTGTATTCTGCGGACAGGAAAACAACGAGATCAGCTATAAGGATGCAAATAAATTAAAAAGATACGTTTCTGAGAGAGGAAAAATCCTTCCCAGAAGAATCACAGGAAACTGTGCAAAGCATCAGAGAGCTTTAACAGTAGAGATCAAGAGAGCAAGACATATGGCAATCATGCCTTATGTACAGGACTAATATAAGTGAGCGCACTGCCTAGGCGGTGCGCTTTCTTTTTTGTGCGATACGCCGGCCGGACTGCCGCCGTGCTTGCGCGAGCGGACATCCGACCGGCAACGGTCATTGAGTAGCAATGCAACGGGATGAGCGAGGTATCGCGATGATCGGGAAGGGGAAGAAATTTTCACTTATCCCATCGGTCCGGGATATTCTGAGACTGGGAGATCTTGTAAGAAGGCCTCCCGGAGAAAATTAGTTGTACTGCTATTAAAATAATGGTATAATATATCAGAATATCTATTAATGGAGGACTGTTAAATGGCATTTAAAAATGCAGGCAGGTGAAGTTATGGACGGAAAAATAAGAATTAAAGGCCAGCTGAAATTTTATATGCAGTGGCCCCTGATACTGACAATTTTGCTGGTCATCATGGACATTCTGGTATTCACAGTCAATAGAAGAGCCGGAGCTTTAGTGAGCATTTTTATAGCGGCTTATATTTTGATCGTGGTTTTTCTGTACTTTCACAGCAGAGCAGTCATTATGAACGAGCTGATCTCCTTCGCCACACAATACGGCCAGGTGCAGAAGACCCTGCTGAAGGAATTTATCGTGCCATATGCGCTGCTGGACTATAATGGAAAGATCCTGTGGATGAACGATGCTTTTGCGGCTCTTTCCGGAAAGAGTCGGAGGTACCGGAAGTCAGTGACAAATCTTTTTCCTGAGCTGACGAAAGACAAGCTGCCCAGGGAGAATGAAGCGGAAGCAACTTTTCAGTATGAGGAAAAAGATTATCGGGCGGTAATGCGTCCCATATCTATCCGGCGGCTTCTGGAGGAATCCGGTCTGGTGGAGACAGAAGGACAGAACGATCTGACCGCACTGTACCTTTTTGATGAGACAGAACTGAACCGGTACATCCGCCAGAAAGAAGACGAGAAGCTGGTAACAGGATTGCTGTATCTGGATAACTATGAGGAAGCCCTGAACAGTGTAGAGGAAGTCAGAAGATCTCTTCTGGTGGCTTTGATCGAGAGAAAGCTGAACAAATATTTCGGCGAGGTAGACGGACTGATCAAAAAGCTGGAAAAAGATAAATTTATTCTTGTCATGCGTCAGCGTTCCCTGGAGGAACTGAAGAAAAAACGGTTCAATATCCTGGAGGACGTAAAGACGGTCAATATCGGAAACGATATGGCAGTGACCATCAGTATTGGTATCGGGATCAATGCTCCCAGTTATTCTCAGAATTACGAGTATGCCCGTATCGCCATTGACCTGGCTCTTGGCCGTGGCGGCGACCAGGTAGTGATCAAAGACCGTGACCAGATGACTTACTTTGGCGGGAAATCCCAGCAGATGGGCAAGAGCACCCGTGTGAAGGCCCGTGTAAAGGCTCATGCTCTCAGAGAATTTATGGTGAGCAAGGATAAGGTTGTGGTCATGGGACACAAGATACCGGATGTGGATTCTATCGGCGCCGGCATCGGTATTTACCGGGCAGCCAAGTCCCTGAATAAAAAGACCCATATTGTGGTGAATAATCCAACTATGTCTGTGAGACCTATTATCCAGACTTTTAAGGACAATCCGGATTATGATGAAAATATGTTTATCGACAGCGATGAGGCAAGAGATATTGTAGATGATAATACAGTAGTAGTGGTGGTGGATACCAATAAGCCCAGCTATACAGAGTGCGAGGAACTGCTCCACATGAGCAAGACGATCGTAGTTCTTGACCATCACAGACAGGGCAGCGAGGTGATCCAGAACGCAGTGCTTTCTTATATAGAGCCTTATGCTTCTTCTGCCTGTGAGATGGTAGCGGAGATCCTCCAGTATTTCTCAGACGACATCCGTATCTACAATATCGAGGCAGATGCGTTGTATTCAGGAATTATTATTGATACCAACAATTTTACTTCCAAGACTGGTGTGCGGACCTTTGAGGCAGCGGCTTTCCTGAGAAGGTGCGGCGCTGATGTGACCAGAGTGCGGAAGATGTTCCGGGATGATATCCAGTCTTACCGGGCCAAGGCGGAAGCGATCCGCCATGTGGAAACTTATAAAGGATGCTTTGCCATAGCGGTCTGCCCTACAGAAGGGGTGGACAGTCCTACGGTAGTGGCTTCTCAGGCTGCTAACGAGCTGCTGAATATAGACAGTATCAAGGCAACCTTTGTTCTGACAGATTATCAGAATAAGATCTATATCAGCGCAAGAGCCATTGATGAGGTAAATGTACAGCTGATCATGGAACGCATGGGCGGCGGCGGACATATCAATATGGCGGGAGCCCAGCTTCCCGGCGCGACTGTAGAAGAAGCTGTTTCACAGCTTAAGATCACAATTGACCAGATGATTAACGAAGGAGACATAGTAATATGAAAGTAATTTTACTGGAAGATGTAAAAGCTCAGGGAAAAAAAGGAGATATTGTAAATGTAAGCGACGGCTATGCCAGAAACATGCTGTTTCCAAAGAAACTGGCTGTAGAGGCTACGCCTAAGAATATCAATGATCTGAAACTTCAGAAAGCCCATGAAGAGAAGGTGGCCAAAGAAAACCTGGAAGCTGCCAAAGCCTTCAAGGCAGAACTGGAGACAAAAGAAGTAACAGTAAGCATCAAAGTAGGAGAGAACGGACGGACTTTCGGTTCTGTATCTTCCAAGGAAATTTCAGAAGCTGCCAAGGCTCAGCTGGGATATGATATTGATAAGAAAAAAATGCAGCTGGCTTCTCCGATTAAAGAACTGGGAACCACTATGGTGCCTGTAAAGCTTCATCCCCAGGTAACAGCCCAGTTAAAAGTGGTGGTTAGAGAAGCTTAGGAGAAGGGAGTTTCTTCAGTATGGAAGAAGCATTAATGAAAAGAGTCATGCCCCACAGCCAGGAGGCGGAACAGTCGGTTATCGGAGCCATGATCATGAGCAGAGACGCCATTGTGGAAGCTTCAGAGATCATTACCGGTCAGGACTTTTATCAGCAGCAGTACGGCGCTGTGTTTGAAGCTATGGTAGAACTTCACGACGAGGGCAAGGCTGTAGATCTGGTAACTCTTCAGGAACGTCTGAGAGAGAAAAACCTTCCGCCGGAGATATCCGACATGGAATTTATGAAGGATATCCTTTCTTCCGTGATCACTTCTGCAAATGTGAAATATTATGCGGAGATCGTGGCAGAGAAATCCATGCTGAGAAAGCTGATCAAAACTACAGAAGAGATCAGCAATGCCTGCTATCTGGGACAGGAAAAAACCCAGGATATCCTGGAGGTCACGGAGAAAAAGATCTTCGATCTGATCCAGAACCGGGGAACAGGAGATTATGTTCCCATCCGCCAGGTGGTGCTGAATGCCATAGAGAAGATCGAAAAGGCTTCCAGAAATCAGGGAAGTGTTACGGGAATCCCTACAGGTTTTATTGATCTGGATTATAAGACTTCCGGATTTCAGCCTTCGGATCTGATCCTGGTGGCGGCGAGACCTTCTATGGGTAAGACGGCTTTTGTTCTGAACATTGCCCAGTATATGGCCTTTCACGACAATGTGACCGTAGCAGTGTTCAGTCTGGAGATGTCCAAGGAGCAGCTGGTGAACCGTCTGCTGGCCCTGGAGTCCAAAGTGGATTCCCAGAATATCCGTACTGGAAACCTGGAGGACGAAGAGTGGGCAAAACTTATAGAAGGGGCAAATGTCATCGGCAATTCCAATCTGATCATAGATGATAAACCGGGTATTTCCATTTCCGAGCTCCGCTCCAAATGCAGAAAATATAAGATGGAGCATAATCTGGGGATTATTTTTATCGATTATCTTCAGTTAATGACAGGCAGCGGCAGAAGCGAGTCCAGACAGCAGGAAATTTCAGAGATTTCCCGTTCTTTAAAGGCCCTGGCCAGGGAGCTGAATGTTCCGGTGGTAGCTTTGTCACAGTTAAGCCGCGCGGTAGAACAGCGTCCGGATCACCGTCCTATGCTTTCGGACCTGAGAGAGTCCGGAGCGATTGAGCAGGACGCCGATGTGGTTATGTTTATTTACCGTGATGACTATTACAATAAAGATTCTGAGAATAAGAATATTGCGGAGATCATCATCGCGAAACAGAGAAACGGCCCTATCGGTACGGTGAATCTGGTATGGCTTCCAAATTATACAAAGTTTGTAAATATGAAAAAATAAAAGAGGGACTTTTCCTGACAGCTTATGTACAGGCATGGCTGCCGGAAAAGTCTCTCTTATTATGCGGAAAAGCTTTGGGATTTTTTCTGTATGACCGGTCTGCTTTCAGGCCAGGGATCACTCGTCATAGATACTTACGATCTCACCTTCCAGGATACGGTTCATATTTTTTACAGCACAGAAGTTGCCGCACATGCTGCAGGTGTCTTCTTTTTCAGGTTTTGCCTGTGCGCGGTAGCGTCTGGCTTTTTCCGGATCGATGGACAGACGGAACATTTCCTCCCAGTCCAGATTCTTCCTGGCAGTGCTCATCTGACGATCCCAGTCGGCTGCGCCTTTGATCCCTTTGGCAATGTCGGCGGCATGAGCAGCGATCTTGGAAGCAATGATCCCTTCTTTTACATCATCTACGTCAGGGAGTCTTAAGTGTTCTGCAGGAGTTACATAGCAGAGGAAGGAAGCTCCGTTGGCAGCCGCAATAGCTCCGCCGATAGCCGCAGTGATGTGGTCATAACCCGGAGCAATATCTGTAACAAGGGGCCCCAGCACATAGAACGGCGCGCCCTGACAGATGGTCTGCTGGATCTTCATGTTGGCCTCAATCTGATTTAAGGCCATATGTCCGGGACCTTCAATGATCACCTGTACGTCTTTTTCCCAGGCTCTTTTCGTCAGTTCACCCAGAGTTACCAGCTCTTCGATCTGGGAAATGTCCCCGGCATCCGCGATACAGCCTGGTCTGCAGGCGTCGCCCAGGCTCAGTGTTACATCATATTTCCGGCAGATTTCCAGGATATGGTCATAGTGCTCATAGAAAGGATTTTCTTCTCCGGTCATTTCCATCCAGGCAAAGATAATAGAGCCGCCCCGGGAAACAATATTGGTAAGGCGTTTGTTTTTTTTGAAACGGCCTGCGGTAGCTTTGTTGATCCCCACATGGATGGTCATAAAATCCACACCGTCCTTGGCGTGCATTTCTACGATGTCGATCCATTCCTGGGAAGTGATCTCTTTTAAAGGTTTGTGATAATAAACTACAGCGTCATAGATCGGCACAGTACCGATGATGGCGGGACACTGGGACGTAAGCTTCCTCCGGAATTTCTGGGTGTCTCCAAAGGAGCTGAGGTCCATAATGGATTCTGCCCCCATTTTTACTGCATCGTTGACTTTTTCAGGTTCCATATCCAGATCTTTCCAGTCTCTGGAAGTGCCAAGATTAACATTGATCTTTGTCTTCAGCATGGAACCGATCGCGTTGGGCTCCAGGCAGGTATGAAGCTTATTGGCAGGGATCACCGCTTTGCCCTGGGCCATAAGTTTCTGGAGTTCTCTTACCTCTATCTGTTCTTTTTTTGCGGCTGCTTCCATCTGGGGGGTAATGATCCCCTGGCGGGCAGCGTCCATCTGTGTTGTGTAGCTCATAGGTTTTCCTCCCTTTAGACATGATAACAGGGAAAATTCTGAAGTGGCTTATGAGAGAAAATGTTTTTCTGCGCAATAAAAAATCTGTGCCTGATCAGGACACAGATATAGAAATGTTCTACTTACGTTATATAACACTCCCTACGTTGGCATGATCCAAATCAGGTAATACAGGTCGAAGTCTTTGACGCTTCCTCTCAGCCCTTCAGGGCTCCCTGGCTGTTCTCCTTAGTGTATCATCCAGGATAGGAGTTGTCAACGTTTTTTGTCGAACATATTTTCTTGCATTTCAGACGGGGTCTGCTATAATGGGTGGAGAGGAAATGTGAAAGGGGTTAGTATATGGAGGAGACCATTTACTCCGTTTCTCAGGCAGTGAAACTTCTGGAAACCCAATCTCATGTGCTGCGGTACTGGGAGGAGGAACTGGCATTGCCGATCAAGAGAAATGAGATGGGACACAGATACTACACCCGATGGGATATTCAGGTATTTCTGAGTATAAAAGAACTGAAGAAGAGGGGGTATTCTCTGAAGGAGATCGGAGAGCTGACTCCCTTTTTTTATCCGGATCAGGTTTTGGACAAGAAGAAATCCGGGGAAAGAAAGAAAAAGCCGGAGACCGCCGGAGGGGATCAGAAGTCGGAAAGGATCCCTTCAGAATTTATGGATATTATCAGCAGACTGGTAGTACAGAGGCTGAAAGAGCAGGACTCAGAGGAGGCCCGGTATAAAAGACTGGATCAGCGGATCCGGGACTGCCAGCAGTCCAGAAGAGAAGTGGCTGCCTCGGCTGAGAAGAAGGATCAGGGTAGACGGAAATTGTTGAAAAGTACAAGAAAAAGAATAAGATAAAGGACAAAATAATAGACGGTACACTTTGGAACAGATCCTTTCTGTGGACCGTCTATTGTCATGAATAAAAAAGGCTGGTACACGAACCGAAAA
>DXFG01000051.1 GCA_019114545.1 Candidatus Blautia pullistercoris | reverse complement strand
AAAACAAGGGTTCGGTCCTACCAGCTAAGCGATTTTTCAAGAGCGAATGAAAAAAAGATTTTAAAGAAATTATCCCAGCCAAAAAGCGGCAGATGAAAATTTTCAAAAATCCTCTTGACCTGGAGTCAGCTTTAAGTTTTATGATATTTATAAAGAAGGATCCAGAACACAGGACCTGATATTTTGGCTGCATGTTCTGAATGATCAGATACAGGAAAGAGAGGAATGGGATATGAAGGCAAAAGTTTATTTTACAAAAGAGATCACTCCGGAAAAGGTAGTTGAGATGTACCAGGCTCTTGGCGTGGAACTGCCTGGAAAAGTGGCAGTGAAGGTCCATTCCGGAGAAAAGGGAAACCAGAATTTCCTTCGGCCGGAATTCTGGCGGCCCATGGTTGAGAAGGTCCAGGGAACTATTGTGGAATGCAACACTGCTTATGGAGATGCCAGCGGCGGTGTCCGGGATCATACAGAGTCCCATCTGAAGCTTTTGGAAGAACATGGATGGACAAAATATTTTGATGTGGATCTCATGGATGCAGAAGGACCGGACGTGGTCTGGCCGATTTCCCATGGAAAGATTCTTAAGGAAAACCATCTGGGGAAAAATATCGAGAATTACGATTCTATGCTGGTCCTGGCTCATTTTAAAGGACATCCCATGGGCGGATACGGCGGAGCTTTGAAGCAGCTTTCTATCGGCTGTGCTTCCAGAGCGGGCAAGGCCCTGATTCATTCCGGAGGAAAGACAGACGACCGCTATGAAACCTGGAATCAGCATGCCAGCAAAACGGCGTTTCCGGAAGCCATGGCGGATGCGGCCGCCAGCGTTGTGGAACATTTTAAAGGCAGGATTGCCTTTATCAATGTTATGAAAAATCTTTCGGTAGACTGTGACTGCTGTGCAGTGGCAGAAGACCCCTGCATGAATGACATCGGTATCCTGGCTTCTACAGACCCGGTAGCTATTGACCAGGCCTGCATGGATCTGGTGATTCATTCGGATGATCCGGGAAAAGAACATTTTATGGAAAGAGTCAACAGCCGCAATGGAATCCATACCATTGAGGCTGCCGAAGAACTGGGAATCGGAACCAGAGAGTATGAACTGATCCAACTGTAAAGAAGTATATGCAGCTGCCACTGTCTATAGGGTGGCAGCTGATACATTTAAAGGAGAGAAAATGGAACTGCGTGTACTGAAATATTTTCTGACAGTAGCGGACGAAGGCAATATTACCAGAGCTGCAGATATTCTTCATGTTACCCAGCCCACACTCAGCCGTCAGCTGATGGAATTAGAGGATGAGCTGGGAACTGCACTGCTGATCCGGGGGAAACGCTCTGTTACACTGACAGACGAAGGGTTTCTGTTCAAACAGCAGGCAGAAACTATTGTAGAGCTGGCAGACAAGCTGGAACATACCTTTACCGATCAAAAAGATGTGATTTGCGGAACGATCCGGATCGGCGCTACAGAAGCTGTAGGGGGCCGTACGCTGGCAATCTGTATGAAAGAATTCCGTGAGAAATATCCGGCTGTACAGTTTGAACTTTATAACGGTATGGCAGATGACATTAAAGAGAGGATCGAGCATGGGCTGCTGGACCTGGGACTTGTTATGGAACCTATTGATACTTCAAAGTTCGAATATGTCAGGCTTCCCCAGCAGGAAACCTGGGGGATTCTTGTCCGGAAGGATCATGAGCTTGCAAATAAAGAAACGGTAACCGTAGATGACATAAAAGGATATCCACTGATCATGCCGGGAAGAGAGAATGCAAAAAATCAGATCCTTCACTGGATGCAGTGCGAAGAACGGCACCTGAACATTCCCGCTTATTATAATATCCTTTCTAACAGTGCATTGCTGGTGGAGGCAGGTATGGGATGCGCTGTATGTCTGGACGGTGCTCTGTCCATACATGCGGATCCGGTACTCTGTTTCCGCCAGATCCTTCCCACACATGTTACCCGAAGCGTGATCCTGTGGAAGAAGAATCATTTGTTTTCTCAGGCAGTATCTCTTTTCGTACAGACAATACAGGAACATTAAAAACGGTTATGACATCGGTATATCAACGTGATGAACCGACTTTTTCTGTCATACGTATTCTTTAAAAAGAGGAATTTAAGTACTCCGGCATGCTGAGCACGCCGTTGCAGACCAGATTTACCGCAACATTCACAAATTCATCCAGGGGGATTCTCTTTTTATCTGCTACCCATCTGCGGTACATTCCGAGACAGGACATGTTCAGATAGGCAATGATAATATTTTTCAGGTAGGGGCTGACCTTTCCCAGATCATCAATATGCCCCTGGTTAATATCGCTGATCCTGCGGTTGATCCGGTCACTGATATATTTGAAATTAGAGTTGCAGATGATCTTTTCATGAAGTTCATCCTGCTGTGCAAAATAAAGCAGGAAAGCTCGTGCAATCTCCCTCTGGTCATAATATCCATTCAAGGAATTGGTCATTTTAATGTATCCGTCAGCAATTTCATCGATCAATTCATTTAGCAATTCATCTATAGAGCCATAATGAAGATAAA
>DXFG01000050.1 GCA_019114545.1 Candidatus Blautia pullistercoris | reverse complement strand
CTGGAGCTGATTTCTCTCCTTTTTGGAGAAGAAAAGGCGGAAGAGATCAGAAAATCTGTGATATACCGGGAAAATCCGTAATTCTATGGAGATTTTATAGAAAAAAACACTGGCGTTTTCGTCTTCCTTGTGATATACTGTGTTAATGACTGTAAGTATGAGAAAAAACGCTGTTCTACAAAAGCGTATTTACAGAACAGAATGTATATAGAAATTCAAGGAGGAATCATTAACAATGAGTGTACAGGTAGAAAACTTAGAAAAGAACATGGCAAAGCTGACAGTGGAAGTCAGCCCGGAGGATTTTGAAAAAGCAGTACAGGCTGCATACATGAAAAACAAGAACCGCATTACAATCCCCGGATTCCGTAAAGGAAAAGCCCCCCGTATCATGATTGAAAAAATGTACGGTACTGGTATTTTCTATGAAGATGCTGCAAATGCACTGATCCAGGAAGAATATCCAAAGGCTGCTGAGGAAAGCAAGCTGGATATCGTATCTCAGCCGGAGATCGACATTGTTCAGATCGAAAAGGGCAAACCTTTTATTTTCACTGCGGAAGTTGCTGTGAAGCCGGAAGTAACTCTGGGCGAGTACAAAGGAGTAGAGGTAGAGGTTTCTCCTGTAGAAGTAACAGAGGAAGAAGTTGCCGCTGGATTAAAGAGAGAGCAGGAAAACAATTCCAGAACCATCGATGTAGATGACAGAGCTGTTGAGCAGGGCGATATGATTACTCTGGATTTTGAAGGCTTTGTTGACGGAGAATCATTTGAAGGCGGAAAAGGAACAGATTATCCTCTGACTATCGGTTCCAACTCCTTTATCCCGGGATTTGAGGACCAGCTGGTAGGCGCCAAGATCGGTGAGGAAAAAGATGTAAATGTAACTTTCCCGGAAAGCTATCATGCAAATGATCTGGCCGGAAAACCTGCTGTATTTAAATGTACCGTAAAATCCATTAAGGTAAAAGAACTGCCGGAACTGGATGACGAATTCGCAAAAGATGTTTCTGAATTTGATACTCTGGAAGAGTACAAGGCAGACATCGAGAAAAACCTGAAAGAGCGCAAGGAAGAAGTTGCCAAGAGAGAAAAAGAAGATAAAGCAGTCGATGCGGTTATCGCAAACGCACAGATGGATATTCCGGAACCAATGATCCAGAACCAGATCAACCAGCTTATGCAGGACTTCATCAGAAGAATGCAGGCACAGGGACTGTCTATTGAACAGTACTATCAGTTTACAGGTCTTGACAATGCCAAGATCCAGGAGCAGATGAGACCTCAGGCGCTGAAGAGAATCCAGAGCCGTCTGGTACTGGAAAAGATTGCTGAAGTAGAGAATATTCAGATTTCCGATGAAAAATTTGAAGAAGAAGTAAAGAGAATGGCTGACATGTATAAGATGGAAGCCGACAAACTGAAAGAAATGATGGGTGACTATGAGAAAGAGCAGATTAAAATGGATATGGCTGTTCAGGAAGCAGTTACCCTGGTTGCAGACGCTGCAAAGACAGTAGAGAAAAAGGAAGAAGAAAAAGCTGAGTAATCATACTTCCTTTGACGGATAAATAGGAGGATTTTTATGAGCTTAGTACCATATGTCATTGAACAGACCAGCCGTGGAGAGAGAAGTTACGACATTTATTCCAGACTGTTAAAAGACAGGATTATTTTCCTTGGGGAAGAAGTGACAGATGTGTCCGCAAACCTGATTGTGGCACAGCTTCTGTTCCTGGAATCTGAGGATCCGGGGAAGGATATTCATTTATATATCAACAGCCCGGGGGGATCTGTCAGCGCAGGCATGGCAATCTATGATACCATGCAGTATATCAAATGCGATGTGTCTACCATCTGTATGGGACTGGCAGCCAGTATGGGAGCCTTTCTTCTGGCAGGGGGCACCAAAGGAAAACGTATGGCTCTTCCCAATGCGGAAATTATGATACATCAGCCTTCCGGCGGCGCCAAAGGTCAGGCAACGGAGATTGAGATTGTGGCAGAGCAGATTCTGAAGACTAAGCACAGACTGAATTCTATTCTGGCACAGAATACAGGCCAGACCCTGGAGACAATTGCGCAAGATACCGAGCGGGATAACTATATGACTGCCCAGGAGGCAAAGGATTATGGTTTGATCGACATGGTTATCGAGCATAGATAGTGACTGAAGATAAGACTCCTGCAGATATATGCGGGGGTCTTTCCGCTTTCAGGACAATTTTGGGTAAAACAGAAAGGAAAGAAGAATAGCAATGAAGGGAAATGATATAAAGATCAGATGTTCCTTTTGCGGTAAGACAGATGACCAGGTAAAAAAGTTGATCGCAGGGCCTAACGGCACCTATATCTGTGATGAATGTGTGGGAATCTGCGCAGAGATTATTGATGAAGAACTGGGAGCAGATTTTGAAAGTGAAATGTCTGACGAGATTAATCTGCTGAAACCTCAGGAGATCAAGAAATTTTTAGACGAATATGTGATCGGTCAGGAAGAGGCAAAGAAGGTTCTTTCTGTAGCCGTATACAATCATTATAAAAGAGTATTGGCAGGCAGCACCTCAGAAGTGGAACTCCAGAAAAGCAACATTCTCATGCTGGGACCTACAGGTTCAGGAAAGACTCTTCTGGCCCAGACTCTGGCAAGGCTTCTGAATGTGCCTTTCGCTATTGCAGACGCTACCACACTGACAGAGGCCGGCTACGTGGGCGAAGATGTGGAGAATATCCTTCTGAAGCTGATCCAGGCTGCAGATTATGATATTGAACGGGCACAGTACGGGATTATTTATATAGATGAGATTGATAAGATCACCAGGAAGTCAGAAAACGCTTCCATTACCAGAGATGTATCCGGAGAAGGAGTTCAGCAGGCACTGCTGAAGATTGTGGAGGGTACCGTGGCCAATGTGCCGCCTCAGGGAGGAAGAAAACATCCTCAGCAGGAGTTTATCCAGATCGATACTACCAATATACTTTTTATCTGCGGCGGTGCTTTTGAAGGACTGGATAAGATTATTGAAACGAGAAAAGATACAAAATCCATTGGATTTAACACGGTCATCACATCTCCTCAGGAGAGAAATGTAGGAGAGCTGCTGAAAGAGGTTATGCCCCAGGATCTGGTACGTTTTGGTCTGATCCCGGAATTTGTGGGACGTGTGCCAGTAGTGGTTTCCCTGAATGCTCTGGACCGCCAGGCGCTGGTGAAGATTCTCACAGAACCAAAGAATTCTCTGGTGCGCCAGTATCAGGCGATGTTTGAACTGGACGGCATCGAGCTGAAATTTGAAGATGAAGCCCTGGAAGCGATTGCAGACAAATCCATGGAAAGAAAGACCGGAGCCAGGGGACTGCGGGCCATTATGGAAAGCGTACTCATGGATATTATGTATACATCTCCTTCCGATGAGAGCATCAGTTCCTGCACCATTACAAAGGAAGTTGTAGATGGAAAAGAACCCCCGGTGCTGGAGCACAGGGAACTTCCTGCTCCTTCCAGAAGAAGCAAGAACAGCACAAGAAAGAAGAAAGAAGCCCCTGAGATTGCATAAGAGGATACAAAAGCAAAAGGAGGAGCGAGTATGAGTGACACCATACAATACTTACCGGCCATCGCTCTGAGAGGAACCACCATCCTTCCCGGAATGATCGTACATTTTGATGTGAGCAGAAAAAAGTCTGTAAAGGCTTTGGAAAAGGCTATGGTGGAGGACCAGAGAATTTTTCTCATTACCCAGAAGGTTCCTCAGACAGAGGAGCCGGGGCAGGAGGATTTATATAGAATCGGTACCATTGCAGTGATCAAACAGTTGGTAAAAACGAAAAACGGCATCATCCAGGTCCTTGTAGAGGGGAAAGAACGGGGAGAGCTTCTTCATTTGGATGAAGAAGGATTCTATCTGGAGGCAGAGGTGGCGGCTTTTGACTCCTCTGCTGCAGAGCTGCTGGATGAAAATGTGAAAGAAGCCATGCTCAGAGGGATGAAAGAGATCTTTATCCGGTACTGCAATGAAAATCCCAAGCTGAGCAAGGATCTGGCGGGTCAGATCTTAGAATTAAATGATGTAGAAAAAGTGATAGACCAGATCGCTGTAAATCTTCCTATGAAATATGAAGATAAACAGAAGATCCTGGAGGCGGTTTCTCTGGAAGACCGTTACGAAGTACTGGGCATGATCCTGACCAATGAAGTACAGATCATGGAAATCCGTATGGAGCTTAATAAGAAAGTAAAAGAGCGGGTAGATAAAAACCAGAGAGATTATATTCTCAGAGAACAGATGAAGGTAATCCAGGAAGAGCTGGGGGATGGAGATACGGCTTCTGAGGCAGATCAGTTCCGGGAACAGGCGGAAAAGCTGAAGGCTTCCAAGGAAGTAAAAGAGCGGATCTGCAAGGAAATCGACAGATTTAAAAAATCTGCAGCAGTCCAGGCAGAGGCGGGAGTCATGCGCAGTTACATTGAGACCTTGCTGTCTCTTCCCTGGGATAAGACTTCCAGAGACAGCCGGAATTTAAAAGAGGCTAACCGTATCCTGGAGGAGGACCACTACGGTCTGGAAAAAGTGAAAGAAAGGATTATGGAATTCCTGGCAGTCCGTGCTCTGACGAAAAAAGGAGAAAGCCCCATTTTATGTCTGGTAGGCCCTCCTGGTACCGGTAAGACCTCTATTGCCCGGTCCGTAGCCAGAGCTCTTCATAAAGAATATGTCAGGATTTCTCTGGGAGGAGTCCGGGACGAAGCAGAGATCCGGGGACACAGGAGAACTTATATTGGCGCCATGCCGGGCAGGATTGCCAACGGACTGATCCAGGCCAAAGTGAAGAATCCTTTAATGCTCCTGGATGAGATCGACAAGGTAAGCAGCGATTATAAGGGAGATACTTCTTCCGCACTTCTGGAGGTCCTTGACTCGGAACAGAATGTAAAATTCCGGGATAATTATGTAGAGATCCCTCTGGATTTGTCGGAAGTCCTGTTTATTGCTACTGCAAACGATCTTCAGACCATACCAAGACCTCTTCTGGACAGAATGGAGGTCATAGAGATCAGCAGCTATACAGAAAATGAAAAATGGCATATTGGCTGGGAGCATCTGATTCCAAAGCAGATCAAGGCCCATGGACTGAAAGAAAAACAGTTGAAGATCCGGGAAGATGCCTTAAGAGAGATCATCAGCGGCTATACAAAAGAGGCAGGAGTCCGGAATCTGGAGAGAAAGATTGGAGATATCTGCAGAAAAGCCGCCAGGAAGATCATGGAAGAAAAGGCGGAAGAGGTAGTGGTTACTACGGAGAACCTGGAAGACTTTCTGGGAAGAGCCAGATATACCCGGCAGAAAAAGAATCAGACCGACGAAGTGGGCATTGTCCGTGGACTGGCCTGGACCAGCGTAGGAGGAGATACTCTTCAGATTGAAGTCAATCTTATGCCGGGCAAGGGAGAGTTTCTTCTTACCGGACAGCTGGGAGATGTGATGAAGGAATCTGCCCAGGCAGGCATCAGCTATATCCGGTCTGTAGCAGACCGATATGACATAGATCCGGAATTTTTCCAGAAACATGACCTACATATCCATATTCCGGAAGGGGCTGTTCCCAAAGACGGACCTTCTGCGGGAATTACCATGGCTACGGCTATGCTTTCCGCCATTACCGGAACGCCGGTAAAAGCCAATGTGGCTATGACAGGAGAGATTACCCTGAGAGGAAGGGTTCTTCCTATCGGAGGCTTGAAGGAAAAACTTCTGGCTGCAAAAAGCGCAGGGATTGAGAAAGTGCTGATCCCTTCGGAGAACCAGGCGGATGTAGCGGAAATGGATAAAGAGATCACCCAGGGACTGGAGATCGTCCCTGTAAACACCATGGAAGAAGTGCTGGAACATGCACTGGCAGCCGAACAGAACTCATAAATATGGAGGAAAATACATGGTTATAAAACATGTAGCACTGGATACTGTGTGCGGGATCACCAGCATCCTGCCGGAAAATCAGGTGCCGGAAATCGCCTTTGCTGGAAAATCCAATGTTGGGAAGTCATCTTTGATCAATGCGCTGATGAACCGGAAGTCCCTGGCCCGCACCAGCGCCTCACCGGGAAAAACCCAGACCATTAATTTTTATAATATCAATCATGAAATGTTTCTGGTGGATCTTCCCGGTTATGGTTATGCAAAAGTTTCCCAGTCCGTAAAGGAACAGTGGGGGAAGCTGATCGAGCGGTATCTCCATCACTCGAAGCAGTTAAAAGCCGTGTTCTTACTGGTGGATATCCGTCATAAGCCATCGGAAAACGACAAACTTATGTATGAATGGATCGTTCATAACGGATATGTCCCCACCATTATCGCAACAAAGGCAGATAAACTGAAAAGAAGCCAGCTCCAGAAACACATAGATGAAGTGAGAAGGGGACTGGACCTTCCTTCTGGAACAGAGGTGATTCCTTTCTCTGCGCTGTCCAAGCAGGGAAGAGATGAGATATGGAATCGGATCGAAGGCCTTATGCCTCAGTCTTCTGATATTTAGAAAAGAAGGTAAAATATGTTAAAGGGAATAATTTTTGATATGGATGGCGTTCTGATCAACAGCGAGCCCTTTCATTACAGAGTCTGGAAAGAGACCCTCAAAAGAAGAGGCGTGGATCTGGACTATGAGGTTTACAAGGAATGCATCGGTTCTACTGCGGGGTTTCTGCTGCAACTCCTTCATAAACATTACGGGATCCCCCTTGAGGATACCTCTTTGAGGGAAGAGATGAGTGCGATAAAGGAGGAACTGATCAGGAAAGAAGGTTATCCGCCCCTTATCCCTTATGTAAAAGAACTCCTGGAAAAACTTTACACAGGAGGCTATGGCCTGGCTGTAGCTTCCTCCTCACCTCTTTCTTATATTGAGAAAGTAACAGAACACTGGGAGATCCGGAAGTATTTTTCCAGGCTGATCAGCGGTGAATCTGTAAGAAATCCAAAGCCTGCGCCGGATATCTTTTGGAAGGCAGCCCGGGAACTTGGTTTTTTACCGGAGGAGTGCATAGTTATAGAAGATTCCGAGAATGGCTGCCTGGCGGCAAAAAATGCAGGGATTACCTGTATTGGCTTCCAGAATCCGGATTCGGGAAAACAGGATCTGGGAAGAGCCTATATGATCATTGAAGGTTATGAGGAGATCGACTGCGGGTTTATGGAAAAGATTTACTGCCACAGCCATCATCTTCCGGCGGTGGTCTGCGAGACCAGCCGCCTTCTGATCCGGGAAATGAAGAAAGAAGACATTCCCAGACTGATGGAGATCTGCGGACAGGAGACCTCCAGAGATGCCTGCGAAGGAGTGGCAAAACCCCTCTCAGAGGAACTGGAGGGTTTCGACTCCTATCGTTCCTACATGTATGAACTCTGCGATATGGGCTATTGGTCTGTACTGAAAAAAGATACAGGAGAGATTATCGGCCGAGCAGGAGTAGAGCCGAAGTTCTGGAACAATACCAAAACGGTTGTAGAGCTGGGCTATATTATTGATGAAAAGTACCGGCGGCAGGGCTATGCCTATGAGGCCTGCCAGGGAATTATACGAGAGTCTGCCAAAAGAGGGGCAGTATATCTTCACTGCCGTATCAAAAGCGGAAACAAGGCCTCTGTGAACCTGGCCCAAAAGCTGGGATTTCAAAAGATTAATTACCATCTGAAAGATGATGGCGACGATATGGAGGTCTGGCGCTATACCTGTTGATGGAAGAGGGAGAAACAAAGGACTATGGAAATCATAAAAGCCAGAAAGTTAAAGTATGATTATTTAAAATATGATGAGAATGGCCAGGCCAGCGAAAGTTCAACCGCCGTGGAGGATGTGGATCTGGATATCCAGCCGGGCCAGTTTATTTCCATATTGGGACATAACGGATCAGGTAAATCCACCCTGGCAAAGCATATGAATGCACTGCTGATCCCTACGGAGGGTACCATCTGGGTGGACGGTATGGATACGGCTATGGAGCCGGAACTGTGGAAGATCCGGCAGAAAGCTGGTATGGTCTTTCAGAACCCGGATAACCAGATCATCGGAACCGTAGTGGAAGAAGATGTAGGCTTTGGACCGGAGAATCTGGGAATTCCTACAGAAGTTATCTGGAGCAGAGTAAACAAGAGTCTGGAAGCTGTGGGAATGACAGCCTTCCGCCACCGTTCGCCGAATAAACTTTCCGGCGGCCAGAAGCAGAGGGTAGCCATTGCCGGCGTTATGGCCATGCAGCCAAAATGTATTATCATGGACGAACCTACCGCCATGCTGGACCCAAACGGCAGGAAAGAAGTGCTGGAGGCAGTTCATGAGCTGAACAGACGGGAAGGGATTACGGTGATCCTCATTACCCACTATATGGAAGAAGTCATTGATTCCGACCGGGTTTTTGTCATGGATCAGGGCCATGTGGTAATGCAGGGAACTCCCAGGGAGATTTTCTCCAGGGTGGAGGAACTGAAAGCATACCGGCTGGATGTGCCTCAGGTAACCCTTCTGGCATACGAACTGAAAAAAGCAGGAATCCCTCTTCCTGACGGGATACTGACTATAAAGGAATTGGTGGATGCGCTATGTCATTGAAATTAGAACACGTTACCTATACTTATAATCCGGGGACGGCCTATGAGACCCATGCTTTAAAGGATGTATCCCTGGAGATCCCCCAGGGACAGTTTGTGGGCGTAATCGGCCACACCGGAAGCGGAAAATCTACGCTGATCCAACATTTTAACGGGCTGATGCGTCCTACCTCCGGGACAGTGTTTTATAATAAGGAGGATATCTGGCAGGAAGGTTACTCTCTGAAAAGACTGAGAAGCAAAGTCGGACTGGTCTTTCAGTATCCGGAACACCAGCTTTTTGAAGCAGATGTGCTGTCGGATGTGTGCTTTGGCCCGAAAAACCAGGGCCTATCTCAGGAAGAGGCATTGGAGCGGGCCAGGACCGCATTGAAACAGGTTGGATTGAAGGAAAAATATTATTCAGCTTCTCCTTTTGAACTGTCTGGCGGCCAGAAGCGCCGGGTGGCCATTGCCGGGGTGCTGGCTATGGAACCGGAGGTGCTGATCCTGGACGAGCCGACAGCAGGCCTGGATCCCAAAGGAAGAGATGAGATACTGGACCAGATCGCCTGGCTCCATGAAGAGAGAAAAATTTCCGTGCTTCTGGTTTCCCACAGCATGGAGGACATTGCCAGATATGTGGAACGGATTCTGGTGATGAATCAGGGAGAAAAAGTTTTCGACGGAGCGCCCAAGGAGGTCTTTTCTCATTATAAAGAGCTGGAAGCCATAGGTCTGGCTGCTCCGCAGATCACTTATATCATGCATGCCCTGAGGGAAAACGGCCTTTGGACGGATCTTACAGCCATTACCGTAGAAGAAGCAAAAAACAGCATTTTAAAAGCACTGGGGAGAGGAGAAAAATGATCAGAGATATTACAATAGGACAATATTATCCCGCAGATTCTTCTCTGCACCGCCTGGATCCCAGAGTGAAATTTATCGGAACCTTTCTGTTCCTGATTTCTCTGTTTGTGGCCAACTCTTTCTGGGGTTATCTTCTGGCTACCTGTTTTCTGGGGGGCATTATCTTTCTTTCTAAAGTGCCGGTGAAATTTATGGTAAAGGGGTTAAAACCTCTGTTTATCATTCTTCTGATAACAGTACTGTTCAACCTTTTTCTGATACCGGGAACAGAGGTCTGGAGCCTGGGCTTTCTGACTATCACAGTGGAAGGAATCCAGCAGGCGGTAAAGATCGGTATACGGCTGATCTATCTGGTCATCGGTTCTTCCATTATGACCCTTACTACCACGCCTAACCAGCTTACAGACGGCCTGGAAAGGATCCTGCAGCCTTTAAACAAGATCAGGGTGCCGGTTCATGAGATATCCATGATGATGTCCATTGCTCTTCGGTTTATCCCTATCCTGATGGAAGAAACAGATAAGATTATGAAAGCTCAGATTGCCAGGGGAGCAGACTTTGAAACGGGAAATCTGATCCAGAAGGCCAAGAATATGATCCCTCTTCTGGTACCGCTGTTCATCTCTGCATTCCGGAGAGCCGACGACCTGGCTATGGCCATGGAAGCCAGATGCTATCATGGAGGAGATCACAGGACACAGATGAAGCCTCTGATTTACCAGAGAAAAGATTATGTGGCTTACGGGATTGTTCTGGTATACCTGGGGGCAGATATTCTGATCCGGGTACTTTTATGATCGAACGAGAATGGATTGGGAAAGAAAAAGGAGTATTTGGGGAATGAAGAGAGTCAGACTGACCGTAGCCTATGACGGGACCAATTACTGCGGCTGGCAGATACAGCCAAACGGAATTACTATCCAGGAGGTACTGGAAAACTGCCTGCAAGATCTTACCGGAAAAAAGACCCCGATCATGGGTGCCAGCAGAACAGATACCGGGGTCCACGCCCTGGGAAATGTGGCGGTTTTCGATACGGATATGCGAATGCCGGGAGAAAAGTTTTCTTTTGCCCTGAATCAGAGACTGCCGGAAGATATCCGGATCCAGAAATCTGAGGAAGTGCCTCTGGATTTTCATCCCAGATACCGGGAAAGTGAGAAGACCTATGAATATAAGATCCTGAACCGGCAGTTTCCTATCCCCACCCAAAGGTTATATACCCATTTTACCTATGTGCCTCTGGATATTGAAAAAATGAGAGAGGCGGGAAAATACCTGGTGGGAGAACATGACTTTAAAAGTTTCTGTGGTGCAGGAGCTCAGGTAAAGACAACGGTAAGAAAGGTCCAGGAAATCTGTATCAGTCGGGAAGATTCGCTGATCACTATAAAGATACGGGGAAAAGGTTTTCTGTATAATATGGTCCGGATCATAGCCGGGAGCCTTATGGAGATCGGACAGGGAATGTATCCTCCGGAACATATGAAAGAGATACTGGAGGCAAAAGACCGGCAGGCAGCCGGCCCTACCGCCCCCGCCAGAGGACTGACCCTGGTGGGAATCCAGTATCTGGAAGAGAAGCCCATAGTGGCAGAAGGGGAAAAGGTTACCTGGGCTTAAAGCCTTCCCCAACCACTTCATTGGATTCTACAATAATGATAAATGCCTTAGGGTCGATTTTTTTTACAGAGCTGCGGATACTGTACATCTGCTTATTATTGCAGGCGCACATGACCACAGCTTTTTCTTCTTTTGAAAAGCTTCCTTCGCCTTTCAGGAAAGTACAGCCTCTTCCGGTGACCTGGTCGATCATACCGGCGATCTCCTGGGCGTGATCAGTGACAATCAGAGTCATTTTCCCTGCATCAATGCCGTACATAACCTTATCTACCACAACGGACAGGAGAAAGGTGATGATCATACCGTAAATCAGGCTGTCAATATCTCTGGATACCATCAAAGTTCCCAGAAATACGATCACACCGTCCATGACAAAGGCAATTTTTCCAAGAGACAGATGAGGCCTCAACGCTTTGACGGAAAGCATGATAAAGTCGGCTCCTCCGGTAGAGGACTCCCGCATATAGATCAGAGCGTATCCTAAGCCTGACAGGACTCCGGCACAGATGGCGGCCAGCATCCGGTCTCCGCTATAGACAGGAAATAAAGGGGCCAGATAATCCATGATTACGGAAGTAATGAAAATCGTCCGGATGGAGCGGAGAAAATACTGTCTGCCAAGTATGGGGAAACAGATCAGGGCAATAGGAATATTCAGGAGCAGGGCCGTACGACCGATAGGAAAGCCGAAAAGATGGTAGAAGATCAAAGCAATTCCGTTAAGTCCGGCCATAGGAAATTGAGCCAGGGAGGCAAAATTGTAGGTTCCCAGGGCGATCAGAATCCCTCCCAGGATATCCACAAGTATGTCCAGGCTCCACTTCTTTATATAGAAGGATTTGTGATTTAGTAATTTTTGCATAGATACCCTCCTTTGAAAGTAATTGAACGAAAAAGAGCATTTGCGAACTTCCCTATAATTCGCAAACGCTCTTTTCCAAAATCTAGTATACATGGTCTGTGACCAAAAGGTCAAGGGGAAAATATCATAAAACCATTAGATGATCTTACGGGAGGGTTTGACATTCACGGACACCTGGGGTATGATAGGAAAAGAAAAAAGAAAGGAATGAGAGATATGGGATTTAGAGAAGTTCCGATTGAGTCCATAGAATTTAATCCTTTTGATAGAATCGGAAAACAGTGGATGCTGGTCACAGCAGGAGACCAGGAAAAATTTAATACCATGACGGCCAGTTGGGGCGCAGCAGGGGTAATGTGGGGTAAGAAGGCGGTTACCGTTTATATCCGTCCCCAGAGATATACCAAGGAGTTTATTGACACGAAAGATACCTTTACCCTTTCCTTCTATAAGGAAGAATTCAGAAAAACCTTAAGTTTTCTGGGAAGCGTTTCAGGCAGAGATCAGGACAAGGTAAAAGAGGCGGGACTTACCCCTGTGTCGGTAGATGACACCATGGCTTTTGAAGAGGCTGATCTGGTTCTGGTATGCAGAAAGATGTATCATGCGCCTATGCCTCCGGAAAATTTTGACGATAAGAGCAATGATGAGAAATGGTATCCTCAGAAAGATTACCATGTGATGTATATTGCAGAGATCACAAAAGTTCTTGTGAAAGAATAGTGACATAAGGAGATATTTATGAGTCAGCAGAAAGTAGACAGATATAAAAAACAGAAGAACAACCGGGAGAAGATCCAGAGAAGAGAAAAATGGGAGCTGCGTCTGGAAAAGCTTGCCATCGCTGTGGTATGTATCGCCATGGTAGGGTGGATCGGATATTCCGCTTATGATCTGGTGACCAGAGAGGACCCGGATGCAGAGCAGGAAGTGGTTACCACGGAGATGGATGTGACCGCCCTTAACGATTATCTCAGCAGCCTTTCTCAGACAGAGACAGAATAGACAGCAGACTTGTCTGTCTGCTAAAAGCCAGAAAAAGAAAAGGAGACAGCCTTGTGCTGCCTCCTTTTCTTTCCCCCAAAACAGAATTATAATTTATTTACATTGGCTGCCTGCATGCCCCGGGCGCCCTCTGTCAGGTCATAAGTTACGGCCTGGCCTTCTTCCAAAGATTTAAAGCCTTCGCCGTTGATTGCAGAAAAATGAACGAATACATCCTGTCCGTCTTCACCTGTGATAAATCCGTATCCTTTTTCAGCGTTGAACCATTTCACAGTTCCCTTGTTCATAGTGTTACCTCCATAAAATAAAAAGAATAAACATGGATATATCCGGATAAAAAAATTAAATGGTCTTTAGAGATAATATTGTGTATAAAAATG